>DASYSA010000323.1:0-17402 GCA_036003885.1 Blastocatellia bacterium | reverse complement strand
TCGGAACAGTCGCTTCATATCTTCTCCCAAATTTTATCGCGCGGTCCGGCAGCTTGCCCGCGCTTCGCAGTCTTCAATGCGCTCTTTGCTCTTTGTGCAGTCAGCGGCATCCTGTCTTATTCCGGCTTCCAAACGTCGCACGGTCATTCGTCTACTTCTCGGGCGCCAACGTTCCCACCGTGCGATTCTTGTCGGTGAAGTACTTCGATACCACTCGCTTGAGGTCGTCTTTGGTTACCTTACTGTAGTTCTCGGCGGCGGTGAACAGCTTGCGGTAGTCGCCGAAGAAAACCTCGTAGCTTCCGAGCACGTTCGCTTTGCCGCTGATAGTCTTCAGCTGGCGGTAGAAGTCGGCCAGCAGGATATTCTTTGCTTTTTCTATCTCCTGGTCTGAAACGGCCGCCGTCTTCAGCTTGTCCAGTTCTTCGTAGATAGCCTTCTCGACCGCCTCCGGCGCGACTCCCTCTTTGGGCTGGGCGATGACGTTGAACAGAGTCGGGTCGAAGCTGAAGCTGTAGTCGCTCTGCACGGCCAGCGCCAACTGATCCTTGTCGACCAGCCGCTGGTACATGCGCGAACTCTGACCCGAGAAGAGGATCGCGTCCATCACCTGAAGGGTATAGTAGTCCGGGCTCGCGGTCTCGGGCACGTGATAGGCGACAACCAGCAAAGGCAGTTGAGCGAACTTCTTTGCCACCACTCGCCGCTCGCCGATCTGCTCGGGCTCGCGGGTGGTCACCTTAGCCGGAGGATCGTGCGACGGAATCGGTTCAATGTACTTCTGGGCGAGCTTGATGATCTCATCCGCTTTGACGTCGCCGACAACCACCATCGTCGCGTTGTTGGGTGAATACCCCATCTGAAAGTGGCGCTTCAGATCGTCGATGGTCCAGCCCTCGATATCGGACATCCAGCCCAGGACGGGCCACTGGTACGGGTGAGCGATGAAGGCGGTCGCACTGACGAGTTCGGACAGCAGGCCGAAATTGTTATTTTCGACCGAAGTCCGCCGCTCGCTTGCGACGACCCCGCGCTCGCTTTCGATCTTCTCCGGATCGAAGCTGAGATCTCGAATGCGATCGGCTTCAAGGTCGTAGATCAGCTCCATGGTAGATCGCGGAAACCAGTCTTGATATACCGTCACATCGTTTGTCGTGTAGGCGTTGTTGCTGCCCCCGGCGTTCTCCATTACGCGATCGAATTCGCCGGGCCCGTATTTCTTGGCGCCGTTGAACATCATGTGCTCGAAGAAATGCGAAATGCCTGTCGTGCCTGGACGCTCGTTGCGCGAGCCTATCCGGTAGAAGATGTACAGGGCAACGTTTGGAATCGAAGAGTCTTCCTGCACCAGGATCTTCATGCCGTTGTTGAGAGTGTGGGTCTTGACCTCAAAACTCTGTGCGCGCATCCCGGTCGCTAAAGAGACAACAGAGAGCAGGGCGAGACTCAGACTCGCGCCGCGGACCGATCGTTTCATAGTTTCCCTCGTTTGAGCTGGCAGAAGGCTTTTCCTTCATCGCAGTTTGAATTACGTTGGTAAAAAGATCGTAACTGAGATGTAAATGCGGAGCAAGTTGCGGTACGAACTGTTGGCGGCACTCGCAGTCTGATTAACACCCCACTTCAGTGGGTGTTTGTTCCGCGACGAGGACGAGAACCGTTTTAACGGTTTGGCCCGTTGGTGACAGCCAGCAGCATCCGAAACAGATTCCAGACAAAGATTGAGTTTACGTTGGGCGGATCGGAAACCGTTAAAAACGGTTCCGCCAGCACCGTTCCCCACGAGACACCCCGCTGACGTGGGGTGTTAATGAGATGTTTCCTGTCACCTTGAGTCCCACCTTGAATGAAGCCCGCGGCACTAAAATGACAGCTCGTTTCTTTGAAAGCCACCCTGCTTCGTTGTAGAGTAAAACCTTCATGGACAATCCATGCACTCAAGGAGAACTGAATGTTAAGAACTCAGGCGATGGCACTCTCCGCCGTGATATGCGTATTCGCTTTTGCCGCATCCGCATCCGCCGGTAAGCCGGAGACCGGCTTCTTAAACCGCACGCTCACCGCCGGAGCGAAGGCCGCTCCTTTTCAAGTCTACGTTCCCGCGAACTGGACTAAGAAGAAGAAGTGGCCGGTCATTCTCTTCCTCCACGGCGCTGGAGAACGCGGCGACGACGGCCTCGTACAGACCGAAGTCGGCATCGGCACCGCCATACGCCGATACGTCAGCCGAGTCCCCTTCATCGTGGTGCTTCCCCAGTGCCTGAAGAATCGCTGGTGGACCGAGCCCGAAATGCAAGCTGTCGCGTTGAAGGCGCTTGACCAGTCTATTGCCGAATTCAACGGAGATCCGGAACGGCTGTATCTGACTGGCCTGTCGATGGGCGGCTACGGAACGTGGGCAATCGCTTCGTCTCACCCAGGCAGGTTCGCGGCCTTCGCAGTTATTTGCGGCGGCGTGCGGCCCCCACCGGGGTCCGCGCCTAGATCGCCTGAAACTCCCGACCTCGCTTCGGTGGCGGACCCCTACACGCCGATTGCGCAGAAGGTGGGCAAGACACCGGTGTGGGTCTTTCACGGCGGGGCAGATCCGGTCGTGCCTGTAACGGAATCGCGCAAGATGGTGGAGGCTTTGAAAGCCGCCGGCGGCAACGTCAAGTACAACGAGTACGAAGGCGTCCGGCATGACTCATGGGTTAAGGCTTATGCAGAACCGGACTTCTTTGAGTGGTTGTTGAGTTGCCGGTTGGAGAAGTCAGCGAAGAATACTGGCCAGGCGAGGACTCGTTAGATCCGCCATGGGCCTCTACTCCAGCTACATCTTTCCCAGGGTGCTCGACTGGTTGGGCGGGACCCCGTACTTTGATGAGCAGCGCAAATTCGCGCTTGAGCCCACGCGAGGCAGCGTGCTGGAGATCGGTTTCGGCACCGGGCTCAACCTGCCTCACTATCCCCTGCAGGTGACTAAGCTGACCGTGGTTGAACCGGGGCGAATGCTTCCTTCAAGAGTCGCCAGGAGAATTGCGAAAGCTCGCATGCCGGTCGAGCAGTTTCAGCTTGATGCGAGCCGTCGACTGCCTTTCGACGACAAAAGCTTCGACTCGGTAGTCACCACTCTAACGCTCTGTTCGATTGGCGATGTGACTTCCGCTCTTGCGGAGATTCGGAGGGTGTTGAAGCGAGATGGAAAGTACGTCTTCCTGGAACACGGTCGCAGCGACGACCCGCGAGTAGCGAAACGCCAGGACTTGTTCAATCCTATTCAGAAGATCGTTGGATGCGGCTGCAATATGAATCGGCCCATCGATCGGCTCATCAAAGACGCGGGGTTCGAGATAGTGACACTCGAACGCTTCTTGATTCCAGACACTCCTCGAGTCCTTTCCGAGATGTATCGGGGTACAGCAAAAAGTCAGGCCTAACGGAGAGATATTCACCAATACCAGATCCCACGAAGTCCGGGCAGCCGAGCGAATAGCGCGAGTCGCACACGCTCACTCTTGCGTAGGTCCAAATAGTCACCGCCAGTCAATGCAGGCAGTTCGTATGAGAATCTCTTCACCCACAGCCACGGCCACCATCCAGGGTTCGCCTCCACAACCACAGGATCCCTGCCTTCCCATTTCAGGTGGAATCGAACCTTGAAGTCCAGTAACTCAAAAGCCGCTGACTCCAGCGTCAAATCGTCAAGGCTTTCAGACCGCTCAATCAAGCACTCGCAGAATGCCATCGCGTCGGCGAGGTGCTTCTTTTCTCCGCTCGCCATCGTCCTCGCAGCATACTCGTCGAACTCTTCCGCGAATCTGCTCCCCAATGCCCGAACGGTCATCGGCAACAGCTTCTTCACCTCCCCTGCGCGTTTCGCTCTGAGCGAAACAGCGAAGAACTCCAACTGGCCCGGATCGATCTGGCGGATCAAATCACCGCAGCCGTTAGCATGTCTCGCGTAAAAGCCTTCTCGGTCCGAGAGAAACTCCTCGAGCATTCTCGGGTCCGTGTACAGCCGAGCGAGCAGTTGTTGAACCTCAAGCGCCGACATAAGTCGCCTCGTCCCTCCTGGATAATACTTCTCGAGCTTGCGCGAGCTCTTCGAGAATCACGCCGAAGTCAGGGAACTCTTCGTCCCACTCGATCAGCACCGCTTTGATTTCGGTTCGCCGCGCAACGAATTCCAGCAGTCGCCAGACCTCGTCGGGTGTGCGGTGTGAATGGCTATCAATCAGCACTCCGTGATGATAGTGACCGCCGATTATGTGAACCTGCACGACGCGCTCGAGCGGTATCGCAGCCAGAAACTCGTACGGGTCGTAGCCATGATTTCGCGAGTTGGCATGCAGGTTCATCAGATCGAGAAGCAAGCCCGAGTCGGTGGCCTCGACGACTCGAGACAAGAACTCGGCCTCGCCCATCTCCGCGCCCGGCATTCGCAGCGTGTAGGCGATGTTCTCGATGATGAACGGAGCGGCCACTTCCGAGCGCGCCTGCTTGATGTTGTCGCAAACGATCTCGAGCATCTCTTCGGTTAGTGGAATAGGCGCCAGGTGCCCGATGTCTATTCGGCCCGAGCGTGTCATCGCCAGGTGATCGCTCCACCAGGGAGCCTGAACGCGGTCAACCAGCCGGCCGACTGCTCGCGCGTAGTCCTTCTTAACTGGTTCCGCAGTTCCCGGGGAGAGGCTCAAGCCGTGCGGGATCAACTGAAATCGGCGGCCCAGCTCTCGCAACTCGCGATCTTCAAATCCTGTTGGGTTGAGGTAATGCTCGGAGATGATTTCGAGAAAATCAATCTCGGCGGCGTGTGACAGAATCTCCCCAGCAAGTGGTCTGCGAAAACCGAGTCCGACGCCAAGCCTTGGAAGACCGCCGATCCAGGTCTTCGCGGCGCTCTTGCATCGATCAGTGTTGAGTCGCAAGTCATCCACCGCAACCACCTCCGCATCCGCCTCCTCCGCAACTGCTCCCACAGCTACTGCTGCTGCAACTGCTCCCACCTGCGCAGCTGCTTCCAGACGACCACCAGGATACCCCTCCGGAACCGGTGCGCCGCCCTCCCGCGCGCCTCGCATTCTTGATTACCAGAATGACTACCACGAATATCGCCACGACCGCCCACATCAGAAAATTGCCGAACTGGCGGGAATGCCAAAATCCGGACGAAACGCTCCGACCCAACGCAGCCAGCGATGATCCACCATCTGCGATCCGGGGCCAGAAGGTCATCTCGAACGTGGCGTTGTGAAAGGGGGACTGCGTCATCTCGATGCTTCGGCAGTTGTTTCGTTCTCTTATCGCATACTCTGAAGGTGTGCACGAGACGGTACGCGCGGCATTGTCCGGAAAGACGAATCGATAGACTGCCTTATTAACCGGCACCTTGAAGACGCCGGCCCAGTCTGCCTCAAAGCGATTTTCGTTGCCGGTGCCGTTGGTTATTGCGTGCGGAATGGTGAAGGTGAGGATGACACGCTTCAAGCCCGGCCCGGCGGCGGCGAAGCTCCAGTTCACGCGAGTCTCGCGCTGATGATCCACCCAGGTCTTGATAACCCGGCCCTCGCCGTCCTGGCCGCTGAGCTGTTCCGCATCATAGGTGCCGATATACTTGAAACCTGTGGACTTCACTCCCGAGCGGATCCGATAGGTGATATCCATCGTAACCCGAACGCTTGTGCTTGCGGCCAGGCTCTGGACCGTCAACTCGTAGTTGTCGATCGAGTAATCCTCCGTCTCGGCCGCGGATTGCACCACTGTTGTCAACGCCAACAGCAGGCTGAAAACAAACAGGGCGATTGATCTTCGCCTCATACGGTTCTCTCCTCCACGCCGGAGTCGATAATGCGGATCATCTCCATCAGACCGCCGAACAGGCCGCCCAGGGCCTCGCGGCCGGGTATTTTACCGCGCCGCAAATCGAGCAAAGCGACGGCGCACTCCCGGTCTATCCCGAAGTGTTCGGCCGCCGCATCGAGGGTCTCGCGCCGAGTGGTCGGAGCCGGCAAGCCGCGAAGCAGAAGCAGCGCCCGCATCAGGTGGACCAGCGAGGTGAAGCGGTCGGTCAGCACAACGCGCATCCGTTGGGGGTCATCCACGGTTCGCCAATACTGCTGCTTGAGCCTCATGCGCATCGCCTTCACTTCGTATGCTATCTGCCAGCGAAGCTGTTCGGGCCGCATCTGGATGCCGGCCAACACATCTTCGCCGCAGACAACCACGTGAGCATCACGCATCGAGAGAAAATCGATCTGAAAATAGGCGGCCGAGTCGTCGACATTGCGCTTCGAGAGGAAGCGAGGCGCGAACTTATGCTTGCGCAGCCAGTGCCGGCTCAAATCGGCTACCCGAGCCAGTTCCACGATCTCGAGATCTGAATAGACGATCAGCAGATTGATATCTGACTCCTCGCTGTCGTAATCGCCGGTAACCGCGCTCCCGAATGCGCTGACCGATACCAGGTCCCCGGCATAAAGGTCGACAACTTGAGAGACAAACTCGCGTAAGCCCTCCTGAATCGCCGGAGACACCCTGAGAACGCTGATGTTTTGTGCGATGGGGTCCGCTTTTGCTTGCATGTATCCTCTTCCTCCAATGAAAGTCGTCGAGCGATGGTCCTCGCCCTGACGAACCCACAATCGAGTTCCGGACAAGGCCAAAAAAAGGGGACATGACAAAAGGGGCAAGGGCGAGAGTCAACTCGACCGATGAACGTCCAGATTGCCAGGAATCACAGCCGATCGGACCGCTTAACGCCGCGCAGGCTTGGAGGTCTGATCGGTAATGATGAGCCAGGATCCGCAATCGCAGCGGTGGATTCCAAGCTCGGGAATGATTCTTAGCTCCCTGCATGCCGGGCAGTGATAGGAGTAGACGTATCTGTTCTGGGCTTCACTCCAGAAATGATCTTCGGTCCCTACCTCGACTCCTATCTTCCGCTTTGGCATCGCGGCATTATAGCAGGGGTCGGGGGAGGGATGGGAGAGTGGGGGAATGGGGGAATGGGAGAATGGGAGAGTGGGAGAGTGGGAGAATGGGGGAATGGGGGAATGGGAGAATGGGGAAATGCGAGAGTGTCTCCCGCTCTCCCATTCTCCCACTCTCCCACTCTCCCCTCCCCTCTGTTGCTGGAAGATTGTTAAGCATGATTAAATGGCGCGGCGTTCAGATCACACATCACATGCAGAAGGAATTGAGCGACATGACAAAAGCAACTAAGGTTCTGTCTTCGATGATCGGGGTTACAGGCCGGGCCGCATGGCCGGCCGCGGTGCTTCTTGCTCTTGCCATCCTCGGAGGCGCGCAGGAGCGGAAGTTTAACGCGCCGAAGTCCGAGGCAAAGAAACCGCCCACACCAGGCCACTACGACATCACGCCGGCGAGTCTGCCGCCTCCGGTTGTTGCTCAAGGACCCACCAATGGCCCGAAGATTGTTCCGAGACCCGCGGGCGCTAAACTTACCCTGCCGCCGGGGTTCACAATAAGCGAGTTCGCCGAAGGTGATCTTAAGAACCCACGCTGGATGGCGCTCGCTCCTAATGGCGATGTGTTTGTTGCCGAGTCCCAGGAGGGACGGATCAAAATACTGCGTGACACCAATGGTGACGGCAAAGTCGACGAGCGGTTCGAGTTCGCCAGCGGACTCTCTCGGCCCTTTGGCATGGCCTTTTGGAAAGACTATCTCTACGTCGGCAACACTGACGCCGTTTTGCGATTCAAGTACAAGCCGGGACAAACAAAAGCCGAGGACCAGGGCGAGAAGATCGCTTCCCTCCCAATGAATGGCTACCGCGAGCATTGGACTCGCAATGTGCTCTTCAGCCCCGACAACTCGAAGCTATACGTCACCGTTGGCTCGCAGTCGAACGTCGATGCCGAAAGCGATCCCCTTCGGGCGGCCATTTCCCAGTACAACCCCGATGGCAGCGGTCACAAGATCTTCGCCAGCGGAACGCGCAATCCGATCGGGTTGGCCTTCTATCCCGGCACTCGGACATTGTGGGCGGCGGTCCAGGAGCGGGACCTGCTGGGCGACGATCTGGTGCCCGACTATCTGACCTCCATCAAGGACGGTGGCTTTTACGGCTGGCCCTTCTCTTACACAGGATCCAACGAAGATCCCCGCCGAAAGGGTGAACGACCTGAACTGGTGAAGAAGGCGCTGGTGCCGGATGTGTTGATCCAGGCTCACTCGGCGGTGCTGGGCCTGACTTTCTACACGGGCAGGATGTTTCCCGCTGCTTATCGCGGCGATGCCTTCGTCGCACTGCACGGGTCGTGGAATCGATCGAAACGCACTGGCTATAAGATCATTCGCGTTCGCTTCAAGAATGGAAGGCCTGTAGGCGGCTACGACGACTTCCTCACCGGCTGGATGATGGGCGAAGAGAGTAAAGACGTGTGGGGACGGCCGGTGGGACTGCTCGTTCTCAAGGACGGCTCGATGCTTATCGCAGACGATGGCGCACACAAGATCTGGCGGGTTGCCTACTCGAAGAGGAAGTAAGAATGGAGGATGGTGATGCCGAGAATTAGCCGCCTGCGTCTCTTGTTGCCCTGTCGTGTCTCGGTTCTCTTCTTTTTGCTTGTCGCGCTTCACCCGCCAACCTTTGGCCTTCCGGGCCTGTCGGTGCAGCAAGGGCGAATTGAAGGCGCAGTCACCGACCAGACCGGCGCGCCGGTGGCTGGCGCTGAAGTCGTCTTCACCAGCGGCGCCTTTACCGCTAAACGAATCACCGACGCGGAAGGACGGTTTACCTTCGAGGGGGTGTCATCAACCAGCGGAGCGATTAGCGCGAGAGCGCCGGGCTTCCGCGCCTACCAGAGAGATTGGAAGGCGGCCGACACCGCCGCGCTGGAGATAACGATGGAGCCTGCGCTCGTGGCTGAGCAGATCACAGTTACCGCTGAGCGAACTCAGACGCGACTCAGCGAGACGGCAGCAAGCGTGGTCGTGCTCTCCACTGAAGACTTGTCCTCGACGGCGGCGCTGGCGCTGGATGACGCTTTGCGCCAGGTGCCTGGCTTCAGCCTCTTCCGACGCTCCGGCAGCCGCACCGCGAATCCCACTTCCCAGGGAGTCTCGCTTCGAGGCGTGGGCGCGAGCGGCGCCAGTCGCGCAGTTGTGCTCGCGGACGGAATTCCGATCAACGATCCCTTCGGAGGATGGATCTACTGGGGACGCGTCCCGCGCGAATCCATCGACCGGATTGAGGTTGTGCGTGGAGGCGGTTCGCATCTCTACGGGAGCGACGCGCTTGGCGGAGTGATTAACTTTATAAATCATGATCCGAAAGATGGAGTCGTGTCGCTGGAGGCCTCTTATGGCAACGAGCAGACACCTGATGCATCTTTTTACGCCGGGGGCCGATTCGCCCGGTTGGGAGCGCAGCTCTCAGTCGAGACCTTTCACACCGATGGCTATCGAATCGTCGATGAGCGCCAGCGCGGCGCTGCAGACACGCCTGCCGGGTCCGAGCACACTACGATCGATCTCACTCTGGAGCGGTTGATCTCGGACGCCGGAAGAATCTTCCTGCGAGGCTCAGTCTTCGGTGAGGAGCGCGAGAACGGCACGTCTCTTCAGCAAAACCGCACTCACATACGGCAACTCGCAGGCGGCAGTGACTGGCGATCCAGGAGCGCCGGCGCTGTTTCCGCACGAGCCTATGTCAGCACGCAGGTGTTCGACCAGGACTTCTCAGCAGTGGCTGCAGACCGCAACAGCGAAACGCTGATTCGCAGCCAGCGAGTACCCGCCCAACAGACGGGGTTCACGTCGCAGTGGTCGCGAGCAGCCGGTTCGAGGCAGACCCTGGTAGCCGGGCTGGATGCGCGCGAAGTCAGAGGTGCGAGCGACGAGCTGGTGTTTGTGGCCGGAAGGCTCACGTCGGCGGTCGGTGCAGGCGGACGCGAACGCACTGTGGGAGTTTTCGGTCAGGACTTAATCAACATTACTTCGAAGTTCTCGGCGGCGGTGGGCGGGCGAGTAGACCGCTGGCGCAACTACGACGCTCTTTCGACCTCCCGGCCGCTCGCTACACCCGGTCCGTCAACTGTGACGCAGTTTCTCGATCGAGATGAGACAGCCTTCAGCCCTCGTTTGTCTCTCATCTGCAAGCCGGACGAGAGAGTCTCTCTGTTTGCGTCGGGCTATCGGGCGTTTAGAGCGCCGACGCTCAACGAACTCTACAGATCCTTTCGGGTAGGCAACGTCGTCACGCAAGCGAACGTTGGGCTGAAAGCTGAACGGCTCACCGGCGGCGAGGGCGGAGCGAGCGTCACAGCACTCGATCGACGATTCAGTGCTCGGGGCACGTTCTTCTGGAGCGAGATCACGCGCCCGATTGCAAACGTCACTCTGACAGTGACTCCCGATCTGATCACCCGGAGACGCCAGAACCTTGGACGCACTCGAGCGCGAGGCGTCGAGCTCGAGACAGAAGCTCACGTCACCCACACACTCGTGCTTTCGAGCAGCTATCAATTTGTCGACGCGACTGTATTGGAGTTCCCCGCGAGCACTGCTCTGGAAGGGCTCCTCATTCCGCAGGTGCCTCGGCATCAACTCACATTTCAGATGCGGTATTCCAACCCTTCGCGAGTGATCGTTGGATTGCAGGGCCGCGTGGTCGGCGCACAGTTTGATGACGATCAAAACCAATTTAAGCTCGATCGCTTTTTCACGCTTGATGCGCTTGCGTCGCGGCCGGTCGGCCACGGCGTTGAATTATTCGCCGCCGTTGAGAACCTGTTCGATCGCGAGTATACGGTTGGCCGGACCCCGCTACGGACCATTGGCCCGCCGCTGCTGGCACGGTTTGGAATCAGGCTGCGAATGGGATCGAAGTAAGATAGTACGAAGTGCCGAGTACTGAGTGCTGAGTACTGAGTACTGAGTACTGAGTGCTGAGTGCTGAGTACTGAGTGCTGAGTACTGAGTACTGAGTGCTGAGTACTGAGTGCTGAGTACTGAGTACTGAGTACTGAGTACTGAGTGCTGAGTACTGAGTGCTGAGTACTGAGTCCCGCTCGAAAGATCTCAGCTTCCCCGGACCTCAGCATTCAGACACATTACTCAGTACTCGGCACTCAGTACTCACTCAGGGGTTCTCTCATTCCATGCGTCCCTCCCGAGGCTTCGAGGCCCGCTCTGTAACCGAACCCAAGATCCGTACGTTTAATTGTAGTTGAGCAGGTGTGTCGGGAGAACGGGCCATCCGGGAATTGTCGGGATGGACCGCCTGATAGATTGAAAGCGATGTAGCATGGGCTGACGCGCCTTGGCTTCCAATCAGATTCGATAATAGGTTGCGGGGAGAAGGTGGGTTCCCTTTTTGAAGCAGGTTTATCTAATGGGTCCAACCCGGGTCGTGGATCAGGCGTGTCGAATGGATGAGATCACCGACAACCTCAACGTCGCCGCCTCCAACCCGGAATCAGACCGTCCCATCGAGGTAACCGACGAATACCTGGCTCGCGCGGCCTCCGGGGGCGATGAAGCCGCGTTTGAACTGATATTCGAGCGCCATAGAAGACGAGTCGCGGGGGTAGTCGGGCGTTTCTTCAATCGGCCCGAGAGAATCGAAGAGTTGGTGCAGGACACTTTCACCAAACTCTATTTCGCTCTGGGGGACTACTCTCCGATGCGAGGGGCATCGTTTTCTACGTGGCTTTCACGCATCGCTATCAACGCCTGCTACGATGAGCTGCGTAAGATCAAACGGCGGCCGGAAACAGTGATCGGCAGCGTGAGCGACACCGAAATACTCTGGTTGAAGACGCGTCTTCGCTCGGGCACTGTCGCCGGTGACGCCGAATCGAATGCAATCGCGCGCGACCTCGCAGAGAAGCTGCTTGCCCGGCTGAGCCTCGACGACCGCCTTGTGCTCACCCTTCTCGATGCGGAGGAGACTTCGGTGATTGAGATAGCGAAGCTTATGGCGTGGTCGGTTTCTAAAGTGAAGGTTCGCGCCCACCGAGCGCGCGCGACGCTGCGAAAAGTGCTGAATGAGTTTGTGTGAACGGAGGAATTTATGTTCTCGAGAACGAAAGGCGATGCAAATGGAGAACGCCTGGACGAGGTTGGCGCAGACCTGGTGCAGGCAGCGAGGGCGAGTGACGACCAGATTGAATCGGCCGCTGCGGCGCCGCTGCTCTACTCACGCATCCGGGCTTCGATCGCCGCACGGCAACGAGAGTTAGAGAATCCAACGGGTACCTGGCCGGGCTTCCTTCGGGCAGCCAGACTGGCGGTACCGGTGATGGCGCTAGTGACGGTAGTTGTCACGTTTGTCCCACGTATGGGGCTAAACGCCCGGAATCATGAGAAGAGGGCAGCAGGTTACACAGATTTGCCGGCCGCCCAGGAGCCTGGCATTCTTGTCTTTGCAGCCGGTGCCTGCGCGCTCTCCAACAGTGAGGAATGCGCCATCTCGAACAACGAAGTGCTCGCTACGCTCTTCGCCGACGACAACCAGGAGAAAGAACGATGACTGGACAAAGGAAGAATCTGATCAAGACGTGGTGCGTGCTTGTGTTCGTGTTCGGGCTCGGCGTGGTGACCGGGTCGCTCAACGGCTTCCACCAGGATCGAGGCGCTGCGAACGGGGTCGAGCTTTCAATGCCCAGCCCGGCCGATTCCGCGGTGTCCATTCGCAGCGGCGATGCTTACTTCGAGACGTTGCAACGCGAACTCGAGCTGGATGCCCGCCAGGCTTCGCTGATGAGCACAATCATCGACGAGACGCGCAGCCAGTACAAGTCCGTGTGTGCGCAAGTACGGCCGCGCTACGACGCGTTGCGAGAGAGCGCGCGTAGGCGCATGCGATTGGTGCTGACAGCTGACCAGCAGAAGCGATTCGACTCAATAGTGACGCGAGAGGACTGTCATTGTCCGGAACAGAGAAATAAGTGAATACCGGGCTGGACGCCGTAAAGAGACGTCCTTTCCAAGAGAGTCCAACGTCCAGCTCCACTGAAACAGAGCGATAAGGTCCCTCGATTCCTCGGATGAGAATTATTCATCTCATAACAAAATGTAATATTAGATCCTTCCAAGCCGACACTCCGTGTTATACTCGCCGTGCCGTCTTCGCGTAACTGACCTTACGGGTCGACACGAGGAGTAGTACCGAAACCAGGCGGTTCCCGCGTACGTAATGAGGCACTCCGTCAGAGCTTGGTCGCAGACGGAATTCATAGTATGCTGTAGAGGTTCGTGTTGGTTCAGCTCTGAGGACCTTGAGCCGAACCTTTCTGCTAGTGAACTTCCGATGATTTCGCCGAGCACTGCCCCTGCCTGAATTTCCCCCGCTACGTCAAACAACCAGACCTCCACGAGGTGGCCATGCAAAAGAAGAGATCATCGGCCCTATCCTGCCGCGCTTATGTCGGATCAGCTATTGTGATACCGCTCTCAGCGCTGCTCTTGACCCTTTCCTCGCCTCTCATCGCAACTGCTCAGGTGCCCACCGGAAGCATCGAAGGGACCGTTGTGGATATCCGTGGGGCCGTGATTCCGGACGCGAAGATCACCGTTATTCAGGGCGCAAGAGGCCGCAAGTTCAATGCGGATACAACTTCGAAAGGCGCCTATGTCATCAGTGCGCTCGAGGCCGGTGACTACGAGGTCAAGTTCACCGCGAAGGGCTTTAAGACCGCTTTGCTGAATCTGAAGGTCGTGGTTGGTGAAGCCGCGAGCGGCAACATCAACCTGGAGATCGGCGAGATAAGCGAGACCGTCCAGGTGACCTCCAACGGAGAGACTCAGGTTGACGTCAACCGCAACACCGTCACCGGAGTCATTGCAGCGCGCCAAATAGAGATATTGCCCCTGAACGGGCGCAACTTCCTGGATCTCGCAGCGCTCGAACCCGGCGTTCAAACTGTCGATGGAGGTTCGTTCGATCCGACCAAGAACGGGTTCGCGGGCATCTCGATAGCGGGCAGCGAGGGCCGCACAACCCGCATTCAGGTGGATGGGATAGACATCACGGACGAGACGGTCGGCACGACCGTGCAGAACTTCTCGCTCGACGCGCTGCAGGAGTTTCAGATCAGCCAATTCTCGCTCGACCCTTCGACGAGTCTTTCGAACACCGGCGCCGTGAACGTTGCGACCAGGGGCGGGGAGAACGGTATACATGGAAGTGGCTTCCTCTTCTGGCGCGACCATCGCTTTGCCGCGCGAGTCGGTCTGCGTGATGCGCCATTCGATCGCGAGCAGGGCGGCTTCCGGCTGGGCGGCCCGTTCAAACGAGATCGAGCGTTCTGGTTCGTAAACTTCGAGAAGAACAATCAAGACTCTTCAACGTTCCTCTCACCGCCCGCGCCATTCAACAAGTTTGAGGGTTTCGCTCCTTCGCCATTCGATGAGAGATTCGGTACAGCTCGTATGGATTGGAACCCAACCGACCGCCTGCATCTGTTTGGGCGCTTCACACACAACAGCAACAAGGGCGTGACTGGCTTTGGAGGAAACGACCTGTCGCCATTCCAGAATGGAAACAACACCAACTCGGTTGTCGCAGGGCTGGACCTGTCGTTAAAGCGCTTCACCCATTCGGCGCGCTATGGACACCTCAACTTCGCCAACTACATCCAACCGGCCGCGCCTCCGGGGGTGCCTGACATTCCGCTGTTCATTCGGTTTGACGATACCGGAGTCCAGTTCGGGCCCGATTTCCTGGCGCCACAGCACACTCTGCAGACCAACGATGAGTTCCGCTATGACGGAAGCTTTGTTCATGGTACCCACTCGCTTCACTACGGTGCCGACTTCAATCACATAACGGTCAATCTATTCGGGGCTTTTGTGGGACAGGCCCCTATCGTGGACACGCTTACGACGCTGAACCTGGGAGGCGACCCATCGAACCCGCTCAACTATCTCCCTATCGACGTGGTCTTCGGCAATGGGTTGGGGTTCTTTACAGAGAAGCCCACCCACGGTTACAGGTTTGGCGGAATCAATAACGGGCGCTTTGCCTGGTATCTCAGCGATGCATGGAAAGCGCGCCGCGACCTGACCATCAACCTCGGCGTGCGATGGGAGATTGACCCCGGCCAGGTCAACCGCGATCTCGAGCGGCCCGCAGTTCTCGATTCGGTTGCACCGGGCGAGTCCCGCAAGGTGAGATTGGACAAGAACAACTTTGCGCCGAGCCTCGGGTTCGCCTGGGACGTTAAGGGTCGCGGCAATACCGTCGTCAGAGCAGGCCTGGGCGTGTATTACGCTACCAACATATTCACCAACGTCATCTTCGAGCGCTCGGCCCTGTTGCCGAACACGATCGCACCGGCGAATCCATTCGTGTTCGACGCACCTGGCTTCAACATACTCAGAGGACCCAGCGGCGAGAGTATCTTCGACGTGAGCAGTGTCTCCTCGATCCCCCTCGGGACATCGGTAAGCCAGATTCTGGCGGCGCAAGCGCGGCTCCAGGCATTGTCGCTTGCCGCTACCTCGAGCTTCCCCAACGGACCGATCGCGCTGTTGCCGCCGGGCGGCCTCCCGGGCACACAAAACACCTTCGGAGCACTGTTCGCCTCGGAGTTCAGCCAGCCTTACTCGGCTCAGGCAAACATAGGGGTGCAGAGGCGCTTGGGGACAAACTGGATGGTACAGGCCGATTACGTTCGCAACCGAGGCCTTCACACCTTTCTCATACATGACTACAACCGCGTCGGCGCGGCCGATTCGCTCAACAGCCTCCGGGCTCGCGAAGCTATAGCGGCGACCCTCTCTCAGTTCGAGGCAAGCAATATCAACGAGGCGATCGCAAGAGGGGCGACAATTCATGATTTCGCCGCCAACGGGCTCGGGTCCGGCTCGGCATTCCCGGGGATAAACTCCGAGTTCGGTAATCTATCAATGATCTCGACGCAGGGGTTGTCGACGTACAATGCGCTCCTTATGAAGATCGCCGGACGAGTTGGGCACATCGGTCCCATTCTCCGCTCTGCATCCTGGACGATTTCGTATGCGCTTTCTCGATTCGAGGCAACACAGAACGATCAAGGCTTTGCGCAAGCGTCCCTCAATAATGACTGCCCAACCTGCCTGTTCGGACCGGTGGGTGTTGACCGGACTCATCAGTTGACGATCAGCACGATGGCCGAGCTCCCATGGGGGCTGCACTGGAACACGATCACCCGTGTTGCCACCGCGGTTCCGTTGACGCTCAGGCTGAATCCGGTGGGAGATGCGGCGGGCGAGATCTTTTTTACCGACGTCAATGGAGACGGCAGGGGATCAGACGTGCTGCCCGGGACGAACATCGGCTCGTTCGGGAGGAAGATCAAGGGTGTAAAGCATCTCAATGCTGCGATCGCCGGTTTCAACCAGACTCTTTCAGGAACCTTCACGCCGGCTGGGCAAGCACTCATCGGCGCCGGCCTGTTTACGCAGGCTCAACTCAGAGCGCTGGGCGCGACGATACCTGAAATCCTGCCGGCACCCGCCGATCAGGTGGGAATCGATTCATTCCTGACCTCCGACTTCCGCATATCGAGAGCGGTTCGTATTGGAGAGCATGTGACGATCGAGCCCTCGATTGACGTGTTCAACGTCTTCAACTTCGCCAATTATGATCCTCCGGGCGGAGTGCTGTCAGTTCAGGGGCCGCTGTCCGGCGTCTTGAGCGGCAACGCAGGCACCGTGAATGGAACTGCTCAGGGAGCGCGGACTAACAAATTCGGACTTGGCGGCGGTTCGTTCTCTCCCGGCATACCGCGATCATTCCAGTTTGGACTGCGAGTGACCTTCTGAGAGATTGCGGAATGCGAATTTCGAATTTCGAAATTCCGCAATTCCCCCTCCTTGACAGCGCCATCCACGTGACGTATATATCCGGCGGGCTCAAGAAGGGATCGCGAAATGAAGATCGGGTCGAAAGGCGATTATGGACTTAGAGCGCTCATCGACCTCGCCGAACGCTTCGAGTCAGGGCGCATTACTCAAGCCAAAGACATAGCCGAACGCCAGGCAATCCCCAAAGACTATCTATCATTGATAATGATCGACCTCAGAAAGGCCGGCCTGATTGAAAGCGCCCGCGGCCCGACCGGCGGTTATCGGCTCGCCTACAAACCGGAGGAGATCACGATGGGCCAGGCGCTCAGGTCGCTCGAAGCAGAGGTCTCACTGATCGACTGCGTAACCGAACTCGGGTTCACTCAGTGCAGCATTTCGCTCAGATGCCGAATGCGAAAGGTGTGGATGGAAGCCAACAGCGCTGTGACCGCCATCCTGGACCGAACTACGATTGCCGATCTCTGCGGCCCGCGTGCTGGAACAGATTTGATCCAGGACAACAAGACCAGCAGCCCTGATTCTCCTGAAGGTCTGAACTTCAACATCTGAGAGGATCTAGGATTTAGGATCTAGGATCCAGGATAATTTAGGATCTAGAGGT
>DASYSA010000322.1:0-7691 GCA_036003885.1 Blastocatellia bacterium | reverse complement strand
GCCTCTTCGATCGCGGCCAGAGTTGGGAAGGCCTTGGGTTCAAGCTTGAGACCGCGCTCCGGTCCGCCGCAACGCGCCAGCCATCCCCATTCAGCGCTGAGCATGTGAACCAGCGTGGTCCTGATCGATTCGAAGGACCCTCCCACCCGGCCCGTGAACTCTTCCGGTGCCAGCCCTTCGATGACCTTCATCAGCTTCTCATTTGCCCAGTCGCTGTAGTTGTAAACATCTTCAATGTCTTTGATTGTCATTCACGATTTCTCCAACTTCATCGTTGAAGGCAGCTTCCGACCTCAAGCCGATCTCTGCCGCCGCCGCTGTGCGTTCGACAAACGCGAAACGTCTTCATGAAAGAAATATCTCGCCGCGGCCGGCAATCACGACGCCGCCCCCTACGCGCACGCCGGTGACTTCATCGCTCCCGGCATCCACATCTATCTCGATGTGAAGCTGGCTCGGCCGCTTCATTTCGCAGCCCTGTTCGCTCAGGATTCTGGTGCGCGGTTCAACTCTTACGAGACCATGCTTCACCAGATAAAAGCCGAGGGGTCCGTTAGCAGAGCCGGTCGCCGCATCCTCCCCAACTCCGGCTCCCGGGGCGAAGACCCTGCAATGAACGCTGCTCGATTCTGCCACCGTTTCGCGAGTGAATGCCAGCACGGTCTCGGCACCCAGCTCCTGAACGATGGCGCCAATCGCGATCCCATCGACTTGAATACGCTCGATGGCTTTTCGCGATGCGATGGGCACTATGACTACAGTAATGCCGTTATAGATCGCTTCGATTGGGAGGTCCGTGCTTTGAATGTCAGATGCGTCAATCGAAAGCGCCTTTGCCATCGCGTCAACATCGGCAAACGTACCTTTGGTGAGAGGCAGCGGCTGAGTCATTGTCGTGTGGCCGGCTCTGCCTCCCTCGGTTTTGACCTCGACTACAATCTCACCGACGCCCGTTTCGAGTCGCACGGTCGTTAAGGCGCCGGTCGATCGCTTCATCCCTTCAGCAACGATCACGTTTGCGGATCCGACCAGCGGGTGGCCCGCGAATGGCAGTTCCTTTGCCGGGGTGAATATGCGGATGCGATAGTCGCCTCCCGCTTCAGGCGGAAGGAGAAAAGTCGTTTCGGAGTAGTTCATCTCACGGGCGATGTTCTGCATCGTCGCCGAGTCGAGGCCGGCGCCATCGGTGAAGACTGCCAGTTGATTTCCGCAGAATCGCTCTTGAGTAAAGACGTCCGCTATAATGAATCCCTTGCTGTTCATGTCAGCCTCCGCTTGAGCGCCTTCCCAATGCGCTTGACGCCCTCGTCGATTATCTCGGGAGGCCGATTTGAGAAGTTTAGCCTGATGAAGTTGTCGTGACCTTCGTCCACAAAGAATGGCCCGCCCGGCACGAAGGCCACGTGTTCTCGAAGCGAATCTTCGAGCAGGTCTTCACCCCGGGTCCCTTTCGGCAACTCGATCCACAAAAACAAGCCGCCCTCAGGGTGAGTCCAGCTGGTCTCGGCAGGGAAATAACGTTCAAGCGCCTCAAGCATACTGTCGCAGCGTTCCCCGTAGACCCGGCACAATCTGGCAATGTGGCCGTCGAAGTCGAAGCCGGCAACGGCGCGGACGGCAGCGCGCTGCTCTATGGTGCTGGTGTGGAGGTCAGCCGGCTGTTTGGCTATGATCAGCGCGTGAATGATCTCGTCGGATGCGGCCACCCATCCGATTCGCATTCCGGGACTCAGGGTCTTCGAGAATGTGCTGATGTAAATGACGAGGCCATGTCTATCCATCGCGGCGAGTGCCGGCGGCCGCTCTCCGCGATATCGAAGCTCGCCGTACGGATCGTCCTCGAGAATCGGCACCTGAAAGCGCCGCGACACCTCAAGCAGTTGGGTGCGGCGTTCGGATGAAAGGGAGGTGCCTTTCGGGTTCTGAAAATCGGCAACGACATAGATGAACTTCGGCCGCGCGCTCTTGAGAGCCTGTTCGACCTGGTCGATGCGAATGCCCTCGTCGTCGCTGTCGATCCCGATCACGGAAGCCTCGTATCCGCTGAAGCACTGGAGGGCGGCAAGGTAAGACGGATTCTCGACCAGGACTGAGTCGCCCGGTTCGAGGAAGACCTTTCCAACCAGATCGATTCCCTGTTGTGAGCCGCTGGTGATGAGCACGCGATCGGCGACGGCCTGGATGCCGCGTAAATTCATCCTGGCGGCGAGCCACTCGCGCAGGGGACGCCAGCCTTCGGTGGTGCTGTATTGCAGAGCGGCGGCGCCTTCTTCGGCGAACACCTCGGCGTGAGCGCGGGCTATTACGTCGACGGGAAACAGTTCGGGCGCCGGCAAGCCTCCGGCGAACGATATTATGTCAGGCCGTTCGGCGACCTTGAGGATCTCGCGGACAGCCGAGGACTTCATCTGCAACATTCGGCTTGCGAATCGATAGTGTCGAGGTTCCAGGATCGTTGTAGCCACAAGCACCTCCGGGGGAAGAAACGCGTTCCGCGTTTTACGTTTGACGTTTTGCGTTTGACGTTTCGCGTTTTTCGCTTCAATCAGGGACCGGCCAAGGGAACCTAAAACGCTAAACGTAAAACGTAAAACGCTTTCTTACACCAGCGCCCTAAAGCCCTCTTGCTTCCGTACTGAATACTGTTTCTTCAAGGTGGAAATTCGTCCCTTTATTATCGCGCCCAGCTTCTTTACTCCATCTTCGATTGCTGACGGGCTCGCATTCGTGAAGCAAAGCCGCATCATGTTCTTCGGAGGAACGCCCGAGTAGAAATGTTCGCCCGGACTGAACGTCACTCCGTTCTCGGAGGAGAGAAGCAGAATCTCATTAGCATTTAGTGCAGTTGGCAACTTCACCCAGACCGCCATTCCACCGTCGGGTTTGTTCCAGGTCGCCTCAGTAGGGAAATGCTTCTCCAGTGATTCCAGCATCACATCACGACGTTGCGCGTAGGCTCGCTTGACCCGTTTGATGTGCTTGGCGAGCAACCCATGTTTGGAGAACTCGTGAATCGCGGCCTGAGTCAGGAGGCTGGCGTGGAGGTCGCAGTTCTGCTTGGCGACGTTGAGGTGATCGATGACTATGCGCGGCGCGGCTATCCACCCGACTCGCAAGCCGGGAAAGCCGACCTTCGAAAAGCTGTTTATCGCTATGACCACGCCGTACCGGTCGAGCCCCTTGAGCGAAGGGAGCATCGAACCGTCGTAATGCAGGTCGCGATAGATGTCGTCCTCAATTATCGGCACTCGATGCTTGATGGCCAGGTCGAGCAGTCGCCGCCGCGCCGCGATATCCATGGTGACCCCGGTAGGATTGTGATACGTGGGAATGGTGTAGATGAGTTTCGGGCGGCGTTGAGAAAGGATCTCTTCGAGCACGTCGAGGTCGAGACCCTTGTCGCCAACCGGCAGGCTGACGTGCTTGGCGCCGCTGCCGCAGAAGACGCTGATTGCGCCAGGGTAGGTCGGATTCTCGATGGCAACTTCATCGCTGGCTCCGACAAACACACGCCGAATCAGATCGAGTGACTGCTGGCAGCCGTTGGTTATCAGGACTTCCTCTGGTTTGACTGCGGAGCCCGAAAGCGCCATCTGCGAAGCAATATATTCCTGAAGGGGAGGGTAGCCGCTGCTCAGCCCGAGTTGCAGGAGGACCCGGCCCTCTTTTCTGAGCACGCGATCGACGCACCGCCTGAAATCTTCGAGAGGGAAGAGGTCGGCGTGCGGCAACCCGTGGGCGAGTGAGATCCCGTCTTTACTCTGCTTTGACAGCAACAGCCCGTTGAGCCAGGTGTCGCTCCGCTGATCGGCAAGCAGCGTGCTCCACAGCATTGCGGATGGCTGGGCGCGTTCGGGGACAATGCCAGCCGGCTTGCGCGTTGGAACGCCTGCGATGAAAGTGCCGCGCCCGATGTGCGAGTTGATCAAGCCGTCGGCTTCGAGTTCAGCATAGGCGGTTGTGACGGTTGTTCGGTTGACGCCGAGAGTCTTGGCCAATTCGCGATTTGGAGGCAGCCGGTCGCCGATTTTGAGAGTGCCGCTCGAGACCATGTCTCGTACCTGGGCGGCAATTTGAAGGTAGAGTGGAATTCCTGTCGCGCGATTGATCTCGAAAATCATAGCAGGGCCTCCCAAAAGGATTGGCTCAGCGTACCAGGCCATTTTAGCTGAGAACCTGTGTGTGTAAAGGGCCAATTGCGGTCCAATATCTGCGGGACAATCGGTAGCCTCCAGGGACAACTCCTATGACTCAGTGAAACTTCCACTTGACTCTACACCCGGCTCTATAGTGTAGACTCTTCGGCGTGACTCAATCCTGGCTTCGCATAGGCGAAGTAGCACAACGCGCAGGCGTCAGCGTTGGCACGATTCGCTATTACGAAAAGCGAATGCTCTTGCCAGCCTCGCCCCGCTCTGGAGGTGGGTACCGTTTGTTTGCGGTTGAGACGATAGAGCGCGTGAAGTTCATCAAGCAGGCGCAAGAGATGGGCTTT
Organism: Blastocatellia bacterium; assembly: GCA_036003885.1. GTDB lineage: Bacteria > Acidobacteriota > Blastocatellia > UBA7656 > UBA7656 > DASYSA01. Next base: position 3,196 of record DASYSA010000322.1, on the reverse strand, counting down.
CTCTTGATGAGATCACAACTCTACTAACCGGCGGCGGTATCGGCGCGTGCGGTCAGATGCGGGATTTGCTCCAGGCGAAACTGCGAGAGATTAACGAGCGGATGAAAGGGCTCCGCTCATTTACACGCACGCTTACACATCACCTGCAAGCATGTGAGAACGAACTCGCGAGACACGGAGCTGCCGCGAAGTGCCCGGTCATAGTTGAGATTGGCCATGCTGCTAAACGAGAGGTAAAGAAATGAGAAAGCAATGGGGGCTGCTCGTTTTGGCCGCCGCGCTATTCGTGGTGAGTCTGCCGTCGAGCAACGCTGCTCAGAAACGTGGCCGCTCCACGGTGGCAATCCGCAAGGCACAAGCACCCAAACCCGGAAGCGTTGAGCAATTCAAAGACGCCTTTCAGAAGGACGCGGACAACGTGAAGCTGGTTGCTCTAATCTCTCCGACCTGACCGATGTGCCGTTGGGGGTTCTCCAACATAGTAAAGACGCTCAGGAGCGTGACCGATAATCGAGTGAGAGCCTACATCGTTTGGCTTCCGATCTTTGGCGGTGACTTCAACGGGGAAGCCCGAAGGCTATCGCATAGCTTTCGAGATAAGCGGGTCAGGTACTTCCTGGACCCGGAGTCTTCAACCGGGAAACAATGGGAGCGCGTTCTTCAGACTCAAAGGTTGATCGCCTGGGATGTGTACCTTTTGTACGGGGCTGACGCACAGTGGGAGGACGAGCCCCCACAACCTGCATACTGGATGCACCAGCTCGGCGGCGTCACCAAAGCGCCAAGGCTCGATGAAGCCACGTTCAGAGCCAAACTGAAGGGCATGCTGGACGAGATGAAAGCGCCATCAGCCACAAGTCAGGAAAACGTTACAGCGAAGGTTGAGTTTTTGTATTTCAAATCCTGTCCCGGCCATAAGCAGGCTTTGATCAATCTCAAGGCTGCTTTGCGAGAGAGCAGGATAAGAGCAGATCTTTCGCTGATTAACGTTGCTACGGAAGCGCAGGCCATGAAAGTAGGCTTTCATGGTTCGCCTTCAATTCGAGTGAACGATAAGGACCTTGACGGAAGAGATGAAGGGCATTCTTTCGGCTGCCGAGTTTACCAGATAGACGGGAAGATACTCCCACGCCGACTAAGGAATTCATTAAAGCAAGAGTGAGAGAGCTTATGCGATGAGTACTCTTTCCAGGTTGGCACGCCTTTCGGTTGGCCGAGGCCTCAGGAGTCTTTTCATTTCGCTCGCGCTCTACTATGAAAGACTGTATCCTCGGATCGCTTGGCGCGGAAGGTCGGAGCGATCCGACCCGGCTACCCGACCGCTTTTGCTGTGTTGTCAGATTTTTCACGAGGAGAGTTCTATGCGCCGATCATTCTTGTTACTTAACTGTTTCGCGGTTGTCATCATCTCAACTCTCGCCGCCTATCCCTCGACCGCGCAGACACAACTCTCTTCCGATCTGCGGGCCCAGATAGACAAGCTCGCAACCGAAGCGTTGGCTAAGACCGGCGTTCCGAGTGCATCCGTCGCCGTCGTGAAGGATGGCCAAATCGTCTACGTCAAGGCTTACGGAGATGCGCGAATCGCGCCACGCACTCCGGCCACTCCGGAGATGAGATACAGCATCGGATCTATCAGCAAGCAATTCACAGCGGCCGCCATTCTCCTCTTGCAGGAACAGGGCAAGCTCTCGCTCAACGACAATGTCGCCAGGTTTATTCCCGATCTCACCCGCGCTCGCGAGGTCACGATTCGCCAGCTTCTTTCCCATACATCTGGATATCAGGACTATTGGCCCCAGGACTACGTGATGCCCATGATGCTGCAGCCGATCACGGCGGAGAAGATCCTTGACCAATGGGCTCGTAAGCCGCTGGATTTCGATCCGGGTACGAAGTGGCAATACAGCAACACCAATTATGTTATTGCTGGAGTCATCGTGGAAAAGGCCGGCGGCATGCCGTTACTTCGGTTTCTGCGCGAGAAGGTATTCACGCCGCTCGCGATGAAGAGCGTCGCCAATATTGATCAGGAAAAGCTCGGGGAGACGGACCCGGTCGGCTACATGCGTTATGCGCTTGGCCCGCTGCATCCGGCGCCCAAGGAGGGCAAAGGATGGCTCTTCGCCGCGGGAGAGCTTGCCATGCCCGCCCAGGATCTCGCACGCTGGGACATTTCCATCATCGATCAGAAGTTGATGAAGTCATCTTCTTACCATGAGCTTGGGACTGAAATGTTGCTCAAGAATGGATTGGGCACGCACTACGGGCTGGGAGTTTCGGTGAGCAACGTAGCGGGACATCGCGCCCTGTCTCATGGGGGCGAGGTGTCGGGTTTCACCGCCCAGAACATCGTCTTCCCCGATGAACGCGTGGCTGTGGCCGTGCTCACCAATCAGGATGCGGCCGGAGCAGCCGGTCAAATTGCTAACGGCATTGCGCCTCTGTTGCTCGCGACGGATGACCCCGCAACCCCCCAGAAGCTGGAGCAGGCTCGCCAAATCTTCGAGGGACTGCAGCATGGAACGATTGATCGTTCGCTCTTCACGGATAATGCGAACAGCTACTTCAGCGAGCAGGCGTTGAAAGACTTCGCCGGTAGCCTGGGGCCTTTGGGAACGCCGCAAGAGTTCAACCACGTCAATCAGGGTCTCCGTGGAGGCATGAAGCTTCGCGTTTATCGAATAAGATTCGCGGAGAAGACTCTGCGGGCCTGGACCTTCGAAATGCCAGACGGCAAACTGGAGCAATATCAGGTAGCGGTGCAAGACTGATGAATTCTGTCACGGGCAGTCTATGTTCCTCCCGCCGGAATCGCTAGACTCCCATACGTGCGAGTTAATGATGACAATTACGGAAACGCCTGGCCTCGTGATTCCTCTGAGCAAGAAGAAGGTATCTCTCCTTATTCTTGGCTCCGCACTATTTCTCGGGGTTAGCATTTGGCTCTGGTCCATTGCCGAAACGCAGGACCGCTACAACCCACTTTTTGTTAAAGGCGTAGCCTTGGCCAGCGGACTCTTTTTCGCACTTTGCGGGGTCTCCGGTCTTACAACGGTGTTCGATACCCGGCCGGGTCTGATCATCGACGCACAGGGCATCATGGACAACTCGAGCGCCGGTTCGGTGGGGCGGATCCTTTGGTGCGAAATCACGGCATTGCGAGTCGCTGAAATCTCGGGGCAGCGTTTCCTGG
>DASYSA010000321.1:0-10311 GCA_036003885.1 Blastocatellia bacterium | reverse complement strand
GTGTGAATGATACGATCCAAATCGGCAGCGATAACAGGTTCGCAGTATGATTGAACGCCGAGTAAATGGCCCCGCCGGCCGGGGTCAGTACAAACTCCACTGACGAAGATGAGCTGAACCATTCGAGGCCCACGATTACCGGAAGCGTCAACGCGGCAAGCATGGATAGACTGACGAAATAGGTGAAGAGCAGGATCGCACCCACGCGGTACCAGTTGCCCTGGCCAAGCGAAATCGAGCGGCCCAGCGATGAGCCGGCCGTCATCCCCTCAATCATGAGTACCTGCGGAAGAAAGACGACTCGAGCAGCAACGATCAGGAATAGCGCGATGCCCGCAGCTACGGCGAGGAGTGAGAATATGATTAGCAGCGCCACGCCAAGCCACTGAGGCATACCGGCGGTCGCGGTCACACCAATTACCAGGGCAACGACCATAAACACTGCGAAGAAGATCACGGAACCGATGACGCCGATGAGAAACAGAACCCCAAACATGAGGAGGGCCAGCAATACTATGTCGCCCAACCTCTGACGAGCTGCCGAGAAACACCGTCGAAAGGTTATTGCTTCTCCGAGCATCAAGTGGTCGCCGACCACTCGAGCCAGGCCAGTCACCGTGAACACGTACACGAAGAACCATACCGGTTGTCCCATGAGTCCCAGGATCAAGAACAGGAGGGCTGAGCCTTCCATACCAGCCGACCCGGGGCTGGCAACTGAGGTAAGCAACTTTGCATAGCCCGACGTGAAGGCCAGTCCGGCCAGATACCCGATGACCGAGGGCACTGCGACAATTGCGACCAGCGGAGTGAAGTTGCGCCTGTAGAGCCTCACCGCTCGGTCAATGACATCGCCAGTCGACATCGGTTCGAGTATCGTGAAGTTGGCCATATGGAGGATCTAGGATTTAGGATTTAGGATCTGGGATTTAGGTATGCGGAACTCTGGTCGACCTCTGCTAGATCCTAAATCCTAAATCCTAGATCCTATTTGAACTTCACACGCAGGACTCTTCGCTTCTTGCCAATCTGAATGAGCACCTGATCGCCGACGACCGCGACGATCTCGTGCTTCACCTCGGTGATCTTTTCATCATTCACGCGGACGCTGCCCTGTGCAATTAGCCGCTGAGCTTCAGCAACCGAAGGCGCGAGGCCTTCCGCTGCGAGCAGCTTTACCAACTTGATCGTTTCAGCCACCCTCTCCACGGTTGGAATATCGGTGGGAAGCTCGCGGTCTCGGAACCGCCGGTCGAACTCATCGCTTGCTCCTCGCGCTGCATCTTCCGAATGAAAGTCGGCCACGATACGCCGGCCGAGCTCTGCTTTGGCTTCTCTGGGGTGGCGCTGACCCAAGGAGCAGCTCTCTTTGAGAGCCTCGACTTCCTGCGGGGTCAGATCGGTGAGCAGCTCGTAGTACCGCCACATCAGTTCATCGCTGATCGACATCACCTTGCTGAACATGTCGAAAGGCTGCTCGGTGATCCCGATGTAGTTCCCAAGGCTCTTGGACATCTTCTGCACGCCGTCCAGTCCTTCGAGGAGCGGCATCGTCATAACAAGCTGCGGCTCGCTCACACCGTAGGCCTGCTGGATCTGACGCCCCATCAGCAAATTTACCTTCTGATCGGTTCCGCCGAGCTCAACGTCCGCCCGGAGCGCCACGGAGTCGTACCCCTGGACGATCGGATACAGCAGTTCATGGACGCTTATTGGGACCTGTGATTCGAATCGCCTTTTGAAGTCGTCCCGTTCCAACAACTGGGCGACTGTAGCTTTCGCCGTAAGCCGGATGAAGTCTTCGCCGGTGAACCTGGAGAACCATTCCCCGTTAAATCGAAGCTCCGTCTTATCGCGGTCGAGCAGCTTGAATATTTGCTGACGGTACGTCTCCGCGTTCTCCTTGATTTGTTCGGTGGTGAGCGGCGGTCTTGTAGCCGACCGGCCGGATGGATCGCCGATCATTGCGGTGAAGTCCCCGATCAAAAAAATCACTTGATGGCCGAGCTGCTGAAAGTGACGCATTTTTCTGATCAACACCGTGTGCCCGAGGTGGAGGTCCGGCGCCGTCGCGTCGAAGCCGGCCTTCACTCTGAGCGGCGTACCAGTCTGCCCTGATCGCTCGAGCTTTCGTCGCAACTCGTGGTCGGGAACACAATCGACGGTCCCTTTTTTCAGGTAGGCTATCTGTTCGTCTGTAGTCATATATGTGCGGGCGGCCTTCCGGGGCCGCACCTGTCCGAGCAGTCGTCCTCTGATACCTAACCGCCGCCGCAGGCAGAGTCACCAGCGGAGAAACCCTTGCGCAGGATCAATACCCGACTGGGACGCCTCCAAGCCGGCGATCCGACGCTCCAAGTCGGATGCCTGTTTCAAGATCGACCATGATTCCTTCGGCATCGCCCATGTAACCCGGCTTTCGCGCGAGAATGTGTCCCTTCTTTTCAAGCGCCGCGTACGTGTCCGCGTTGAGTCCAAGCGGCTCCCAACGAATCTCGTCCGGCATCCACTGATGATGTAACCTCGGCGCGTCGATAGCCTGCTTAAGGTTCATTCGATAGTCTACAACATTCGAGATCACCTGAAGTACCGTGTTGATGATCGTCGGACCGCCTGGACTCCCAATCGCGAAGTAGACCTTTCCATCCTTAAGGACGATCGTCGGAGTCATTGCGGAAAGGGGCCGCTTTCGTGGAGCGATCGAGTTGTTCTCGCTCTGAATCAACCCATACGCATTGGGCACGCCTGGCTTAGACGTGAAGTCATCCATCTCGTTGTTCAGAAGCACGCCGGTCCCTCGGGCTGTCACGCCGCAGCCGAAGCTGTTGTTGAGCGTGTAGGTGTTCGACACCACGTTTCCTTCACCATCGATGACAGTGAAGTGTGTTGTCTCAGGCGACTCGTGGGCGCCGGGATTCCCCTCGCGGATCTTCGAACTCGGCGTCGCCCGTTGGAGATCGATGCCCTTAGCCAGCTCATCTGCATACTCCGGTGAAATCAACCCGCTGACCGGGACCTCCACGAAGTCGGCGTCGCCCAGGTACGCCGCTCGATCTGCAAACGCCCGTCGCATCGTCTCGACCAGAAGGTGCGCATGCTCCGACGAGTTGTGCGGGAGTTGCGAGACGTTGTAGTGAGAGAGCACATTCAACATCTCGAGCAGCGCTGTTCCCCCGGAGGACGGCGGCGGCATTGTGAGTATTTCATACCCACGATATGTGCCTTTCAGCGGTTTGCGAATAGCGGGCTCATACTCCTTCAGATCCTGAGCCGTGATGAGTCCGCCGCCGGCTTTCATGTCTTCGACTATCATTCGAGACGTCTCGCCTTGATAGAATTCACCTGGGCCCTGAGTCTTGAGCCGGGTTAGAGTGGCAGCCAGTTCAGGTTGGACGAACTGTTCCCCCTCTTCATAGAAGCGACGATCTCGCAGGAAGATTCGCTGGCTCTCCGGGAATCGGCGAAGCAGTTTTTTACTTCCACGCAGGCTGCGAGCAAGATGGAAGCTGACAGGGAAGCCTTCTGCCGCTAGCTTGCGCGCCGGCTCAACGACATCGGCCCACTTGAGCTTGCCGTGTCGTTGAAGCGCCATGGCCAGACCGGCAACGGTTCCCGGCACGCCAACCGCCCTGTAACCAACCGTGGGAGCCTTCTTTATGACGTTGCCTTGCTCATCGAGGTACATGTCGCGCGCGGCGCCCAGCGGCGCGCGCTCACGATAGTCTACTATCTCGGTGTTGCCGTCCGCGCGGCGTATCATCATGAAGCCCCCGCCTCCGAGGTTGCCTGCGGAAGGCCAGGTCACCGCAAGCGCAAGCGCGACCGCAACCGCCGCATCAACCGCGTTGCCGCCGCGCTTCATCACTTCAATGCCCGCCTGCGAAGCTATGACGTCCGTCGAGGCAACCATGCCGTGGCGAGCGCGGGTCGGCTGATTAGCCGAAGAGCCCGATGCCGAGATAAGCGCAGAGGGAGTTGCCTGTTTGGCGTCCTGACTCGGTGCCGCGGCCCTGCTTCTGCAGCCAGGGACCGAAGAAGCTATCAGCAGGATCGAGAGCAATGTTGAGGCTCGCTTCATGAATATCTCCTCCTCGTCTGATGATTCGCTATCTATACAACGCGAGATACCACGCAATGAACTTCTGACCTCCGAACAGGGCGATTACGGCGGCGGGCCCGAGGAAGACGCCAAAGGGGAGTTTCATCTTCATAGTCCCACCGCGAGCGAGCATGACGACGATGCCAATGATCGCTCCCAGGAGCGATGCAATGAAGATTGTAAGCACAGTGAGCTGCCATCCCAGATAGGCGCCAACCATCAGCATCATCTTCACGTCTCCGAGGCCCATCCCTTCGACCTTCCGCAGGCGGAAGTAGGCTTCACGTACCAGCCAGAGACTTCCTCCCCCTGCTACTGCTCCGAGCACCGACCCCAGCAGCGAGAGAACCCACTCAGGCGAGTTATGCAGGCCAAACCTCCCTGCCGGCAGGCTCCCTATCACAATCTCCGGGTCCAGCATACGCATGATCACCATCAACACCAGTCCGGGATAAGTCAGGCTATCGAGGAGCAATTGATGCTCGAGGTCGATGAATACAAGGGGAACAATTAACGAGACGAATAGAATGTCGCCGGCGAGGGCGATCGACCTGCCATCCTTTAGATAGACCATCAGGTAGAGGATTGCTACCAGCAACTCCACAGCAGGATAGATCGGCGAGATTCGCACTCGGCAGCCGCGACAACGACCGCTCAGGATTGCATAGCTCAAGACCGGGATATTGTCATAGAACTTGATCGCCATGTCGCAATTGGGGCAGTGCGAGTTCGGAAAGATGATCGACTCTTCACGGGGAAGGCGATAGATCACAACATTCAGAAAGCTTCCAATCAACAGTCCGAATAGAAAGATCGCAATCCAAAAGAAGGAGTCCGGCAGATATTCCATCAAAGCCTTTCGAGCGGCCCGTTGTCCGTTGTCAGTGGTCCGTTGTCCGTGGTCAATCGTCGGTTGAAAGATGCGTAGTGCACCGTCTCGACTTGCCACAGAATCACTGACAACTGTCCACGGACGACGGACAACGGACATCTGTTCCATTTGCGCGCGACGAACATCTGGATTAAATTAGCGCCGCGCGCTATTGTCAAGCGCGGCCACTACAGGCGGCTCCTCGGAAGAGTTCTATGAAGATACTTCAGGTGTGCTCGGCGACCGAGATGGGCGGCGGCGAAGTCCACGTCGCCGATCTTGTTCGCGCCCTTGCCGGTCGGGGCCACGCCGTGTATATGGTCGTTCGGCCCGACAGCCCTCTGCGCGAGCCCCTTGCCGGAGTCATCACTTCGTGGCATGAAATGTCGCTCCGAAATTCGCTCGATGTTCAGTCTGCCCGCTCCATCGCCGGGCTGATAGTTCACCACGGGATCGACATCGTGCATGCGCACGTCGGGCGAGACTACCTGCTTGCTGCGCTGGCCTGCAGGCACGAGCCTTCCGCTAAACTTGTGCTGACCAGGCATCATTACTTGCCACTCAAGCGCAGCGCGCTTTATCGCTGGATGCTGGGAGGAGTCTCAGCAGTGATAGCGGTCTCTGAAAGCGTACGTGGGTCGGTGATCGAGCGATTGGCGCTGCCGCCGAAGCTGGTTCATACGATTCCTAACTGGGTCGATCCCACACGCTTTCAGCGAGTCGAGCGCGACGCAGCGAGGGCCTTGTTCAGATTGCGCGGCAGTCTTGTGGTCGCCTGCATCGGTCAGATAACACCGGAAAAGGGACAAGAGGAGTTCATAAGAGCTGCAGGGCGCATCATCAACATGCGCTCGGATACGGAGTTTCTCATCGTTGGAGAAGAGAAGGATCCGGACGGTGAGTTTACGGCCCAGCTTATGAAGCTGTCAGAGACGTTGGGCCTGAGGGAGCGAGTGCGGTTCATGGGACAGGTCCGTCATATGCCTGAACTGCTTGCTGCGGTTGATGTAGTGGTTGTACCGTCCTGGGACGAGGGCTTCTCGCTTGTGACGATTGAAGCGATGGCGGCTAAACGGCCCGTGATCGCATCAAACGTCGGCGGCATAGCTCAGATAATTACCGACAATTCGACCGGGCTTTTGTTCGCGCCGCGAGACATCCGCGCCCTGACCGAAAAGCTGATCTGGATGCTTTCAGACGCGCCGCTGAGAGAGCGGCTGGCAATCCAGGCGCACAAAGATGTCTTTACGCGTTTTGGCAGAGAGCAAATAATAGATCGAATCGAAGAGCTATATATTAAAGTGCTCGAGACTCCCGACGCACAAAGTTCTCGCTAGCTTTCCGCTGGCGGAGTTGTCCTGAAAGCCGACTATTCTGTACGGCTCGAAAACCGAGAGAGTCAATCAAGATAAACACTAATTCGTGGATCCAGAATCGCTTAGCCGGCGAGGCGATCTTATGGCACTCGGATAGCATCATACTCGGTGGCCTAATAGGCACGAAAAGGAGTTACATCATGATGAAGCTTCGAGGATTCACACTAATCATTTCGGCGATGGCCATCGCCACGTTTCTAACTGTGGGAGCCCTTGCAGTTGTACCTACGGGAGATAGCAGTAAGAAGGCTGATAAACCTCGTTTATTGGCGCCAATAAACCTGGCGATTCTCATCCAGGACGATCTTGTCTCTCGCGTCTCAAATGAGATAGAGACAACGCGCAACTTTATTCGATCGCTGCCAAGTGGATCGCGCGTGATGGTTGGCTACGTCACCACTGGGAGTCTGCAGGTGCGCCAGCCATTCACTACTGATCTGGAAAAGGCCGCCGGATCCTTGCGTATACCGATAGCAAGTACATCAGCATCAGCGTTCAATCCTTATGTAGAAGTCATTGAGGCGCTCCGTAAGTTCGATTCGGAGGCGAAGAACCAGGATGCAAAGAACCAGAATGTCCTGCTCTTGATCTCTGATGGTTTGGACGACTCGCGCGGATTTGATGCATCCGTTCTTCAATCGGTCGATCTGGAGCGGGCGATCGCTGAGGCCAAGCGGCGCGATGTGCCGATCTACTCGTTTTATGCGCCGTCAGTTGGGTTGACGGGTCGGAGCCGGCTCGCCGCGAGCTACGGGCAGAGCTCACTCAATCGCGTTTCGAATGAAACTGGCGGCAAAGCGTTCTTTCAGGGTTTCAGCTTCGTGAGTTTCAATTCCCACTTTGAGCGTTTGATAGACGCGCTCAACAACTACGAAAAGCCCTGACTCCGACAACTTCCACCATAGGGAGCCTGGCCTTCGGGTCAGGCTTCCTGTTCTACGATCTCCTGCCGGTGTCGCCCTCTCCCTTTTGCTTCTCCCAGAGTTTCATCCCTTTCAAAAAGACGTAGTGCGCCGCGAAGTACGCGATTGCCAGTCCAGGCATTCCATCCAGGAAACCTCGCCTGAAAACATACGCGCGAACGAAGGCGACAAAGGGTGACACCAGCAACGACAGCATAGTCACGCGCTTTCCCTGCTCGGCCATCTCTTCAGCAGCGAGTGTTGTGTACCGGTCAATTCTAAGGTGGTGGTCCGAAACATTTCGAACCGTGTAGTGCAGAAGTGGTCCCGTCAGCCTTTCAACCTGACCGTCGGATTCCACCGATTCGTGGACATAGGCACCCCGCCATCGGCCCGCAATGCGATTGTAGAGTCGCAGTTTGAAGTCCGGATACCAACCCGAGTGCTTGATCCATCTGCCGAGATAGAACGTGTGCCGAGGGACCTCGAACCCCGATGCCTCCGGCTCACCTGCCTTCTTCAGACCCTCAATCTCTTTACAGAGATCAGGCGACACTCGCTCATCAGCGTCGAGGTTGAATACCCAATCGTGAGTTGCCTGTTCTGCGGCGAAGTTCTTCTGTGCGGAATAGCCTGGCCAGGACCTGATGAATATGCGATCGGTGAATTGACGGGCGATTTCGACAGTCCGGTCGGTGCTCTGGGAATCGACGATGATGATCTCATCCGCCCACGAGAGGGATTCCAGCGCCGCGGTGAGATTCTGTTCCTCGTTGAGAGTGATTACAGTAGCGCTGATTTTCATTCAGTCTTTTGAGCCAGTTGCCACTTGATTCGTGTGTAAGCGATGCGGAACCCGTTTCGTTCAGCATTGCGCTGGGACGCGCTTCCCGGCAGGGCGCAGATCATTGCGAGGTCACACCCGAGCTCGGCGGCGTAATTCAGGCGTTTATCGAGCAGCGCCAACTGTGCTCCATTGTTGCGCCACTCCGGGACCGTGCTTGCGCCTGCCAGTAGCGCTACCCCATCGCAGATGCACAGCGCGCCAGTCGCCACTGGTTGCCCCTCTAGCTCCGCGAGGAATGAATGGCCGTTTGGCCTCCCGGCGACGACCCGCGCTAGTTCGGGAATACTATCTGCGAGGTCGGCAAGCTCATTGCCCCAACCTCTGGCCGCCATTTGAGCCCACAACTCATGCTCGTCGTCGTGAATCAGCCTGACCTGAATACGTTCGTTGAGAGGTACGGGTAGGTGAATACCGCGCTTAATAGGGTGGAACATCACGCTGGTGAACTCCATCGGATGATAATCTCTCTCGTTCAGTAAAGCTGCTACCGAAATGTCGGCCAGGGGGCTGACCTCATGAAATACCGGCGAGTCGAACTCTCGATAGAACTCCTCGATCGTCTCCATCTCTGCGCTTGTAATAGTGTCGAACATTCCCAGTCCAAAAGTCTGCGTCACGGGCGATGTCGGCCCATCGTACATCGCATAAGCGCCCGCAACCTCGATCCAACGAGCGTTCCTCAATGGAAACAGCATAGCCCTGGTCTCGACGAACTCAGCACCACTGCGGGCTTCAGTTCTTTCGAGGCGACGGGCAAGAGCCAGATCAGAAAAGAGGCAGGGTTCTCCGCTTGTATCACTCATAATCCGGGGACAACAGGCCTTCGGCGCTGCCAGAGAACGCACCGACATAACATCCAATCAGCTTACTTGACTGGTTTCTAAATTCGAGGGCCCGCTATTTGGCCCCCGGATGATAAGTTCGCTCGCTGTGTGCCTTGATCTCTTCGAGAGTGAACCACGCAGGCTTGAACTGACGCTTCGCGTAGAGCTGCGCCTGGTCAAAACTGTGCGGCGATTTCATGTCGGCGTTGTTGCCGAAGACCAGGATCGAACGCGCCTGGACCTTCGGTCCAAACTCTATAACGCTCACGAATGAATGGCCCACCACGCCATATCGGCGCTTCTGGCCCTTTTCCGGCCGCGTGTAAAAGTTATACACGATCCCCAGCCAGCCAGGCGCTCCTGCGATCGGCAAGCTCAGCTTAGCATCGCTGAATGGCTCCTCTTCTCCACCGGATTGAATGCGCTGCAGGCGATTGATCTCACCCCACTCCACAGCCCATGACCCGAAGTCCCGCTGCAAGTCGCTCATGACATCTTCGAGGAGCTTGATCGTGACCCACGGATCTGTGAGCGCAGCCCCTCTGAGCCGGGCCGCCTTCTCGAATGCGAGCGCGAAGAGGGTCATCGCCTTCGAATCGACAGTACTCACGCGGTCCCAGGACTTCAATTCGGCAATGGCGGCAGCAAGCTTGTCGGCCCTGGCTGCATCCGACGTTTTCAGCTTCTCCCAGTCGGCGATCAGCTTTGGTATCCATGTCTCGGCTTCGATCACGGTCGTATCAAACGCGGAGCGCGCCCAATCTTCGTAGCTGAATTTATCCTTCGTTGACAGTATCCGCCGTGAGATTCGCGCTCGGGCATTGTCGGACTCCTGCACCATATATTTCGGGAAACTCTCCTTCGCGGGGTTTCCCTCGGAGGTCGTGGTGAAGGGCGTCTGATTGCAGTTTTGCATGAATCCCGTCTTGGGGTTGGTGAGCTGAGGAAGCTCGTCGAAGGTATGAAAGCCCTTCCACTCGGTTTCAGGATTGCTTCCGTCCACGGGCTTGCTCCAGTCGAATCCGGTCGAGCGACGCGGCACGGCTCCGTTGTATAGATAGAAGATGTTGCCGCTGCGGTCGGCATACATTGTGTTGAACATGGGGATTGCTGTGCGAGCGAGGGCAGCCTTGAACTCGGACATAGACCGCGATTTGCCCATTGCATACCACTCATCAATCATGCCGCCCTCTTCAAGCCTTGAAAGTTTGATCGCGATCGGCTTCCCGTCGCGCACTGCGACAATCGGCCCGTGATGAGTCTTCCGGAATTTGAAGGTCCTGGTCTCGATCCCGTTCGCAGTCTTGATCTTGATTGCATCAGCCCATTCAGTCGCGCTCTTATAGCCGTCACCGTAGCGATACGCGAGCGGCTTGGAGGAGTCGTCGAACT
>DASYSA010000320.1:0-4068 GCA_036003885.1 Blastocatellia bacterium | reverse complement strand
TCACATCCCCGATGAACTGCCGTTCGAACGTGCCGCGCTGACGGAGCCTTGTTGCGTGGGCTATAACGCCGTTGCCGTGAAGAGTCACATTCGGCCGGGCGACACGGTGGTGGTTCTTGGGCCGGGGCCGATTGGATTGCTCTGCGCGGAGATGGCGCGACTTGCGGGAGCGGGTAATTTGATTGTGAGCGGAATGACTCGAGATGCCTCGCGGCTTGAATCGGCGCGCGCCCTTGGCGTGACTCATGCGATCGACGGCGAGGCGAGCGATTTGGTCGAATTCATTCGCGGGCTCGGCGATGGACTTGGGGCGGAACTGGTCGTTGATGCAACCGGCGCTTCGGCGGCGCTCGAGCTGGCGCTGAAGATTGTTCGGCCGGGCGGGCAGATCACCAAAGTAGGATGGGGACCACAGCCGTTGAATTGTTCGCTCGACCCGCTGGTGCAGAAGGCGGTGACATTGCAGGGCAGCTTCAGTCACACATTCAGGAACTGGGAGAAGGTGGTGGGGATGCTGGCATCGAACCAGATCAATCTCGATCCTATCATCAGCCGAGTGGCAGAATTGGGCGACTGGCGCGAATGCTTCGATGGGATGCATTCAGGGGAGTATGTGAAGGCAGTTCTTCAGCCGATCTGATCCGCAGATGCCGCAGATTTCGCAGATACTAAGAATAGATTATCGATAACTCTGGTGGCGAAACCAGCACCGGTCGGCCTGAGTTCTTCGTTCATTCTTCATCTGTGTCATCTGCGCAATCTGCGGATGATCTTGAGGGTGGTAAACAACAGCATGGAGAACTCTAACCCCAAGACGCTAGTGGATCTCCTGAGACATGCGGCCGCAGCGAGGCCCGATGAGCAGGTGCTGAGATTCAAGCAGGAGAAGCACTGGACCGGGATTACTGGAGCGCAGTTGGCCAAACGGGTCCGCAGCGTCGCGCTTGGCCTTTACAATCTTGGCATACGAAAAGGTGACCGGATTGGTATTCTTGCGGAGAGCGGCCCACTGTGGACCATAGCCGACTATTCCATACTGTCGAATGGTGCGATCAGCGTTCCGATCTACCCGACGCAGTCTCCTCATCAAGTCGAATACATCCTGCGAGAGTCGGAGCCGAAACTGCTGTTTGTTTCAACCGCTCGCCAGATGAGGAGAGTCGAAGAGGCGCTTCGCAAATTCCCAAGCCTCCGGATCGTGTCCTTCCAGGAAGGGGTGAACGGCGAGAACGTCACCCCGTTTTCGACCATCGAAGCCGACGGAGCCCGAGAGGATACTGAGCATCCCGAGGCTTACGACCTGTTTACCTCGGACGTGCATGCATCGGACCCGGCGTCGATCATCTACACATCGGGCACTACCGGTGAACCGAAAGGAGTGTTGCTCACTCACTCGAACATCGTCTTCAACGCAATCTCGGGCGGCAGCTATCTGGAGATAGAACCCGACAACGTAATGCTCTCATTCCTGCCGCTGTCCCACATCTTCGAACGAACGGTGTTGTACCTCTGTCTCTACTTCGGCGTGCAGATTACGTATGCCGGTGGAATCGAAACCGTAGCGGCCGACATAAAAGAGGTCCGTCCGACGCTCATGTCCACCGTGCCGCGACTGCTCGAGAAGATTTTTGGGCGTATGCAAAAAACCGCGGGTGATGCCGGCGCACTGAGGCTTAAGCTATTCGAGTGGTCGCTTGAAGTAGCGCGGCGGTCGGCGCCTTATTACACGGCTGGCGAGCAGCTGCCGCCGCTTCTCGAACTTCAACGCGACGTTGCGGACATGCTGGTCTTCGCCAGGCTCCGCGAGGCGGTTGGCGGGAGAATAAAGCGAATGGTTTCAGGCGGCGCCGCGCTGTCGCGCGACATCGCGCTGGTCTTCAACGGAGCGGGTATCCCAGTCCTCCAGGGATACGGATTAACCGAGACCTCTCCGGTGATTGCGGTCAACACGCTCAAGCGCCAACGACTGGGATCAGTCGGCGCGCCGCTTCCCGGAGTCGAAGTTGAGATCGCCGAAGACGGCGAGATCCTGACCCGCGGTCCGCACGTTTTTCGGGGTTACTTCAACAAGCCCGAAGAGACCGCCGCCTCGTTCACCGATGATGCCGACCATTGGTTCAAGACCGGTGACATAGGCCGCATGGACCAGGACGGGTTTCTCTTCATCACCGATCGCAAGAAGGATTTGATCAAGACCTCGGCCGGCAAGTATGTTGCGCCGCAGATGATCGAAGGCCTATTGGCTCAAAGCGAATACATTGAGCAGGCCATCGTTTTGGGCGACGGCCGGAAGTACGTGTGTGCACTGATTGTGCCCGACTTCGAACGGCTGCGAGCCTGGGCGGCCTCGCAAGCCATCGAGGTTCAAGACAAACGGGAAATGATTGCCGATCGCCGCGTGTTCGAATTCGTAAGGACCGAAGTGGGGCGCGTGACTCGAGATCTGGCCGACTACGAAAAGGTGAAGAGAGTAGCGCTCCTCCCCGCCGAATTCACGATAGAGGGCGGTGAATTGACTCCGACACTCAAGGTTCGACGCCGCGTTGTAGAGGAGAAGTACCGCGACTTGATCGAATCGCTGTATTCAGGGAATGATTAAGCAGTGTGTGAGTCGTGTCCCGGGTCCGCAGACCGGACTGACCGCTGAAGTGCAAAGAACGCAAAGGGACGAGAGAGGAGTAACGCATGAGCAAGGGCACCGCACTTATGGTTATCGACGTTCAGGTGGGAATTATCGAAAGCGAGCGGGCATATCGCCGCGCCGAAGTGCTCGAAAGAATCTCTTCGCTGCTGGAACGAGCGCGCGCTTCCAACACGCCAATTATCTATGTCCAGCATGACGGACCGAAAGGGGACCCGCTTGAAGTCAACAGCCCTGGATGGCGCATTCATCCCGCGATTACTCCCGCCTCCGGAGAGCCAGTCGTGCGCAAGCGAGCATGCGATTCCTTTTTCGAAACAACACTTCAGTCTGAGTTGGTGGAAAGAGGGATACGGCATCTGGTCGTGACTGGAGCGATGACCGAGTATTGTGTAGACACCACCTGCCGCCGTGCTACCAGTCTCGGCTACGATGTGACACTGGTGAGCGACGCTCATACGACGCACGACAATGATCTAATGTCCGCATCCCAGATTATCCTGCATCACAACGCGCTGCTTAGTGGGTTTGACGCCGGTAATCATGCGATTGCGGTGAAGCCCGCTGAGAAGGTAGACCTGACCCAACAAACAGCGGCGGACAGACGGGATTGACGCGGAAATTGATCCTGGCGTATGGTTCGGCGGAGTGTGGCCGGAAGCTCAATCTAACCTCTCTGGAGACACAACTGTAGAGGTTTGACTCAGATCGAATGAATATGATCGTTAGCAGACGAGTCTTTCTAAAAGCGACGGGGCTTGCCGCGGCGGCAGTTTCATTGCCAGGCAAAGACCTCGCAGCCGGCATCATCTCTGCGGTGCCAGGCCCCTTAAAGAAGGCTGTGCTGATCAGCATGTTACCGAAGGAACTAACCTATCCCGACCGTTTCAAACTCGCGCTCGACACGGGATTCGAGGGACTCGAGGCCCAGACGGTAGTCGATGAAAAAGAGGCTGACCTGATCAAGGAGGCCTCTATGAAAACGGGACTGCGCATCCACTCCGTAATGAATATGGACCACTGGAAGTTCCCGCTATCGAGCGGCGACCCTGCGGTCGTAGATCGAAGCATCAAGGGGATGATCACGTCGATCAATAACGCGAGACTCTGGGGAGCAGATACGGTCTTGCTTGTGCCTGCGGTTGTGGATCCAAAGACAAGCTATCGCGATGCCTATGCCCGCTCTCAGGTGCAGATCAGGAAGTTGATCCCGATCGCAAAGGAAGCCCGCATCGTTATCGCCGTGGAAGAGGTATGGAACAAGTTCCTTCTCAGCCCGGTCGAGTTCGCGAAGTACATCGACGAATTCAATAGCCCGTGGGTGCGGGCCTACTTCGATGTAGGGAACGTGGCACTCTATGGCTATCCGCAGGACTGGATACGAACTTTGGGCCGGCGGATTCTCAAGTTCCATTTGAAAGACTTCA
>DASYSA010000319.1:0-12956 GCA_036003885.1 Blastocatellia bacterium | reverse complement strand
GGCCGCTCACTACTCCTCTCGGCGGCAACACGCTCGATGTGCCCAACGAAGACGCGGGAATACAGGTGATTCTCAACTCCATCGCGTCACTCAATGTGCAGGATGTGGGCCGGCAGGTGCTGGAGTACCTGAACGCCGGATACTCAGGCGATCGGTTGCTCCATGAGATGGGTCGAGTCATGCTCTGGGATGACACGAACACGCAGATCTTGCCCACCCTCCGCACAGTGTTTGAAGAATGGGAGATCTCCAGCGGGTCAGACCCTGCCCTGGGCGCCGGGCATCCCGCCCGGTACCAACTTCTTGTCGGCCTCGCTCGCTATGCTACGGACATTCGCACGAATAAGGACAGCGGATCCGCCACGAACACCGCCATGCGCTTCGCAGAAGGGAAGACAACCGTGGAGGTGTTTGAGTGAACAGTTTTCAGTTTCCAGTTTTGAGTTTTCAGTTAACAGGCTGAGAACTGAGGACGGATTCTGGAAACTAAAAACTGAAAACTAAAAACTGAAAACTGGAGTCACAATGTCGAACACACAATCCAACTTTGTAAGAGTGGCTGACCTCAAAGACGTTCCTGAAGGCACTCCCAAAGCGGTCAAAGTCGAGGGACGCAGCATTGCGCTGTTTCAGCACCAGGGCAGCGTCTACGCGACTGATAATCAGTGTCCGCACATGGGCTATCCATTGACGCGTGGGAGGGTCCGCAATGGCGTCTTGACCTGTGACTGGCATGGGTGGAGCTACGACATGAAAGGCGGCGGCTGTTTCACGGGAGGATGCGATGACCTCGACACGTTCCCCGTCGAGGTGCGAGACAGTGCCATCTACATCGACGTGCGCAGCGGCGGATCAAAGCGTCAGGATGCCCATTTCCTCCTGTTGAAAGAGGGCTTGTTGAGCGAGGATAACTGGACCCTCTCGAAAGCGATCGCGATCATGCTCGCGAAAGGGGTGTCCGAACAGGACACGTTGAAACGGGTGGTGCAACACCTGGGCCGGCACATCGCTACCGAGCGCGGACCCAACGATGGCGGCCGTGAGCTCGCGATGATGGTCAATGGCGTGAAAGTCGCGCGTCACTACGAGCCGGAAGATCGGCTTATTCCGCTCATGATGGCGGCGACCGGGGCGTCGGGCCGCGCGGGTGATCGACCGGCGATCCAGCCGCTGCCACCACCGGTCACCTGGGATAAGCTGGAGCATTGGATCCGCACATTCTCGGCAGACAAGACGTGGGAAGGGATCGAGAAGTGTCTGATCACCGCGAGGCGGTTGGGAGGACATGACCAGCGGATCGTTCCTCTGCTCTATGAATGCGCACTCGAGCCGTTCTTCCTGGGTCACATCGAGAACCTGCCGCTGTTGGGGTTTCTCGCGGAATTGCTCGAAGAATTTGGATGGGAACAGGCAGAAGAGCTCGTCTGCAACCTGGCAGCCAAGGCTCTTGGTCGAGAGCGGGGCGCACCGGAAGAACTCCGTCTGGCGGCGATCAGGATGTTCGAACCAATCCATACGCTCCTCGATGAACTGGCCTCTCCCTCACCGGGTGACCGGGTCGGTGCGTACGACGAAGAGGCCCTGGCAAAAGGTTTGGTGAGCGGCGATCTGACTCAAACGTTTAACGCAATCTCGGATGCGCTCCGAGCTCGCGTGGACATCGATCGGATCGTCACCACGATGGTCCTTCTGGCCGCGGACCGCATGGCCAGGACTCCGGTAAACCTGAACCCCGGCTGGGGAAGCTTGAGAATTGAACTGATGCTCGCTTCCTCGGTGCGAACCGCCCTGCGCTACGGCGGCTTTAAGGTAGGGGCCAAAGCGCTGTACCACGCCGCCTGGCAGTTCTTCAGCGATCGGTGGCTCAACATTACACCGCGTTCACTTACCGAGCCCCTGAGCGCCGCGAAATCGGATGCGGCGAACGAAGACCTGGCTCTGCGGGCGGTGCTCGATTCCATCGAGACGATTCAAGTGCGCGAAGTCGGAAGACACACCCGCGAGTACCTGAACGCCGGCTTCTCCGGTGATCGTCTTTTATCGGAGATGGGGCAGTCCATTCTCAGAGACGATAACGGCTGGAATCTCGTGCATGGCCTGCGGGTGGTGTTTGACGAGTGGAAATTGTGTGAAGGCCATCCCGCGCGCAATCAGTTGCTCATCGGTCTCGCCCGCTGGGCCACCGACGTGCGCAAGCGGACAGGCAATCAATCCGCCGCCCAGACTGCGCAACGATTCGCACGGGGTCAGACGGCGGTGGATCTGTACGAGTCGTAATCGCTGATAGTGCCGATGGCAGGCTGGTCACTGTGACAACACCGGACCATCCAGCATTGAGCGAATCGAAAGCGCACGCCATAGGAACAAAAGGCGGGGCGCTTTCTTACGGAGAGCACCCCAAGGCTTCTGCTACACCCGAGACTGACAGAGGACTAAAAGAAGAGCTTCAACGCTAATTGACCGATCCGAGGGTCGCCGGCCTGTTGAAGGGCGCCGAAGCTTCCAGTGGCGCTGCGCTTCGCAAAGTTACCAGTTGCGGTAGTCTCGTCGAAGTTCACGCGGTTGAAGATATTGAAAAACTCGGCCCGGAACTGGAGTTTGAAGCGCTCGGTGAACGAGAAATTCTTGGCGAGCGCCATATCCCAGCTATAGAAACCTGGGAAGCGCAAACTCCCCTTGCCGATGTTGCCGAACGTGCCCGTGGCGTTTGCCACAAACGAAGCCGGGATCAGGTAATCCTGGCAAGGTTTCGTGATTCCGGCGCAGGCTCCGGAGCCGTACGCGGAACCAACTATGTTTGCTCTGTCCTGTCCGATCCCTGTGCCGGAATTATTCACTCCCGACAGGATCGTAATCGGACGACCGGTCTGGGTCTGGACGATGCCGCTGAACTGCCAGTCGCCCAGCGCATTGTGGATCAGCCCGCTTGATTTCGTGAGAGCGGGAAGCTGCCAGACATAGGACCCCACGAAGCGGTGCGTGTGATCGAATTCCGATGGCCCCCGGTCAAACGAATGTCGTAACGGATCATCCCAGGGCCGCGCCGAATATGTATCAAAGCCGGTGACGCCTGCGCCTGGCGGAAGATCGTCTATGCTCTTCGACCAGGTGTAGCTGCCCAGGATCGTCAGACCGTGTGCCGCCCGCTTCTCGAGGGACAACTGGAGCGAGTGGTAGCCTGAGTTAATGTCCTGAAGGTCCTGCTGGATGTCGCTAAATAAGGCAACACCTGCGATGGCGTTGAGTCTGCGATTACCGCCCCCGATTGGCGACGGGTTCAGGTTCAGCGTCTCAGTCAGGTGGCTGCTGTGAGACCCCACATATGCGCCGCGCACCAGAAAGCTGTGTGGCAATTGGTGCTCCAGCGACAGGTTCCAGTTATTAACCGTGGGCACCTGGTATTTGTTTACTGGATCCCAGCTCAGGATGAGCTGATTCAAGGTAAACCTGGTATCCGCGGGCGGCGGGAACGTCGCAGGGAATGGATAGACAGAGCCTTGCGGTGTGCAGTGAAGCGCCGCCTGGGTCGAGGCATTGTTGCAGAGCGGATCGCTGAAGGATCCCGGCTTGACCGCGCCCGTCGCAGTGCTCAGGATGAATTGTGGACTGAAAGGAGTCTGGTCCACAAATCGGTTGTTGATGATGCCCGTTAGTCGGGTATCGTAGAAGATGCCAAACCCACCGCGCAGGCTCGTCTTGCCATCACCAAATATATCGAAAGCAAAGCCGACACGGGGAGCAAAGTTGTTAAGGCTGGAGCGGACGCCGTCTTCCGGCACACCCGCATCCCCGGGGAAGAACACTCCTGCCGGCGCGTTAGGGAACTGCGTGGAATGGACGCCGGAAAGAAAGTCAGGAAGGCGGAACTGCTGCACGCGCCCTTTGAGTTCGTGCCAGGGGAGGAAAGGCTCATACCGCAATCCAAGATTCACCGTCAGCCGCCGGCTCACACGGAAATTGTCCTGGCCGTACAGCCCGGCGAAAATGTTCCGATTGTTCTTGAATTCTCCCGCGCCCTGGCGGAAGGCTAAGTTGCCGCTATAATCGCCGAGTTGACCGGCGAGGAAAGCGGTGAGGGACGGGAAGCTAAACTCCGCAGGTTGAAAGAACCTGTTGTTGAGATCTACCTGACTACGCTCTATTACACCGCCGAATCGCAGATCGTGCTTCCCAAGGGCCCAGTTCACGTCATCGCCCCAGGTGAAATTGTTGCGGATGAAGGATGCCGAGGGGTTGTCTCCGAAATTAAACGCTCCATTCACTCTGATCTGCTGGATTGCCTTCGGGTCTGCCTGAAACGGCAGCGCGACCCCCAAATCAGCTACGCTGATTGCGTTGGCTGCCGGACCGCGCGTCGCATTTTCCTTTGCATAGCTGAAGCGGAAGGAATTCAGCATATTCGCGCTGAAGATGTGGGTGTATTGTATGAGCGTGTTTTGCGAGACGATAGTTGAGCCGTCGGAATAGGTCAGGAAATTCGCCGGATCAAACACCGCATTTCTCGAGAAGCGGTTATAGAAGTAGCGACCGAATATCCGATCATTCGAGCCAAACGAATGGTCGACCTTGCCGAGCACCTCGTTGAAGTTCTGGATGTCGGGTCTCGCGAAACTCACCAGATTGCTGGCGTCTCCTACAGGGATGCCCTTCAGGAGGCTAATGACCGCCGGATCCGTTGCGGTCGCCCTTAAGGGCGCACTGGGCACAACCTTTGTAGTGGCTCCCCCGACGTTGCGAAAGCGGGTGGCCTGAAATGAACCGAAGAAGAACGTGCGATCGTGAATAATCGGGCCGCCGAAGACTCCGCCAAACTGGTTACGCTTAAGCTGGTCCCGCTTCGCCGCCTGCCACTGCCTGGCATTGAAGACCTCGTTGCGCAAAAACTCGAAAGCATCGCCGTGAAAATTGTTGGTCCCGGACCTCGTGACTACGTTAACTACGGCGCCGGCGTTTTGGCCGTATTCCGCACTGTAGTTGCTCGTCTGCACGCTGAATTCCTGGAGTGCGTCGGGCATCGGGAACGGCTGATTGACGTTTGTGTACTCATCCACGTAGTTGCCGCCATCCAGCGAATAGCTAACCATGTTCTGCCGCGCGCCGTTGGCTGAAATCGTCACCGCGCCCGGAAAAGTCTTGGTCGAGCCCTGGTCCGCGCCACCCGAGGGCGCGGCGACCGCGCCGGGCACGGTCAAGGTGAGCGTTGCTGCGTTGCGGCCATTCAAGGGCAGCTCGACTACCCGTTCCTTTTCGATAACCTGTCTTAGTGTGGAGGTCTTAGTGTCGACCTGGACATCACTGACGGTTACGTTAATGACCTCCGAGGTACCGCTCGGCAGCACCTTCACATTAAGGGTGAGAGTTTGATCTGCGAGCAGCCTGACCCCTCGTTGACTGAAGGTCGCAAACCCGGCAGCATCGACGGTCAGGTCATACTGCGCGGGACGAAGCGAGCCCAACGCAAAGTATCCATCGGAGTCGGTCGTCGTAGCGCGGGACACGCCCGTGCCGACCTCGGTCACGGTAACTTTAGCGCCACCGACCACTGCCCCATTAGAATCGGTTGCCGTCCCTACGATTCTGCCGAAGCCTTGCCCGTAGACCTGGTCAGAAAAAACAAACATGCAAAACAGAGCCAACCAAAACAGCACCAAACTAAACTTTCGGTTCATGGCGTTCCCTCCGTTTGCACCGCCCGGTAATTGGAGCCGGCCGTCTCACCTGCGACGACGCGAGCCGGATGGTTGCTGGGCGTATGCGAGTGAGCGTTGAAAATGGTATGTCTGATCGTGGGATTCATTCTTACCCTCGATCCGCTTCGGGCTGGGTCGCGTGCCCGGAGCCGCCTTGAGCGCCGCTTCAACTGCGAAGACGCTCCATTAAGGAAGGTCAGACGACCAGCGCGCAGCCCTTCGCAAGTGGTCTGACCACTAGAAGCGGCTTTTATTTAACATGTATCGATGGCTAGAGTCAAGAATTTTCTGGCGTCTGGGTGGCCGGGTTCAGAGCTGTGACCGTCTCGCAGACCAAACGCTCAATTCCCTTGGGCATTTCTGATGTTTTTGCCCGTCCGCAACGGTCAAACGGATCCTGTTTGACACGAGCGACCCGCGAGGAAATAGTTGCGCTCGTAATAAGACCTACATGACTTCTCCAACTTAAAGGTGGTCAGACCACATGTCTATGCTAACGGCCGAGTGTGTCTGGCTGCGCTTTCCAGTTGACCTTGAGTTCGCTATTTTCTGAGCGATGGCAGCGCAGACCTTAGCCCATAACCGCGTGTCGCAGTTAAGTGCGCCAGCCGACCAAACGCTACCTGGCGCGAAACATAAGACTGTTCGCCAATACGATACTCTTGATTGTGGCACTGAAGATCCAAAGGAGTATCACGTGAGACACATTGTCGCGAGACCTTCTTGACATTCTTGATGTGCGGAAATAGTGTCGGCAGTTCATGATGAACTGGAGCTCCGCACGTGTAATGAAACGTATGAGAGTATTGCCGTCTATGATTGCCTGCATCGTGGCTGCGTCGCCATTCCCCAGGCCGCTCTTCGCCAACGACTCTCGCGCCGACTTCACGACGGAAATCAAGCAGATTACCTTTGGTCCGAAGCATCACTTCTTCGGCTACATTGGGCATGTGCAGACCATTCCATGGAACCGGAGCGGGCGTTTTGTGCTTACGCTGCAAACTGACTTTCAGAACCGAATGCCTGAGAAGGGTGAGGCGGCTGACATTGTCCTTCTAGACGCGAGGAACCATTACGCCGCGAGGGTCGTTGACCGTACGCGGGCATGGAATTTCCAACAGGGAACCATGCTCTACTGGAATCCGACGGCGCCCGAGACGCAGTTCTTCTTCAACGACCGGGACCCGAAGACGAACGAGGTGTTCTGCGTGTTGTTCGACATCTCCCGGGGCAAGCGCGGAGCGCGCCTCGCCGAGTTTCGCTACGCCGACACCCCGATCGGCAACGGCGGCGTGGCGCAGTGCGGCGGGTGGTTCCTGGGCATTAACTACGGCCGGCTCGCCCGGCTGCGCCCGGTGACCGGGTATCCGGGGGCACATGATTGGACCGTGGGCCAGAGACACCCGACCGACGATGGCATCTTCAAGGTCAACACAGCGACGAAGGAGAAGCGCCTGCTCGTCTCATTCAAGCAATTGGCGGACTACTTGCGGCCTACCCATCCTGCCGTAGACACAAAGGCGCTCTTCATCAACCATACACTCTGGAGCCGCGACGACGGACGGATTTTCTTCTTCGTTCGCGGTGATTTCGAGGTGCGCGAGCAACGTCTGGATGTGCCATTCACGATGAAGGCAGACGGCACGGACCTCCGTCCACTGGCCATGCATATAGGGGGACATCCCGACTGGGAATCCGGACAACGCATGATTGGCATAAGAGGCAACGAACAGATCCTTTTCGATATCGAGCGACAGCAAGTCGTCGGCACGCTCGGCACGCCGGAGGTCTTCCCAAACCCCGGCGGCGACGTCGCGCTGTCTCCGGACGGCAAATGGTTCGTCAATGGCCACGGCGACAAAGGAAAGAACTACTACAACATCCTTCGGCGTTCCGACGGCGCCTGGACGCGAACGGAGGGAGTCGACCAGGGCGGCTACATAACAGGTGAGCTGCGGATCGATCCCTCGCCCTGCTGGAATCGTGACAGCACACAGATACTGATTGCGGGCGTCGCCAACGATGAGCAGAAAACTCGGCAGCTATATATCATCACGGTTAAGCGCAACGGCAAACCGTGACCGCGGCGACATTGATTCCGGCAGGCGGCGATGAATCGAATCTGATCAACTCAATACGAATGTAACTGGGGGTCCGTTAATATGGCGAACGAAGAACACCTGAAGATACTCAGGCAAGGAGTGAAAGCCTGGAACCAATGGAGAGAAAGGAATCCTGAAATACAACCGAATCTGAGCGGGGCAGGTTTGAAAAGCGAGGACCTGACTAATGCGAATCTCTCCCATACAGACATGACTGACGCAATCTTATGTTACGCGAACTTTAAGACCACTGACCTGAGTTATGCAATTCTGAAGGCAGCAGACATTAGAGGTGCAAGCTTCGTGCAGGCTACCTTCAACTATGCGAGCTTTGAAGACACAGATTTCGACCGAGCCATAGTCGGATGGACGGCATTCGGGAGCAATGATCTTAGTCTAGCTAAGGGGCTTGACACTGTTTATCACGCGGGGCCTTCAATCATAGGGATTGACACAATCTACCAATCAAAAGGTAACATCCCGGAAACCTTCCTTCGGGGGGCTGGCATTCCTGACCAATTCATCGCCCATATGGGCTCATTGTCGAGGGAGGCCATTGAGTTCTCCTCTTGTTTCATAAGCTACAGCCACAAGGATGAAGCATTTGCCAAACGCCTATACTCGCGACTTCGTGAAGCGCACCTGCGTGTTTGGTTTGCACCTGAAGACATCAAGGGTGGGCAAAAACTGCATGAACAGATTGATCACGCTATCCAGGTTCATGATCGACTGCTGGTTGTCCTCTCCGATAACAGCTTGCAAAGCGAATGGGTGATGACCGAGATCCGCAAGGCCCGCAAGAAAGAGGTTAGAGAGAAAAGACGTAAGCTGTTTCCACTTCGCGTTGTGAACTTTGACATCATTCGGAATTGGGAATGCTTTGATGCGGAGAGCGCCAAGGACCTGGCAATTGAAATACGGGAATACTTTATTCCTGATTTTTCTGATTGGAAGAATCACGATGCCTTTGAGGCAGCATTTGAGAGGCTACTCCGCGACCTCAGGGCACATGATGACCGCGCCTAACGTACCACATGCAAGAAACACAAATACGAGGTGCCCTTCCGTAATCATGTGGCTTGGGAATGCCTGCACTCCGAACGAACGAGCGATCTGCTGACTCTCCGGTACAATTTCATACTTGAACGGATTCGAGGTCAGGTAGGTCTTCAGCGCATCGGGCTGGTCGAGCGCGAAACTCAGGAAACGAACGCGATCGCCGAATTCAACCGCCAGCTCGTTCAGTTTTGGCCTTTCGGCCCTGCAGGGCGGGCACCCGATGAACCAGAAGTCCAGCACCGTGATTTTGCCGCCAAGGCTCGCCGGATCAACCTTCACACCAGCAATCGTCGTCGCTGAAAAGGCGGGTACGGGTTTGAACGAACCCCCTCCGGCGCGAGCGGCATTGCGCAGCCCGTCGATCAGATAGTCACTGAACCCTTTCGCGTCTGCGCCTGCGCGCGCGATATACGCATCCTTCAAGACTGCTTCGGCCTTCAGCGATCCGTGCCGGTAGGCGTCGAGCGCCAGACTCTCGGCTTTTCGGCCATACCCGTGTCGCTGCCAGAGTTCAGCCTCTGCGCTCATATCATCGGGTCCAGCCTTGTCCTCGGCTACAAGCTGTGCCATTCGCGAGTCAGCGATGGCGCTAGCGACGTCGCCGCGCCGGGCCCGAAGCTCTGAGCGCAGGCGAAACGCTCGCTGACGAAATGACTGCTCTGTGAATTCGTAAGGATGTGGCTGGAGCGAGAGGTTGATCGCCTTGCTGAGCTCTGCTTCTCCGGATCTAAATCGATTGTAGCGAATCTCCCCATACCTTAACTGTTATGTGAGACTAACGTCCCCAGTGAAAAGTGAGTCCTTGGGTGAGGATTGGAAATCCGGTCAATCTACAATTGGGAATGAGGCTTGCTCATCAAGGATTGACCTCAATTTGAAGAGTCGGGTTGTACCAACGTCTAAGTGACGAAATCTCAGCGGATAAAGGCCACCTTGAAGATTTGTGAACCAGTAGTCTCGAGCTTCGGCCCGTTATCGCGCGAACGGGTATCGTCGTCATTTGTATTGTTGGCATTACTCTGCCTCGTTCTCATACCAGGGTGCCGAGAGTCTTCCAGGCACAATAGGGCTAACCCACTCTCGACCGTCCAACAGATCCTTGATCTAACGCCCGACCAGGCTAAAGAAGGATATTCGGTGCACTTGAGTGCGACCGTCACTTATTGTGATCCGGTTTGGGGCGTGTTGATCGTTCAGGATGCGACAGCGGGCATCTCGGTGGACATTTCTAAAGGGAGTCTCGCTCTGGCCAGGGGGCAAAAGATTGAGGTTGAAGGTGTCACCGGGACTTCGGATGCACGGCCTGTGATCATCAATCCTGCGCTGAAAGTTCTGACGGGACGGGAGCTGCTCAAGCCTACTCAGGGAGGCGTCGAAGTTCTCAAAGGCGAAAGCGAGAACTACAAGTGGGTAGAGGTTCAAGGTATTGTGCGGTCGATTGCACTGGAGCAGGATGGGCGGCTGGGCTTCAATGTGCTGATCGATGGGAACGTGCTCAAGGCTCTGGTTCTCGAGCATCCGGTAATCGATTTCAACTCTCTGGTCGATGCTGATGTGCGGATCCACGGCGTAGTCAGCACCACATTCAATGCCAGAAAGAAAGCTATTCGCGTTCAGTTGCTGGTCCAGAGCCTGACAAACGACATTAAGGTTGAACAGCCTCCGCCGAACGACGACTCTATACCGCTACGAACTATCCAGGAAGTTTCGCAACTAAGCCCAACCGAGACTTCAGGTCATCGAGTCCGCATCGAAGGTACCCTCGTTTCAGATCAGATGGGGGAAGACCTCTTAATTAAGGATCAGACAGGCGAATTGCACGTTCAGACAGTGCGAAGGCAGGCTGTGGAACCTGGCAATCGGGTGAGCGTTGTTGGCTTTCCCTCTCTCTCGCCATCTCATCTTCGTTTGGAAGAAGCGATCATCAAGCCTCTCAGGGAAAGCACCGCGTCGGGCGGAGCTCCTGAATTGGTTGGGAATCACCCTGCTCGGCGCAGGTCGGAATCCATCCTCGGAACCGTGGAGCAGATTCGCAAGCTCTCGCGAGACGAAGCCAGGCAGCAGTATCCGGTTCGTCTACGCGCGGTGGTTACGTATTTCGATCCATCCTGGGATTTGCTGTTCATCCAGGATTCAACGGCGGGCATCTATGTGGATTTTCAGGGTCAGAGTCATCTTCCCTTGATCGCGGGTCAACTGATCGACATAGAAGGCTCCAGCGACGCTGGTGGCTTCGCCCCTCAGATTATCAAGCCAAGGATAAGCGTCCTCGGGCAGGGACAGATGCCCTCCGGCCACAAGTTTCGTCTGGAGCGATTGCTTTCTGGTCAGTTTGACAGCGAATGGGTCGAGAGTGAAGGCGTGGTTCAGTCAGTGACGGAGAGTTCCGGGCAACTTTTCTTAAACGTTGTCTCAGGAGCTCAACGCTTCCTCGTCCAAATACCCGGCCTTCAGAAACAACCATCGCCTAACCATTTGGTTGATGCGAAGGTGCGTATCCAGGGAGTGTGTGCCTCTCTGGTCAACGCTAAGATGCAATTCGCCGGCATTAAGATATTTGTTCCAGAGCTGGCGTATATCGCAATTCTGGAACCCGGTCCCGCCGACGCATACTCTATCACTGTCAAGCCAGTTGCTGAACTTTCACGGTTTATTCCGGGAGAAGCAGCGGCTCACCGGGTGAGAATACAGGGCATCGTTACTTTGCAGAGGCCCGGGGTTGGTTTGTATGTCAGAGACCGAACGGGCGGCGTTTACGTCACCACACAACAAGCAACTACATTATGCCTCGGTGATATCGTCGACGTGGTTGGATTCGCTGTTGCCGGTCAATACACACCAGTTCTGGCAGATGCCATCTTTCGACAGGTCGGCACAGGGCCACCGGCGATGTCAGTCGAAGTGACGGGCGAAGAGGCAATCGGCGGAAACTATGATGCTCAGCTGGTAACGCTTGAAGCTCGCCTGTTGAATCGTGTTGTCTCCTCGACCGAGCAGGTTTTGACGCTGCAAGCCGGCAAATCTGTTTTCACCGCACTTCTCAGACAGCCAACACAGCCAGGAACGAAAGATGTACTCGCGCAAGTTCGCAATGACAGCCTTCTGCAGTTGGAAGGTGTTTGTGCTGTACAAGTCGACGAGACCCGGGTGCCTCGGATCCCCCGAGGATTCCAGATTTTGCTACGAACGCCCGAAGATGTGGTTGTACTTGAGAGCGCCCCGTGGTGGACGACCACGCATACCCTAGCTTCAGCAGGCGTGATGTTGCTCATTATTCTCGTCAGCCTTGGATGGAACTCGGTGCTGCGACACCGTGTTCGCGAGCAGACGCAAGTCATCCGCGGTAAGTTTGAAAACGAGGCCGCTTTGAAAGAGGCTGCCGAGGCCGCTAACCGTGCCAAGAGCGAGTTCCTTGCAAACATGAGCCATGAGATTCGCACGCCTATGAACGGCATCATCGGTATGACCGAGCTAACCCTGGATACCGACGTCACGGTTGAACAACGCGAATACCTCAACCTCGTTAAGGTATCGGCAGACTCCCTTCTTGTTGTTGTTAACGACATCCTTGACTTCTCAAAGATCGAAGCAGAGAAACTGGCGCTCGCTCCCACTGATTTTAACCTGCATGATTGCCTGGGCGATGTAATGAAGGTAATGGGGGTGCGAGCAGATCAGAAAGGGTTGGACCTGAACTACTCGATTGAACCGGAAGTCCCGGATGTTTTAGTGGGTGATGCTGGCAGGCTCCGCCAGGTGCTTGTTAATTTGCTGGGCAATGCCATCAAATTCACCGAGCGGGGGCAGGTCGCGGTTCAGATCGGCATCGAAGAAGCAATAGCAGACGAAGTGTGGTTACACTTCACCGTGAGCGACACCGGCATTGGAGTCCCAGCTGAAAAGCAGCATATGATCTTCGATGCGTTTGCTCAGACTGACTCCTCGATTAGCCGCAAGTACGGCGGCACCGGGCTGGGGCTAGCCATATCCGCCCGTCTAGTCGAAATGATGGGAGGCAGAATCGGGGTGGAAAGCCCGGCGAATTGCCATCTGTGGATCGACGAGCGTCACATGCTCGGCGAGGCATTCAAGGGCGGGCCAGGCA
>DASYSA010000318.1:0-8384 GCA_036003885.1 Blastocatellia bacterium | reverse complement strand
ACCGTCACTTGATCGTCGATGCAGTCTCCAGCCACCGGGTTCAACAGCGCTACTCCACCTGACGTGTTGGTCTGGATCAGTTCCGGTATGTTGATCCTCAAAACCGTGTCCACCACGCTCACTCCCGTCGGATTTGTACCGGGATTCGTGTCCGTCCCGATCCAGAAATCTCCGATCGAGTCCCCGTAGTAGATCACGTTCTCACTGAATCCGTTTGCGAACGTGTGCTCGGAGATCGCTGCCCTCGTCAATACAAAATCGATCTCCAACTCTGAAAATGAAAAGTCGTCGACTTTCTGGGTCCGGTCCGCTACGCAGTCTTCACGACCATCCCAGTCCGCCAGCAGCGCTACTTCCGAGAATTGGTTATCACGACCGCCTATAGTCGTTACCAACGCCGCGGAGAGCGGGCTCTGGGCGTTCATAACTGTCGCCGGCTCCCCTGCCTGCGGAGAGATCCCATCGCCCCCCTTTATCCGGTTCGCGATCTTCTCACTCAACTTCCCAAGGTCGGTCCCCTTTCGCGTTCTCCCGAAAAGGCCCTCACTTACGTCTGATCTGATGGGTCCTCCCGCGACTTCACGCTGCGGGGCTGTTGTCGTAACCGTAGCGGTCGGAGCTACCGATGCCGCTTCGGCTGACATAGCCTTAGAGATTGGGGCAATCGCTTTGACGCCGGCGGAACCACTCGCCGCACGAGCACGCAAGCCCACGAGCGGCACGGCCACTGCAGCTATCGCCAGTGCCAGTACTGCCATTATCGCGACTCTTTTCATCTTCATCGTTATTCCCTCTCCGTTTTCAGTGTGTCTACGTCTTCTCAAACTCGAGCTATTTCAAGTCTCTAAGTTGGGGCAAGCCTACAAGAGCCAAACCGCCCGGCTCACCGATTCACCGAGAGACTAGCCCTCCAGGTCCAGCGCTCAAGATACCGCTCCGAGCGCCGCGCCTCGATACTAGCCAATCCAGCGCTAGACTAACTTCATTTCCGACCCTAACTTAAGTATTGAATCTTTCCCAGCCTTTGAAACCGACCGGGGGTCCTGCGCAAAGCCGATGCAAAGCCTACTACAGAAAGAATGCGCCATCATAGTTCGGAACAAAAATAAAAGCAATCAAAAACTGGAAAAGAAACCAACAAATCTGATCCAATTCAGACTCACTCACACAAGTCCCGGGACGGGTGCTGCACAAACTATGCCATAGCCTGACTCGGCGCCTTTGAAATCGCAAGATACCGCCCCAACATCGGTTTTCCGAATAGAAACCCCTTTTCTGGCCGATTAACCGGAGGACGACGGGTCTTATCCGTCGGATACTATGTTCCCGCGGCTTGCCAACAAAGTATCCAGCCCATGGTAACATCGGAGCTCAAAGTGGGCAGCGAAAGTCGATAATTGCCGGCAGGGCGTGGTGCAGTTATAATGCTGCCTTCCCGCATGGCGGGTCGACCCGACCCAGGAGAAAGATGAACAAGTTAAGGGCGATTCTATTCGATCTGGACGGCACACTGATCGATACGACCGGACTCATACTCGGATGTTTCGACCACGCCTGGCAGACCGTCTGCGGAAGCAGGCCGGCCCGCGACGCGCTGATTCAGACTTTTGGCATTCCCTTGCGCGAAGCAATGAAAAGTCTGCTTGCATTAAGCGTTCTGGAAAGCCCGGCCGCGGGCGGAGCGGGCGAGTCAGAGGTGATTGAGCACTTGCTCACTGAGTACCGACTGTTCAACGTCGCAAACCATGACTCCATGGCCCGACCCTTTGAGGGTGTACGACAGGTGATTGCCGAACTGAGATCGCGGGGGTATGCTATTGGAGTTGTAACATCGAAGAGCCGCGAACTCGCCTGTCGTGGACTGAGCTTGTGTTCGCTCGATGGAATGATCGATGAGAGCGTGTTTCTCGAAGACACGGAGCGTCATAAGCCTGAGCCTGATCCGATAAGCCGGGGACTGGAAATGCTTAACGCGCTGCCGAGTCAGGCCGCGTACGTAGGGGATAGCCGGTTCGATATTATGGCCGGCAGGGCGGCGGGTGTTCGCACGATAGCGGCATTATGGGGACCGGCGCCGCGTCATGAACTCGAGAGAGAGCAACCCGATTTCTTCGCGAAGGATGTCACCGGCCTGCTCGAGATCTTCGAGTAACCCTGACTATGGCGGCTTGTCTTAGAGCATTAATTTTGGAGACCAGGAGACCACACACTAAGAACTACCCAGATGCAAAAGATTAGAGATCGCTATCGAGAAATAAAGAGACAGGAGAAAGGCCGGGTGCACCACAACCCACGAGGACGTGGGCTGGACATCGCGCTGGCCTATCCCAATACCTACTACATCGGGATGTCGAACCTCGGCTTGCAAGCCGTCTATCAACTCTTCAATTCATACAGTGGTGTTGCCTGCGAACGCGTATTCGTACCCGATCCAGACATCGAGAAG
The DNA here is from genome assembly GCA_036003885.1 of Blastocatellia bacterium. GTDB lineage: Bacteria > Acidobacteriota > Blastocatellia > UBA7656 > UBA7656 > DASYSA01. The sequence goes on along the minus strand of DASYSA010000318.1, from coordinate 5,938 downwards.
GATCTCGAGCGGACCGGCGCGCCGCTGTTAACGCTTGAATCCGAGACTCCTGTCACGGATTTCGACGTCCTCGCGATTTCGGTCTCATTTGAAACCGACTACCTGAACATTCCGAAGCTGCTGAGGCTGTCTAAGATTCCGATTCTGGCAGAGGACCGAAATGAGTGGCATCCGCTCGTGGTAATGGGAGGAGCGGCGGCTTTCCTGAATCCGGAGCCTGTTGCTGCATTTGTAGACGTCGTGTGCGTCGGCGAAGGCGAGGTGCTCGTACCGGCGCTGATGGAGACAATGAGTAGGGCCTCCTCTCGCGAAGAGCTGTTGCTCCTTCTGGCGCGGGAGCCCGGATTCTATGTGCCGAAGTTCTACTCCGTCCACTACCACGAGGACGGAAGCCTCGGACACATCGAGCCCACGAATGGAGCCCCTCGCCGGGTCTTTACGATGCGCAACCCTATGCGCAAGCAGGAGGGCCTTGGAAACTTCGACGACGACTTCATTCCCGCGAGCGATATCCTGACCAATAATACGGAGATGAGCGGCCGTTACCTGATGGAGATCTCCCGCGGATGCTCGATGGGTTGCCGTTTCTGCTGGGCGGGCTACTCGTATCTCGCGCCCCGGGTCTTCTCGGCTGAGAAACTGCTGGCTCGAGCGGCCGAGATGCGCAAGAACACCGACAAGGTAGGACTAGTGGCAACTGCGGTGTGCGATCATCCTGAGATCCATCAGATCCTGAATGGATTGGAGGAACTCGATTATCAGGTCTCCGTCTCGTCGCTGCGCCTTGACCAGATCTCGCCTGAACTCCTCGACGCGCTGGTGCGGCGAAACGACCAGCAGCTGGCGATTGCGCCCGAGACCGGCTCAGACCGGCTGCGCCAGGTAATCAACAAGAACCTTACGAACGACCAGATAGTTGAGATCGCCGAGATGATCTTCGAGCGCGGCATCTTCAATTTGAAGCTGTATATGATGATAGGATTGCCGACCGAGGAGGACGAAGACATTGAGGCGATCGTCTCATTGACCGAACGGATCAAAGATCGAATGATCGAGGTTGGCCGACCCCGCGGGCGCGTGGGTTCCATCATCGTTTCACTCAATGCATTTGTGCCAAAACCTCAGACTCCATTCCAGTGGGAGCCTATCCAGCCCGAACGCGTGCTGGATCAAAAGATCAAGTACCTGACCCGCGCGTTCAAGCAGATTCCCAACGTGGAAGTGCGAGCCATGTCATCACGCATAGCGCAGCTTCAGGCACTACTCAGCCTCGGCGATCGGCGAGTTTCAGAGTTCATCCTCGAAGTGGACCGCACCGGCAACTGGCGGCAGACGATGCGCGGTTGGAGCGACTATGCGCTCAGGAGACGATCGCTCGAGGAGCCTCTCCCATGGGATGTCGTGGACATTGGACTGACGACGGAGTTCATGAAGAAGGAATATCTGCGGGCAATGGCCGGAAAGATCACGAAGCCCTGTCCGGCTACGGACCCCTGTATCAGATGCGGCGTGTGCGATCCTGTTACCGTCCCCGAGAATGCGCTGGTCCAATTATCCTGGATGAAGCCTGAAGTTCCGATCCATCCCGTCGCGTCGGGCCCGGCCGGCGATTGAAAAGAACGTTTCGCGTTCCGCGTTTCTCGTTTCGCGTTCTGGGTTTGAAGTTGGTAGGTCACATGGGAACCACCAAACCCAAATGCTGAACGCGAAACGCGAAACGCGAAACGTGTTTTCACCGCTGGCCTAACGACTCATTCTCCCAAATAAGCCGCTATGACCTCCTTATCGGCTGCGATCTCTTCAGGCGTGCCTTCAGCAATCTTCTTTCCCTGATTGAGCACAACGATCCGGTCCGAGATGCTCATCACCACATGCATCACGTGTTCGACCCCCGCGACGGCCGAAATGCCTCGCTCGTCCTTCAGCCTCTTTATCAACTCGACAGCGTCTCGCGATTCGGTGGGATTGAGACCCGCCATGACCTCGTCGAGGAGGATTACGCGAGGGCGAGTCGCGAGCGACCGTGCCAGTTCAAGGCGCTTTCGCATAGCGAGGGGGAGGCTGTGGGCAATCGCATCGCGCGCCTGCGCCAGTCCCGTAAATCGGAGGATATCTTCCGTGACCTCTCGTGCCCGGCCGCGGTCGTCGGTGCGAGCGAAGGCGCCGACCAGAATGTTCTCAAAGACGGTCAGCCCTCGGAGCGGTTTCACTATCTGGAAGGTGCGGCCGACTCCCGCGAGTGCGATCTGGTACGGCTTATGGCCGGCGATTTCGCGATCCTCAAATATCACTTGGCCGCGAGTAGGCTGGTGAAACCCGGTTATCAAGTTGAACACCGTCGTCTTTCCTGCCCCATTCGGTCCTATGATGCTGATAGTCTCACTCTCATTGACGCTGAAGCTGAGCGAGTCCACCGCAGTGACTCCGCCAAAGCGTTTTGTCAGGTCTTTGACTTCCAGAAGAGGCAATGGCACTCCCGCTGTGATCCGTGATTCGTGATGCGTGAAGAGTGATGCGTGATGCGTGATCCGCTTCACGCCTCACGTCTCACGCATCACTCTTCACGCATGACGCCTTTTGTTCATCCACTTCCTGAGGCCCCCCATGAGGCCGTCAGGCATGAATAGAATGATTGCAATAAGCAACAACCCATAGATCAGCAGGTTGGCCTGCTTGAATACATTTCGAAAGACTTCAGATGACACCTTCAGCAGAATCGCGCCTAAGACCGGCCCCGCGACTGTTCCCTGTCCGCCGATTATTGCCATCAAGACTATCTCTACCGACAGCGCGAGAGTAAGTACTGTTGCGCTCTGGCTCGGGTCTACGAACAGAAAGTAGTTCGCGTAAAAGGCGCCCGCCAGCGCAGTCAGCGATGCGCTTATCAACAGGGCTATGAGCTTGTACCTGGTCGTGTCGATGCCGATCGATTCGGCTGTCTCCTGATCTTCGCGAATCGCCAGCAGATAGTAACCGAGTTTTCTCCTGGTAATCATCCAACAGAGTGCTACTGTTCCCACGGCGATAACCAGGATGACATAGTAGTATGGCACCTTGCTTGTCCCGCTGAATATTGACGGGCGAATGACAACTCCGACCGCGCCTCCCGTGAGCGAGCCCCAGTTGAGAGCCACGAGCCGGACGACTTCACCCACCGCAATGGTCGCGAGCGTGAAGTAAGGCCCGCGAAGGCGGAAGCAGGTCCACCCAACCGCAAGTGCAACCGGAAGAACGACTATCGGGCCGGCGACCATTCCCCACCACGGCGAAGCAGCGCTCTTGCTGGCGATGATCGCCGCACTGTATGCCCCGATTCCGAAGAACGCAGCGTGCCCCAGCGAGAGCTGCCCCGCGAACCCTCCCAGGATATTCCACGCCGATCCAAGCGTCACATATAGCAGGACCAGAATCAGGACGTGTTGGGCGTAGCGGGCCTGGAAGAGGAAGGGTCCCGCGAGCAAAAATACTGCAAGCACCAGTGACGGCAGCGCGAGTCTTCCTCTCATAACTTGATCTTCATACTCTGGATTTTCCCAGGAGTCCCGAAGGCTTCAATAACAGTACCAGGAGAAAGATCACGAACCCGATCGCGTCTTTGTATCCAGTCGAGACGTAGACGGCGCCGAGCGCCTCGGCTACGCCCAGCAGCAGCCCTCCCACGAGCGCTCCCGTTACGCTGCCCATCCCTCCCAGCACCACGACGATGAAAGCCTTCAATGAGAACGGTGCGCCCGCATAGGGCTCCACTCGATAGTAGATCGGCATCAACAGGGCCCCGGCCGCGCCCGCCGCGGCGACTCCAAGCCCAAATGTCAGAGTCTGCACCCTCTTGATGTTGACCCCGAGAATCTGCGCCGCCTCGGAGTCTTGAGCCGTTGCTCTTATCCGCCGCCCGGTGTCCGTCTTCATTAAGAAAAGGTAGAGCGCGGCGGTGATGACACACGCGATGGCAAAAGCTCCAAGCTGCGGCTTGCTGACGCTGACTCCTCCCAGCCGCGCCGTCGCTCCGGCATAGCTGGTCGTCATCGTCAGGTAGTTGGCAGTAAACAGCAGCAGCGCGGTGTTGATAAGGACAATGCTCAACCCCTCGGTGAGAAGAATCTGATTGCGCTCCGGTGCCTTCAATACCGGCTCGATGAGCAACTTCTCTATCGCTACGCCGACCAGGAACATCGCCGGCATTACAACCACCAGCGACAGGAAGGGATCGATGTGAAGGTAGGTAAACAGGAAATAAGTACTGTACATCCCAACCATCACCAGAGCGCCGTGAGCGAAGTTCACCACTCGCATGACGCCGAAAATAATCGTCAGTCCGATCCCGATAAGCGCATATATTCCGCCGGTCAACAGGCCGCTTGCGACGCTCTGAAGAAACTTCTGCGTGCCGGAGACGTCGTTCACTTGAGCAACAGAAGCCTTACCCGTGTCGCCGCGCTGACTACTGCGAGCGCTCCAGGGCGGAGTCGGAATCACAGGCGGCCGCATCGCAACCGACGGCGGATAGACCGTGACGAACTTGCCGTTCAGGACTTGAGTGATCGCGACCGGATGAGCATTCTGTCCCTTTTCGTCAAAGCTGATTGGACCGAAGATCGAATCCATGCTCGTGGACCTGAGGGCATCTCTTATCGCTCTTCGTCCGGACGTCCCCGCGCGAGTGATCGCGTCGGCAAGAACCTTCAGCGAGACATATGCCTGAACCGCGTGATAGCCCGGCTCGCTGTTGTAGCGCGCTCTGAACTTCGCGGCCCACTCGCGCGACCCGCTCCACCCTGCGTCGGGGGTCCATTGCGTTATCGAGACGGTATACTCGGCGGTGTCACCTGCTCCCTTAAGGAAATCGGGCAATGAGAATCCGGAACCGCCCGCCGTAAAGACCTTCGGATTGAAGTCCATCTCTTTCGACTGCCTCATCAGCAGGGTTGCGTCGGCGAGGTACGAGATGTACAGCGCGCCGTCCGGGTTGGCAGACTTCACTCTCGTGAGAAGGGGTGTGAAATCGGTGCCCCCTGCGTCGTACGCCTCGAACGCAACCACCTCAATACCCGCGCGCGGCGCCCGCTCCAGCGCGGCGTGCGCTACGCTCGATCCGAACTGGGTGTTCTCGTAGACTATCGCCAGGCGAGTTGCCCCGGCAGCCTCTTTCAAGAAGTCAGTCATTCCCTCCCCGTAGGATGCCGCCGGCGCACAGACGCGGAAGACCCACTGGTAGCCCTGGCGGGTGATCTCATCGGTCACCGCGGTAGGCACTATCATCGGAATCTGGTATCGATCGGAGACCGCCGTCGACGGGAATGTGGAAGAGCTTGTGTAAGCGCCGAGGATCGCGGCGACACTCGAGTTCTCCGCGAGCTCCTCTACTGCGGACATCGCAACCTCTGCTCGCGAAGTGTCGTCATAATAGAGCAACTCGAGCTCGCGTCCGAGCGGGCCGCCCGACGAGTTTATCTCTTCGAGCGCCATCTCGTAGCCGTTGCGGTGAGCCTGTCCGAATCTCGCCTCGGGTCCGGTGAATGAGGAGATGATGCCTACGGGAATAGGGCCGGTGTTGTTGGGCTTCTCTTCGCCTTTTTGGCAACTCAGAAGAAGCGAGCAAAGAATTGCTGTGGAGATGGCAGTCAGCCGCTTGGAATTCATCCACGCCTTAGATCCATGGGATTCGCACTCTGCTGACTTGCCTCACGAACAGACTGTCGAACAGGGCGGCGGGATTATAACACCCGGAGGCGCGACCAGAGCAACGCAACAGTGCGGTCAGCAGGAAACAACCGCGTTCCGAACAGAGTGGCAAGGCGACGTGCTTTGATGAGGTTGTCCTTTTGTGATAGCTTGAGCGAAGGGAGTTTGAAACGAGTATGGCTGCCAGGATTGAGCCACTTCTAACCATTGCGGACCTGGACTCTTTGCCCGAAGACGGTAACCGCTACGAACTCAT
>DASYSA010000317.1:0-9217 GCA_036003885.1 Blastocatellia bacterium | reverse complement strand
TGGCTTCCGGTCTCCCTCGACTCTGCGTCAGGTCGAAAGCGAGCTACCACGGGCTTATGCCCGCTGGCTTCCGCGTTAGGTTTGAGACGAACTGTCGTCTCACTGGGTGAACACGAAGATATTCGACCTCAACGTGCCGTGGCGAACGCGAAGTCGGTTGGCACCAGCGAGCAAAGAGGACGCGACGCCTTTTACCTTCGCCTTCGTGTCGGAACCGACGTCAACCGTGATGACGTCCACGCCGTTCACCTCAACAATGAGTGCGCCGCTAAGTCTGGTGCCTTTAATGACCATCTTCGACCCACTCAACGTTGCATTCTTGATCGTCGGCCCGCCCGAATCGGCCTGACTGAAGTCGGCCGTCACCGTAGGGCTTCTATTGCCCTGGCTATCAATGAATAGCAGCGTGCCCTGCACTGCTGAAGGAAAGGGGCCCAAGCCGGAGATGTTAATACTGAAGTTCGCCGACGTCGCGGTTCCGAAAGGCGCCGGTCGCACGGGGCTGGTGGCAATGGCCTGATTGGCGCCATTGAGCCGCGATGACTGCACCTGGGCTCTGTCGCCATCCGGATCTGAGACGGTGCCGGTGAAGTTGAGTGTGTTTCCGGTAAGGCTCGCCACAAGATTGCTTATTGCAGGGGGGCTCCCGACTGGTCCCCCGCCGGCAGTGACTGTGGCGGTGACCGAGTAGGTGACCGCGCCAGGTCCAAAATTGGCGACCGCAATGAAGTAGGTCCCCTGCCGGAGCGGCGGATCGCTGACGAGGTTGACGGTTATCGACTCGACTCCAGTAAGGGAGTCAGAAAAATGGTCGAGAATCACTCCGCCATCGTCGTCAATCGCGACCTTTGCCCCAAAACGCGCGTACAGATCAACATCCTGATTCCCGTTCAGATCGAGCTTCAGTTGCGTTGTTCCTGCAGGCACCTGAATCGAGTACTGCGTCCCGCCAAGAACCCCGGAGTCCGCATCGGGCGGCGCGCTAATTGAACCCATAGCCGGGGTGCCCGAGATGAGCGCTACCGCATCATCGACCGGCGGTGGCGCCTGGCCCATCATCGTGTAGCCGAACAAATCGAAGGCCAGCGTGTCATTGCTCGTGATGGTTTTCCGAACTCCCTTTGCGATGGTGGGGTCCATGATGCCTATGTACGTGCCGGTTATGAAGTCATCTTTCCAGTGTGAGGCCTGGTTCTCATCACCGCCCATCCCATTCGGCCTTCCCGTCGACATTGCCAATTCGGGTCCGCTACCCGCAAAGAGTATCTGTGAGCCGCCTGAAGAGAGTATTCGCTGGGCCGTTGGAAATGTGGCCAGAGACACGCCCGGCCTGAAACGAAACAGATCCATCGCTGCGAGGAATGTTGGCTGAGTAGGACTCAACTCCTTACTGCCTACGTTGGAAGAGAAGCCGAGCGCGTGCCCGATTTCGTGAGTCGCCACAGCATCGAAATCGGTCTTGTCTGAATCGATGCCGTTGCTGGGATCGAAGTCAAAGGCGAATGCGGAGTTGAAACCGATCCTGGGCGGAAGCCCGAGGGCTACCTCGCTGGTCGGGTCGGCAACTGCGCTTAAGGTGCCAAGCGCGCGGAACAGGGCCGTGGGCGCGAGGATTCCTGAGGTAGGGCCTATATCAGTGCTAACAGTGCCTGAAGGCAGAGCGTTGCAAAGCGTCGTCTCAGCGGTACCTGACGCGTGGCTAATGTACCTCGAACGGATATCTGGATAATTCGCAGTGTCGCCGACGCCTTGCACGCTCGTGGCGCCCAGAACATCGCTTCCGGGATACGGCACGCCAAATCGGGTCGGCCCGAAATCGACATCGATGATTACCGTGATTGGACTCTGAATCAACGCCTCCCACCTCGCTGCAGCAGCGGTGAATGCGGCCTTTGCAGTAGGGTTTGCATCCAGTTGAGCAGTGGCGCGCAGCGTGATCGTGAGGCCGGTCGCCTGAGTGGTGATCCCTTCGCCAACGTGTGAAATCTGCTTTAGCTCTATGTCGCGCTCTTGTAGCTTGAACAGCTCGGCATCCTGGGGCGTCGACTCGCGGCAAGTCGCCTCGCCGTTTATCTCCCGAATCACGAACTCACCGTCTTCGTGAGATGGAAGGGCCTTGTAGCGCGGCTGATCATCGCTCGTTGCAGAACGTTTGTGGATCAACTTTGGTTGTTGGGAGAAAGACGCGTGATTGACAGGAACCAACATCAAGTTGAGAACCAGAACGACAAAGAGAGCGATGGGTCTGAGACCCTTAGACATAGGCTTTACCTCTTTCGAAATAGAATACTGTGATTGTTCCCGCGAAATCCCTGGGACCTCCCGAGCATTAACCTTACTGTACCCAAGCTAACGTTTCTCGATTCACATTTTACGTTTTGGTTGGTAACACCGGACGGAAATGATCGCCACGGAGCCAACGGGCAATCGACAGCATCACCTCAACCTCTGAGCAGGGGAAAGAATAGCAATGCTACTGTAGTTTGACGCGTGATTCAATACTTAAATGTTCGGACGTGTTCGACGCAGCCACCCTGAGAGCCATCTCAGGGCCGCTCGAAAAAAGCCATGTTTGGGCGGGGGGTCGTGAGCTTCGGTTCTGGCTTCGGCTTCAATCGCGGCGAAGAACTGGGAGGCCATCATCCTGGCGGCGCCCTGAATCATTCGTTGTCCGACGCCCGCGATGGTGCCTCCTACCTGGAGATCACCCTTGTAGCTGATGATGGTGACGCCGTCTCGCTCATCAAGATCGAGGTCGCCTGATCCCTTCACGAATCCAGGCTGTCCCTTCCCTTCAACGACGATGCGATAGTGCTCGGGCGGCCGCATCTCTTCGATGCGCACGATGCCTGTGAACTCTCCCTTGATCGACCCGACTCCGGCTCGAAGAGTGGTAGCGAAGGCGTTGTCGCCCGTCCGTTCAAGTCGTTCACAGCCCGGTATGCAGCGCTGCAACACTGCGGGATCGATCAGGGACTGAAAGACTCGCTCGCGGCTGGCGCGCAGTTCCTGTGTGCCTTCGATCTTCATAAAAGAACGTTTTACGTTTAGCGTTTTGCGTTTTACGTTCAGTAATCAAGCCTGTTCCTCACCAGTTATCCGTACGGTATTGTGGGCGGAACGTAAAACGTAAAACGCAAAACGCGAAACGTTTCTTATTTCGCCCTTGAGGCAGCCGCTTCAATCGCGCGGCGAGTGTAGACCTGGGCGAGATGGCGGCGGTAGTCGTCCGACGCGTACAGGTCGCCGTTCGCGTCGATTCCGTCAGTTGCATGCACCGCAGCCGCGGCAATGGCCTTCCCGTCCAGCGAACTGCCGACCAGCGCCGTTTCGACGCCGTTCGCTCGATACGCTTTCGAAGCGACTCCGGTCACCCCAATGCTCGCAGACGTGCAGGCGCCCCCTTGATCGCGCACCAGGTTCACGGCGACTCCAACGACGGCGAAGCCTGAAGCGGGCTGCGCGACCTTCATATAAGCCTGACCTACGCGACCTTGAGGCACAGTGATGCGAATCTCGCGAAGGATCTCGCCCGGCTGGAGCGCTGTGGTCAGCATATCGACGAAGAAGTCGTCGGCTTTGATCACGCGCTCACCGTTCGCCTTGACCGCTACCATTTCGGCAGACAGCGCAATAATCGCAGCAGGCCAGTCAGCGGCCGGATCCGAGTGAGCGAGACTGCCCCCAATCGTCCCTTTGTTACGCACCTGGACATCGCCAATCTGCGCCGCAGTCTCGGGCAACAGCGGACAGAGATCGCGCAGACGGTCCGATGATTCCAGCTGATAGTGAGTGGTCATCGCTCCGATCGAGATGCGGCCGCCGTCCTCGCGAATGTACGACAGGTCCTTGATGCGGCCAAGGTCGATCAGCATCTGCGGCATCGCCAGCCGAAGCTTCATCGCCGGGATCAAACTGTGGCCGCCGGCGAGTATCTTTGCCTCGTCAGGGTTCTTGGCCAACAACGAGATCGCTTCCTCAAGAGTCTTTGGAGCCACATATTCAAACTGTGCTGGAATCATTGTCCTTTCCTCCCTGCTGCAATGCAGACTGAATTCAGTGCCCGGGCGGAGTCCTCTAGGCGTTGATTATTCGCCACAGGCTTTCCGGCCTGACCGGCATGTCCAGATGGCGCACGCCGAATGGCTCGAGCGCATCAACCAGCGCATTCACTATCGCCGGCGTCGCCCCGATGGTTCCGGCCTCGCCCACGCCCTTAACCCCAAGCGGATTGACCGGCGAAGGCGTCTCCGTGCGATCGAGTTCCATCCACGGAATAAAGGCAGCCTTCGGCACTGCGTAGTCCATCAATGTTCCGGTTATGAGTTGTCCCTGCTCGTCGTAAACAAGCTCCTCATAGAGCGCCTGGCCGAGCGCCTGAACGATGCCCCCGTGGATCTGGCCGTCGACCAGCATCGGATTCAGCACCTTCCCGCAATCGTCCACTCCCACGTAGCGCAGGAACTTCACCTCTCCGGTCTCGCGATCAACTTCGACGACCGCGATGTGAGTGCCGAACGGGAAAGTAAAGTTCGTCGGCTCGAAGAAGTGAGTCGCCGACAGCCCGGGCTCGCTGCCCGGTGGTATCTCCTTGGCAAGGTGAGCTGCGAGCGCGACCTCCTGAATCGTGATGCTCCTGCCGGAGCTCCCCGCCGACGAAGAGGCGCCGCCCGCCGCAGCCTGGGCGGCCTGGACAGCGAACTGCCCTTCGCTGAACCCGACAGTCGATTCCTCAACGCCGAGCATGTGAGCGGCAATCTTCGCCGCCTTCTCCTTGAGCTTCGCGATCGCCATGAACACTGCGGTTCCGCCAACCGCCGTGGCGCGGCTCCCGAACGTGCCGATGCCATACTGCACGATGGAGGTGTCGCCGTGAATGACCGTGACGTGGTCCATATCCACGCCTAGTTCATCAGCGGCGAGTTGCGCAAAAGACGTCTCTTGTCCCTGTCCGTGCGGTGAGGCTCCCGTGAGCACGGTCACCATGCCGGTCGGTTCGATTCGCACTGTTGCGCTCTCCCATCCGCCCGCCGGCGTCGCCTGCGAAGGCCCGATCGCACATATCTCGACATAGGTCGATACGCCAATGCCTATCAGCCGTCCCTGGTCGCGCGCCTTCCTCTGTTCTGCGCGGAGGCTGGCATAGTCGGCCATCTCGAGCGCCCGATCGAGCGCGCCTTGATAGTTGCCGCTGTCGTAAAAGAGTCCGGTAGCGGTCTTGAATGGAAACTCTTCAGGAGTGGGGAAATTCCTGCGCCGCACTTCAACCGGGTCCAGCTTCAATTCGTCGGCCACAAGATCGAGCGCCCGCTCGATGACGTGAGTGGCTTCGGGCCGACCCGCGCCTCTGTAAGCATCGGTCGCCATCTTGTTGGTGAAGCACGCGGTCACGTTCATCTGAATCGCGGGGATCTTGTAGCACCCCGACAACATCAGCCCCGTGAGCGTAGGAATCGCAGGCGTAAGCAGTTGGTGATACGCGCCCATGTCGGCAAAGACGTTGTAACGGAGTCCTGTAATCGTGCCGTCGTTTTTGCAGCCGATCTCGATGTAGCCGACCTGGCCGCGACCGTGAATCGTGGCCTGAATATTCTCGCGACGACCCTCGATCCACTTGACCGGCTTCCCAAGTTGCATCGATATCCAACCCAGCAGCGCTTCTTCAGCGTAGACGTTGAGCTTCGAACCGAATCCACCGCCAACTTCGGGAGTGATGACCCGAAGCTTGTTCTCGGGCATGCCCAGCATTATCGCGAGCTGCGTCCTGAGCAAGTGGGGTATCTGGGTCGAAGACCAGATGGTGAGTTCCTTCTCTCCCGGATAGTAGCGCGCCAGTACGCCCCGGCCTTCCATCGCAATCGGCGCAAGCCGCTGGTGGACGAGTCGCTGCTTGACTATGCGGTCGGCGGAGGCGAGCCCGGCGTCGATGTCGCCCTCACCAGCCGTGAGCGTGTAAGCGATGTTGTCGCCGTATTCCTCATAGACGAGCGGGCCGCCTTTTGCCGCGGCTTCGACGTCGATCACCGCCGGGAGCTCGTCGTAGTCAACCATGATCAGGTCGATCGCATCTCGCGCCGCATAGCGGTCGGTGGCGACAACGGCGGCGATGGGTTGGCCCACGAATACCACGTGGTCCCCTGCGAGCACCCGATAGTCGGGAACCTTCAGGCCGGGGAGGGCGGCGGCGCAGGGAACGGGCCCTACCTTCTGGACATCTTTCCCGGTATAGACCGCGACAACTCCTGGCGCGTGTGCGGCCTCGCTGGTGTCGATGCTGGTGATTCTTGCGTGCGCGTGAATCGAGCGCAGGAACGCAACGTGGAGAGTATCGGGCAGCTTGATGTCATCGACGTAGTGACCGAGGCCCTGGATCAAGCGCGGGTCCTCGGTGCGTTTCACTCTTTGTCCAACATACTTGGCCATAAATCCTCCAACCTTGTCACTTGTCCTTTGTCATTTGTCATTTGCATTCCGTCCAAGGCCAAGCCCGTTCCGGACAAATGACAAGTGACCAATGACAAGTGACCAAATGACTAGTCTCCAGTCGCCGACCGGCTCTTCATCTTGCGGGACGCGTACTGCACCGCCTCTACAATGTGCTGGTAGCCGGTACAGCGGCACAGATTCCCTTCGAGGCCGTGTCGTATCTCGTCTCGGCTCGGATCGGGATTGCGGTCCAGAATCTGCGCGGAAGCCATGATCATGCCGGGCGTGCAATAGCCGCATTGCAAACCATGCTGTTCCCAGAACCCTTCCTGCACTTCGTGCAACTGGCCGTCGACGGCGAGCCCTTCGATGGTTGTGATCTTCGCGCCATCGGCCTGCACCGCAAACACAGTGCATGACTTAACCGCCTGGCCATCCAGATTCACCGTGCAGGCGCCGCAGATCGAGGTTTCGCAGCCGATGTGTGTTCCCGTCAGACCCAGCACGTCTCTCAAATAGTGGACGAGCAGGAGTCGGGGCTCAACTTCGCTCTGGTGGACCACCTCGTTAACGCTGACGTTGATAGCCTTCTTCATAGGAGCCACCTCACTTGGTATTGACAGAGAGTTGTGGAATGCTCACAGAACCGAGCCCGGTTGTTATACAACCTTGTTAGCCCGTTTTACAAGGGGAATGGGAATGGGGAAATGCGAAATTCGAAATGCGAAATTCGAAATTCCCTCACGCACTTCGCATTTCGCATTTCGCACTTCCCATTTCCTAGTCTCCCACCTGGGCCAGCGGCTCCACCGCTACAGCATGCCCCCTCAGTGTGCGCCGCCAGCGAAACAGAGAGTCGATCAGCACGATCACGACGCAGGTCATCATGATTGCCGTCAGCGACGTGTTCAAGTATCCACGAAAGGCCGTTTCAGGATTCAACGTATCCTTCAGGAAATTGTCGAATATCGATCGCCATCCGGCCGTCAGCGTCGTCGTCGCAACAAACACCAGCGGGGTTATCGTCACCCACGCATATCTGGCTCGCCCCGAGTTTATGATGACCGTCGTCCCCACGCACAGCGCTATCGCTGCCAGCAACTGGTTCGCTATTCCGAACATAGGCCAGATCGTCGAAATCGAACCGGTGCGGATGAAGTAGGTCCATCCGAATACGATCAGAGCGCTCGTAATGATCGCTCCCGGCATCCAGTCGGGCCGTTCCAGCGGCTTATAGAACCTGCCGGCAAATTCTCCGAGCATGAATCGAGCTACACGGGTCCCGGTATCGATCGTCGTTAGAATAAAGAGAGCCTCAAACATGATCGCGAAGTGATACCAGTACTTCATCAGCCCGCCAAGTCCCGGGATCCCGGAAAATATCTGCGCTATGCCGACCGCGAGAGTAACCGCGCCGCCGGTTCGTCCCCGCAGATTCTTCTCACCCGTCTCCTCGGTCAACTGCTGCAGCTTCTCTTCGTGCATGTTGAAGCTGTCCGTGCTGTGCGTGTCCACAAACTGCACGTAAGCGGCCTTCTTCTGCTCGGTCGACTGGTCGATGTTGATCGAGAAGTAGTCGCCCGGAAGAAGCGAAGTCGCCGCGATCAACGCGACGACACCAACCAACCCCTCCATCAACATGCCGCCGTAGCTGATCATTCGAGCGTCGGTCTCCTTGTTCAGCATCTTCGGCGTCGTACCAGAGTTGATCAGCGAGTGAAATCCGGAGATGGCTCCGCAGGCGATCGTGATGAATACGAACGGATAGATCTTGCCCGGAATGATCGGCCCGCCGCCCGCCACGAAGGGTGTGACCGGCGGCATTTGGAGGTGGGGCGCAACCACGATCACGCCGATGATCAGGAAAGCCACTGTCCCGATCTTCATATAAGAGCTGAGATAGTCGCGAGGGCAGAGCAGCAGCCAGACCGGCAGCACTGAGGCGATGAACCCGTAGCCGGCCATCATATAGGTTATCGTCGCTTCCGAAAACGTGAAGGTCGATGCAAGCGATGACTCGGCAATGCGTCCCCCAAGAATCACAGCAAAGAACAGGCCGATCACCCCCAGGATCGTTGCTTCGCGAACCTTCCCCTTTCGAAATTTGTACATGTAGAGGCCCATGAACAAAGCGAGCGGGATCGTGAACCCAACAGTGAAGGTACCCCAGGGACTCTCTCCCAGCGCCTTCACCACTACGAGACCAAGTCCCGCCAGCGCGATGACGACTATGAACAGGATCGCAATTCCGGTTACCAGGCCAGACAGCGGACTCACTTCAGTCCTCGCGATCTCGGCGAGCGATTTGCCGCGTCTCCTGATCGAGGCCGCAATCGTCACGAAGTCGTGGACCGCTCCGCCAAGCACTACGCCGATAACCAGCCACAACAAGCCGGGCAGAAACCCGAACTGCGCAGCCAGCACCGGTCCGACCAGGGGGCCGGCTCCCGAGATCGCCGCGAAGTGATGACCGAACAAGACCCACTTGTTTGTCGGGTAGTAGTTCTGGCCGTCATTCATTGTGTGAGCCGGCGTCACCCGCGAGTCGTCCAGCACCAGCACCTTCGTTGCAATGAAGGCGCTGTAGTAGCGATAGGCGATGGCCAGAATGCAAAGCACTCCGATCATTATCGGAAGAGCGCTCATATGGTCCTCCTTAGGGCGAACCGGTATCTTATCTGGTCCTGGTTGCGGCCCGGATACTAGCACCCGCCGAAATAAGCTTCAAGCAGTCCCTTGCTTCTCTTTCCTCTTGGCTTCATCCCACAACTCATCCATCTCGACGTGGTCG
>DASYSA010000316.1:0-6986 GCA_036003885.1 Blastocatellia bacterium | reverse complement strand
CGGGCGCGAGCTGGGTCGAATTCGAACGAAACGCAGAGTGGTTCATGGAGCAGTGGTCTCGCCCGATAATCGCTACGCATTCATCTCGGTCGAAGGGGTTGGTTCGGAACCGGGTACTGTAGAAATTATCGATCTGGAATCATTGAAGACTGTAGCTACAGTTGATGTGGCGGAGCAGGCTGCGGGAATTGATTTCTTGAGAATGGAGCCTTCACGTCAGCAAGCCCCGCACTAAGGTACGAAGGTGGGAAATGCGAATTGCAAAATTTTGCAATTCGCATTTCGCGTTTCGAAATCTCCTTTCAATTCCCTGGGCTCGTCGTCAATCCCTTATCCTTCACCTTCCCCAGCTTCACAATCCACAGGCCGCTGTTTATGTCTATGAAGAAAATCTTGTCGCCCTGAGGCTGCGCTCCCCACGCAAACGGCTGGTTCGGGCGAAAGCCTTCCGGGTCGCCAGTCCAGACACGGCCGATCTCCCGGCCCTCGCGATAGAGGTCGCCGCGCAACTCTCCCGATACATCGACCACCCGTCCGCCCCCGCTGTAGTAGCCCATGTACATCACATCATCCTTAACCCAGATGTTGTGAGCCCCGGCTTCGGGCACCGGATACTCCGCTACTTTGCGCGGATGCATGATGTCCGTCACGTCGATCACGTGAGCGATGCCCCGGACCGGGATGCGCTGCCTCGACTGAATGTCGAACTCGCCGGGAAATACTTCATCGCCGACAAAGACGTAGTTCTTGTAGCGGAACACCGCGTGCGCACCTGCAAGCCATCCGTCGCCATACAGTTCGTTATGATTGAAGCGATACTGGCTGACAAACACCGGCTTCTCTGGACTGCCACCCTTGATGCCCGCGCCCACGTCGAGAATCACGAGTCCATCTCTCCAATAGGCCAGGTACGCCAGCCCGTCTTTGACCTGTACGTCGTGCAAGTAGCGCCCCCCAACCGATTCGCCCATCGGCGTCCGATGGACCTTAGCCGTCAGGCTCTTCACCTCCCAGCGGGCCACTTCCTTTGGCGACTTCACATCGGCGAAGTCTATGACCCGCATCGAACCCGTCGCGTCGTCGGTCAGGTAGACGTAGTGGCCATCGACGAAGGCGCTGTGCACCCCGCCTGACACCGTCGCCGTGTAGTCCGAGATGACCTTCGGGTGAGCCGGATCGGACGAGTCCAGAAAAACGATTCCATTCTTCCGGTTCGACGCGCCTTCGCGCGACAGCACCGTAATGCGCCCATCGGCCGTCGTGCTTACGTCATTCAGGATGCGCGCGTCGAGCTTGATCGTGTCGGTCAGCTTAGGCTCGGCTGGATTTGAGATGTCATAGACAAACAGCCTGTCCGAAACAGACGAGACATAGGCGTAGTTGCCGAATATCCACTGTTCAGCGGTCTGAACGTCCTTCACCTTCGCTCGGCCAACCACTTCGATGTCGCGCTCGACATTGCGCGGCGTGACTACAACCGAAGCAACGGCAGTCTGGCTGCCGCCCGCGGCAGAGACGACGTAGGTCCCGGGTCGCTCGGCGACGAAGCCGCCGTCCCCCTCGATCATCGCTCCTTCTCCGCTCACCGCCCACCTGACTGAAGCCTCTTTCACCGGAACACCCGCCGCACTGCGAGCTTTTGCGGTGAAGCGCACGACATCCCCGGTGCGCGCATTCACGGACTTTGGATCGATGGCGAGCGTATGGATCGGATTAGGCACAACATTGACCGTTAGAGTGCCGCTCGCTCCTTCGGAACTCGCGCGCAAGACAGCGCGGCCAGGCCTGATTCCTGTCGCGACTCCCGCCGCATCGACCGTCGCAACCGCTGGACTGTCGGACGCCCAAACGAGCGCCGCCTCGTTTCGCGGGTCGCCGTTGGCCGAGCGAGCGGTCGCGTTGAGTTTGATGGCTCCGCCAACCACCAGGCCGCCAGGGAGCGAATCGATTTCGATTCTCGCTACTCGCGCGGGTTTCACGGTGACCGTTGCGTAGCCGACCTTGCCGCCGATGATGACTCCAACTCGCAGCTCACCCGCGCTGAAGGTGCTCACCGTGCCGATCATATCGGCGCCGCCAACGTCAAATGGCGCGGCGAACCAGACAGTCGGCTTAAGGTCGAGCTGCTTTCCGGATTCGTCTTTTGCTGTGGCGCTGAATTTGATCTGTTGGCCGACTTCGGCTTCAGCTCTTGCTGGTGTTACCTCCACCGTCTTCACGGCTGGTTTCGGAGTCGGAGTCGCTGGTGTCTGCGCAATTGCAGTGAAACTCGCAGGAAGCAGCGTCGAGGCCACCGAGACGAGTGTGATCAGGACTCTCATTCTTAACATCGAGTACCTCCGGTTTCTCCTAAAGAGTCATTGTGACTGCGTACTACTCAGTTGCGGCGAAACATGTAAGGCAAGGATCGCCGTCCGCTGCTTGGAGTGAAGACTGTGACCGCCACATCGACACCGCGCGGCAACAAGGCACTGATGTCGCCCTTGGTCATTATTCGAGTAGTGGTGCCGCCGGGCAGGAAATAGCTTGATGGGTACTTCAGCCGCGCGACGGGCGTACCGCCGATCTCCACTATCGAGTCAGCCGGGATGAAGTTCTCGCCATCTACGATCAGCTTCCCACTGGCGCCCTTGAACTTTAGTGCTGTGATCTTCGGATCGTGGAGGGTTGAGTCAGTATCCAGCAGCGCCACTGCGGCTTTTAGATCCGGGCGCGGGCCGATGTTCTCGCTCAAGTCCCCACCTTGAGGCGTCCCTGTAGCTGCGAGCAGACGCCGGAGCTGCACGGGCGAAAGGGGCTCTTGCCCGCGCGCCTTGACGATACTCTGAATGACCGCGGCCGCTCCCGCAACCATAGCGCTGGCACCCGAAGTCGCGCCGAATCGGTCAGTGTACCAATTGTTCTCGCCGTCGTCGCTGCGTAGATCGCCGAAGCCGCAGGTCACCACTCCCCGGCCCCAACCCTGGACGTCGACTCGAGACCCGAAGTTCGATTCATCGGTTCGAGCCCGGTCGGGTCCCTTGCCGTAGCCCGCGGGCGGCTTGCCTGCACCCACCATGATCGCCCCCGAGTCTCGCACGGCGCGATCGAATACGGAGCGATAGTCTGGATGGTCGAGGTCATCGGAACCATTGGCTGCCGGCTCGATCACTACTATGCCTCTCGAAGTCGCCGCCAGAATCGCCTCGAAGATGGGAGTTTCGTACTCGACGGGCGCGAGCCCGGCTCCAGTCAGAGGATTGAAGTGGGGCCCCGCGAACGTCTGAGATTCGACCAGGATCACATCTCCGGGCTGGAGGTTGCGGGCGGCCCGGGTTATCGCGTCTGCGACCTTCTCAATGTTTGCGTCGGTGACGGGACTGACCAACCCGAGCCTCGCGCGGTGCGCGATGCCGGTCACGCCGACCCCATCGGCTGCCGCGACGAGTTCGCCCAGGACGGCCGCGCCGTGATTCACATTGAGCTCAGGCTGAGGGTCGGGACCTCTGACCAGGATTGCGAGGTCGGCGGTCGCGGCGGCAAGGTCGTTGTGCTTGAGGTTCCAGTTGACTTCGATGTCGACGATGGTCACATTCTCGCCGCGACCTCCGGGCAGGGTCCAGGCATATCGAACATCCATTCCGCCTGGCGCCGGGTCAAGATACCCCTGAAACACCTCGAGGTCCTGTGGCGCGGACTGCGGTACAAAGGGTGCGGCGTGAACCTGAGAGAGAGAAGGCCACAAACAAGGACTGATCCCGCCAGCGGACAGCGCAAAGATAATAGAGGCGATAATCGACCGAAATTTCACAGAATGAAAAACCCCAACACTACCCTGCCGGGATTGCACAGTCTTCACGGCGAGGGACCGTGTGATGGTCGGGATTCTAGGTGTGCTCAATGGCATTGTCAAGAAACCACCTCTAACAGATCCTACTGAGTGTAATTGAAACTGCGGCTCACTGCGAGAAATTTTCCCGGGACGCACGCTTCCATCGTGCGGCGGCCATCCACAAGCCTGCAGGCCGGAAGCCTGCGTACCCAGGCAAACAGCTTTTCGAACTTTCGCGGGGCGGCTTTCGTAAACCCTAATGTCGTGATAGAAGAGCATGGGCAACGATCCTGAAATGGTTCATCACACTCGGGTTTTAAGCCAATCAGACTGCTATTGAGAATGGAAAGATTTGGAGATTTGTAGGCCGCTAAGGAGACTTACAGTTTATGCTTTGGAATCTTTTATGGGTAGGAGCGATCATCCTGGACATCTTCGCGCTGAGCGACGTGATGAGATCTAACAGAGACACGGCGTCGAAGATCGTGCTGATGGCGTTGATCCTTTTGTTTCCCTTCTTCGCCGCCGGGATTTATCTGTTGGTGTTCCGAAACAAGCATGCATTCTAGGGAAGCGGGAAGAGCTCACCTCATCCCAGGTTCTCCCGGCGACGCACGGCTCTAGCCGCGCTTGCATGTTGAGACTCCGCCAGAGTTTCGGCTGTCAATCCTTCATTCGAACCACCACACCACCGATCTCTCACCAGGGATTCCTGTTTGAGAGTTCTGATCTCTTCTATTACTGGGGATACGATTCTCCAGCCCTCGCTGAAACAATAGATCCATGAAGTGTCACGCGTCTGGTTGTCGTAGGAAGGTCGGGTTCGCCCGATAGGATGCGTATGAGAGGCCACGAGAGGCCGTCGGCCTCTCGTGTCCTCAATTGAGCCCCCCGACTCTCAGGCGAAAGTCGGATTTTTGGCAGGGTTGAGGCTCAGAACCCTGGGTGCAGGGAGGGGATGATCACCACACCCAGGACACGCATGACTGGCCAAAGTAGGGACCAGTCAAATTCGACGGCTGTTTTGCTTGAGCGGGAGGGCGCCGCCGATATATTAGACCTGAATAACAAACAACCTTCTCTATGATCGTCTCAAATAAACTTTTCTAACCTCTTCTCCCTCGTTACTATTGACGCAAAGCATTCGCGGAATGTGGCAGAAAAAAACCGACCACTGAAAAAATATTTTCTTCACCCGATCGGTCCCCGCAGGGCGCGACTCTCCAAGCCGAGCCCTTTGGCCACCTTTTGCGGTCAAACAACCGCCCGAGCGCAGAGGCGCTTCCCCTTGCCTCTACTCGCTAAGGCTTCTCAAGCTGGCCGAGTGTTGTGACTGGTCTGAGGATGTAGAGTTAGATGCGGTGTAGGCGAGGAGAGGCTCCGGACCGGTGAGGATTAGATGCCAGGATCAGTAGTAGTATCGGCACTGGAGGAAATCGATTCGATCTTCAGAAACCAGATACACAATTCGATGCTCCTGGGTAAGCCGTCTTGACCAGGCGCCTGATGCGAGATACTTCAAGGGCTCGGGCTTGCCTATTCCAGAGAACGGGTCTGACATTATGGCTTCGATCAGATCGAATGCCCTTAGCGCGATCTTGCGTTCTGTGTTCACCCACGACTTCAAGTCTTCACGAAATTCCGGATGGAAAACAGCATCGCGTTCACTCTTCTTGCTGCTACGACCCTTAGTCTTCTTCGTCAAGCCTGGTCTCCCGCCGTAGTCTCGCTATGCTTTGGGGCTTCCCCTTCCTCGATCTTGCCCGATCGAGCGCAGCCAAAAGGCGCTGTGCATTCCTGGGCGACCTCAGCAAGTGGGCGGTTTCTATCAGGCTTGCGAGTTCGTCGGCGGCAACCAACGCAACGTCTTGATTGCCCCTCCGGTTGATGATTACGACCTCTCTATTCTCAGTGACCTGGCTGCAGAGCCTGGCGAGATTAGCTCGGGCTTTTGTGTAGGTTGTTTGAATGGCCATGGAATACTCACCACGTTTGATCTGTACAGGATGACTGTACGTCTCTTACAGAGTGGCGGTCAAGGCTGAGTGTCAGGCGGTAATGATCAAACCTAATTGTCTTTCCACTCAGGAATCCTGCCGGGAGTCCATGGGGCGCCAGCGGACTCCATGGCCTTCTCCAGCTTCGCAAGATCCCCTTCGATCAATGATCGCAAGCTCCCAAGCGCTTGCTGGAACTCCTGGGCCGCCGCGTTGTAATCGTCTACCTGAGTCTGCGTCGGACGCGACGTCGACATCCGCTGCTCGCCAACAATACTCGAGACGCGTTCGTTGATCGAGGTCGGCACGTTCTCATTGCGAGACCTCAACAGGTTGTCGCCTCGCAATGCTCGAAGTATCTCGTTCGTTCGCCGATCCAGCCCTATCGCCTCGGTTGTCAGTTTGGGGTCGGCAGCCGGAGTCTCCTGGAGTGCGCGTTTGATCGCTCCCAATCGCGTCTTTAAACTGTTCGCTGTTTCGAGCGCCCCGCTGACGGCCCGTTGCAGCCGGGCTACTCTTTGTTGGAACTCGACCAGAGCTGCGCGGTCGGCAGCCGGCAAGGACTCGGTGCCTTCGATGATGACGGAGAACTGCTGAGGTCTGCCGAGCGGAGTCACCACGCCGTTTACCTTCCTGGCAAGCGTGATCGTGAACCTACCCGGCATTACCAGCGGACCCGACGGACCGCCCTCGTTAAAGATCTCTTCGACTGGATCTACGGGCCGCTGCGCCGGCAGCGTCGACGCCGGATAGCGAAGGTCCCAGGTGAAGCGGTTGATGCCAGCCGACATCGGACCATTGAGCCTTCGAACTACGCGCCCGGCCGAATCCGCAACGGTCAATACGATCCCCGGAGGCTCTTCCTCTTCTTCGGCCCTGAGATCGTCGCGGCTCGGCAGCGCTGCCGCTTCCTTCTTCTTCTCCGCTTCTTTCTCGGCCTCCTGCCGCTGCTGCTTTCGCGTCTTTAGCGCCTCCTTCAAATAGTAGGTAAACGTAGCTCCGAATGGCGGATTTTCGGCCGTGTAGAACGACTCCCCTTGAAAGCTCTTGCCGCGTCCCCCGAGCGGTTGCGACTGAATGTAGAGCAGGGCGTCCTTGACTTCGAACAGATGTGCATCGGCGGCGAGCAGGTCAGGCTTGATCGACCTGAGCGCAGCGTAGTTGTCCAGCACGTAGAA
>DASYSA010000315.1:0-7402 GCA_036003885.1 Blastocatellia bacterium | reverse complement strand
ACGCCCTTGAGCGCCCACGGCATCACCTGCGTCGCGAGCATCTTCTTCCAGAGGGCGGACCGACAGTACCATCGATGAAAGCTGTTCATGTTCCGATTCTTCCTCCGGCAGAGTATGCCCGAAACGTCTCACAGAAAAAAGCTGCCTGGTGAACATGGGTGCGCGTCACGATTTTGCGCACTCACAGCCTGTAGCGGAATTCTCGGGAGAGTCACAGAAGGCAGAGTTGCGGCAGGGTCAGGCACCTCGATTCCGGCTCTACACTGAAGCCCGTCAATACGAAAAGGCAATTGATGCACATCGGGAGGCCAAAGCTTAAACCGCATGATCCAATGCTGTATCACAATTTGGGCTTAACATACTTGAAGAGCGGAGACAGGGAATTGGCTCTAGCTCAGTACAATTTGCTTATGGACATGTTGGAAAGACCTGGTGATGGATACGATAAGCAAATAATCCAGGGCTTTTGTGAAGATCTATACGACCAGATTCAGAAGTCGTCTTGAGAAAGCGTTCAATCTCACAGAACCGAGGAAGGGCGGGGTCAGGCCCTCGATGTTGCGATTCTCAGATTGGCGATCAGCGAAAGGACGTTGCGGGCCATCCAGAAACTAAAGGGAAAGCGAAGTAGATCGAAACCCTCATCCGATTCTAGTCAGGCCGTAGCCCATCATGTTAATGCGATCACTTCATAGTCCGTCACAGAAGGCACTTGAAAGCGCACTGTCCGATCACTCTGTTTGAATGGCAAAGTGCGGCCGGCGCGTAAGGAACGTACGCTGGTCACCTTTTTTCCCGCCCCAACTTCGAACTCCACCTTCTGAGGGCCGATGGCGTAAAAACGTCGCACGAATCCGCGGGTCATGTTCGGATTCGTGTAGTTCAAGATGTGCAACGCGTAACCGGGATCGGTCTCCCAGGCGAATACTTCTACTATGCCTTCGCCTGTAACCGATACCGGCGGCCGGTGTGGGCCTGACACCCACCTTACGCTGTTTTGAATCAACTGGCTCAGGTCAGTGTTTCCTGAGCGCCAGTTCGTCCGATCAATGTCACCTGCGAAGTATGCAATACGCGAGTTTCCATTTTCGCGCAGTAGCGCAGCCGGTTCGTTTGTCCGTGGAGTACGGGGGAAGACCATCTCGGGCGGGAAAGCAGGGTAATACGGTACGACGCTCAGCACGAGTGGGGCAGATTCTCTCGCCCGAATCGGCACGCGGTTCTCAGCTCCGGGCAGCAGCGTTGTTCCCTCGAAGCCTTCAGTAACCGGGTGTCGCTGTTCTATGCGTGAATAGCTGTTGCCGAACGGCCCGATCGTGTCGCCGGCAACACTAACGCCGAAAAGGTCGGCAAGCGCAAGATCGCGCCGTCTGTCGCCCCATTCCGTATAGAGCGAGGTCTCAAAAGTAGCCAGGACTGAGCCGCCCTGTGTTGCGTATGCTTTGATCTGTTTGCATTCCTCGTCGCTGATATAGGCGGCGTTCGGAATTAGAAGCGCGCGGTATTTCCGCAACGTCTCAGAGCTCAGGTCTTGCTGATGTACAAAGTCAAAGAGGAAGCGGCCTTCGAGCAATGCATAATAGAGACCCTGCAAATATTCTGTTGTCTGGTTTCGTTCAGCGTCCTTCCAACTTCCCGGCCCCTCACCGGATTTGTAGAACGCAATTGTACTCTGTGGAAAGAGCACACCCAGGTCGGCAATTGAGCGGCGATTGCGAAAATGCGGCTCGTTTGCGGCTAGCCAGTTAAAGAATGTCCTGCCAACGTCGCGCCATCTATTGTCTTCGGGTGCGCCCCCCAGCCAATGAAACCACGGCACCATGCCGCTGGCCGCAGTCTGGGCCATCCACAGCGTCATTTCCGCCGGCGCTTTCGCCACATGGCGCCACACTGGACGGCTATTGCTGTAAGAGCCGGTGACGTTTGTTATCGTCCGCCCTTTCATCACAGACTGGGCAACACGACCTTGCTGCGCGCAGTCCCAGATTACGGTATCACCTGAGCGGCCCTGGTGATCTGCGTTGAACCACCCGGCTACCTCGGCGAGTCTTTCGACATCCTTGACTACGCGTATGCCGCCGCCGAGATTACCAACATAGACTGAATCGGGGTGCTTCTCCCTGGCCACTCCGTCCCACAATTTCCATACCTCCAACACCCGATCCATGAAAATGTCATAGTATTTTCTGTACAGCGGGTTGGTGGCATCGGTTCGTTCAGGAGGAGTCCCGCCCACTGTGTCCCGGTAGACAGCTTTACAGCTTTCGCAGTAGCAGACTCCCAGAGAGCCGGTGCTGGGCCATCCGTTAGTGAAGAACCCATCCACAGGATATCGTCGATTGATCTCGCGATAGATGGCCGGCATTTGCTCGGAGAAGTACGAACTGAACATGCAGGTCTTGTAGAGCCAGGTGGACTCGTTGTGTTTTCGCGGCGAGCCATCGCGGTTGCGTTCAAACCATTCCGGGTGTGCTCGCAACGCTTCTTCATATGCGTAGTTGCAGTCCATCCGGGCTACCACACGAATGTTCCTTTTCTTCGAGGCGGTTACCATTTCGCCAAACAGGTCGCGCGAGCCCAGAAACTCGCTACGGTGATGGTAAGGGATCTCGGTGGGGTAGAACGCTACTATGCCGCCGCCGTTGAGCAGAAGAGCATCGACCTTGAGTGACGCCCAGTAATCGGCCCAGCTGTTCACGTCCATTGCAAGCGGATCGCGCTCGTTGAAGTTGATCTGGCCGCAACGGCGCATTGTCGCATACCAGGGCTTATCGCCGGTCTTCAACCCGCCCGAAGATGCGACAATCACCAACCCGGCCGAGAGTGACAGGAACTCACGGCGCGTTAACTCGTTCGATACCGGGCTTGGATTCATGGTGAGAGTCAATGAGAGTTATGAAATCAATTCGCGGATCAGCTCCCCTCCGTTGATGGTAGGTCTTTCGAAGCGCCCGTTATGGAAATATTGCGTCCTGGTATGATCAAGGCCCAGGAGATAAAGGATCGTCGCGTGAATGTCATGAACGTGAGCTCTCTTCTCTATGGCCCGCAATCCTATTTCGTCGGTCGCCCCTATGATCTGGCCGCCCTTAATTCCCGCCCCTGCCATAAACATAGAGAAGCCCCACGGGTTATGATCGCGTCCCGTTCCTTTTTCTGAAAACGGCGTTCGCCCGAACTCGCCGCCCCAAACGATCAGAGTGCTGTCGAGCAACCCGCGAGCTTTCAGATCCGTCAACAGGCCTGCGATCGGCTTATCCGAGCTGGCGCACATCCTGGAATGATTCCCCTCGATATCGGCATGGGCATCCCACGCACTCCCACTCCCCGAATAGAGCTGAATGAAACGAACATCGCGCTCGACCAGCCGCCGCGCCATCAGGCACATGGTCCCGTACTTCGCACTGATAGGATTATCCAATCCGTAAAGCTTCTTTATGGCTTCAGACTCCTTCGACAGATCGACCGCCTCAGGCGCAGCCGCCTGCATTCGGTACGCAAGCTCGTAGGAGTTCAGCCGCGCCAGCAACTCGGTGTCATCGCCTTTGGACGCCGAAAAGCGCTTGTTGATCGTCGTAAGGAAATCTATCTTGTTTCGCTGCTGTTCTTCGCTTATCGTCTCCGGCGGCGTGAGGTAAAAGATAGGGTTCGGCCCACTACGAAATTGTGTGCCCTGGTAGGTGGCGGGCAGGAACCCTGCGCTCCAGTTCTTCGGGCCTCCGAGCACTTCCTTGTCGTCAGCCATTATCACAAATGTAGGCAGGTTCTGATTAGCGGTCCCGAGCCCATATGTGACCCACGCCCCCATGGAAGGGCGGCCGGCCAATATCGAGCCTGTGTTCATTTGACAGACCGACCCGACATGATTCAAGCCGTCGGCCCAGCAAGATCTGATGATGGCAAGATCATCCACAAGACCTGCGATGTTTGGCAGCCAGTCGGATACGGCGATTCCGCTCTTCCCATGATTCTTGAAAACCCGTTTTGTCGGCAGGATACTATTGTCCGCAGTCCCCATCGCTGTAATGGGTCTGCCGAATGACTCGGGCATAGGTTTCCCCGCGAGGGTAGCAAGCGCCGGCTTAGGGTCAAACGTGTCCAGGTGGCTCGGGCCGCCTTCCATAAACAGCCAGATTACAGAAGTGGCGCGAGGTTTTACGTGCGGCGACTTATGCGCGAGTGGATCGGGTGACGTCTGCTCATCACCAAGCGTTCGCGCCAGCCCGTTCTGGGCCAGCATCGAAGTCAGCGCGATGCTGCACAAACCGCTGCCGGACTTCATCAAAAAATCACGCCTGTCGACAAGCGCACTCTCTCGCGAAGAACGCTCCTCTTTTTCGCTGTGCTCCATTGTGAACTCCTAGTTTGTGTAAACGAACTCGTTAGAGTTTAAGAGCGCATGACAAAGATCGACGAGGGCCGCCGCCTTTTGAGGATCAACATGTGGCGGCATGCCGGGCGGCATGGCGGCGGGCTTCTTCGCCTCAAGGCGAGCCTGAATGAGAGCCGCCTGCTTGTTTAAGAAAGCCAGCGCCAGGCGACGCTCAACACCGTCGGGCTCGCGAGAGAAGGCCAGCCGGTAGGCGGTTACGATCTGTGAGTTCAAGTCTGATCCGGCCTCTCTCAATACGCGGCCGGCAAAGTTCTGGGCCGCTTTAAGGACCACGTTGTCATTAAGAAGAGACAGGGCCTGCGGTGCAGTCGTTGTTGTGCCCCGACGGGCACAGCTTTCATGAGTGTCCGGCATGTCGAAGGCCTGGAACATCGGGTAACGCGAGTTGCGGCGTACGAAGACGTAAATGCTACGGCGGTTCTTCTCTTCCTCCTTCTCATTCTTCTTCCACCCGCCGCGGACCTCCATCCCCTCAGGAATTTCGGGGAAGACGCTCGGGCCGCCCATACTGAGGTTCAACTGTCCGCTCACGAACAGTATCGCGTCTCTTATCTCTTCGCCCGTCAAGCGGTGGCGCCCGAATCTCCAAAGCAAATCATTATTCGGGTCCACCTTTGCCGCAGCCGGGTTGAAGGCGGACGATTGCTGATAGGTGCTGGAAAGCATGATCATGCGGTGCATAGCCTTAATGCTCCAGCCGTTCTCCACAAATGTAGCGGCGAGCCAGTCCAGCAACACTTTGTTTGTTTCTGTCTCGCCCATAAACCCGAAGTCGCTCGGCGTCCCGACAAGCCCACGCCCAAAGTGATAGTGCCAGATGCGATTGACCATCACGCGCGCGACAAGTGGGTTGTGAGGATCTGCCAGCCAGTTTGCCAGGGCAGTCCTGCGGCCTGTCGTATCCGCACTTGAAGGTGCGCTGATGCGCGCAGGCTCTTTGTCGATTATTGTCAGAAAACCCGGTTGAACCTCTTCGAGCGGAGAGCTGTAAGCGCCGCCTGAAAGCACATGCGTGGGTGGCGCGTTCCGCCCGATGTCTGTGATCCCGCTCCCTATGGGCAGGGGCGCTGGTTTGAACGAGTCAAAAGCAGCAAGCTTTGCTCTCAACTCGTCCCACTGTTTGCGCGTCTCGCCCTTCAATCGCTGGCGGATCCCATTCCCATCTTCATCTGTCTTCGATTCGAGCAGCCAGCTCGATTTGTGGTACATCAGCCATTGCATCGGGTCCCGTTTTTCGGGAGCCATCTTGATAGCTTCCTGAATCTCTTGCGGATACTTAGCAAAGTTTTCATCGTAGATAGCTTTTGCTACAGGCGCCTCCAGACGGGCGAGTTGCTCGCGAATATCATTGGTTTGCTCTTCCCATATGGCCAGCTTCCGCTTGTGCTCCGATTGTTCAGAGGCGGAGACGAGAACGAAGTCGTCCCTGGCGCGAACGCCAGCAAAGAAGGCCTGTAGCTTGTAATAATCTTTCTGCAGTACGGGATCGAACTTGTGGTCATGACAGCGGGCGCACCCGTAAGTCGTCCCCAGAAAGACCGCCCCCACCGTGTCCGTGATGTCATTCAATATCTCCTGCCGCCGCTGTTTCAGATTTCTGGCGTTGCTCTCATCGGGGTAATGACGGTTGAAGCCTGTGGCCAGCAGGGCGTTTGGGTCATCGGGCCAGAGCTCGTCACCCGCTATCTGCTCTTCGATGAAGCGATCATAAGGCTTGTCATCGTTAAAACTCTTGATCACATAATCGCGGTAGCGCCATGCGTTTGGCCTCGTCTCATCGGCCTTGAAGCCTTCGCTTTCCGCATAGCGCGCGAGGTCGAGCCAGTGCCTCGCCCACTTCTCTCCGTAGCGAGGAGATGCAAGCAAGTGATCTACAACCTTCTCGAATGCTTTGGGAGATCTGTCCGCCAAAAAAGACGCTACGTCAGCGGGAGTGGGAGGCAGGCCCGTCAAATCTAAAGTCGCGCGCCGCAGCAGGGTTATTTTATCCGCGGGAGGCGCGGGCTTGATGCCTTTGTCCTCCAGATCCTTCAGTATAAAAGCATCGACCTCGGTCCTCACGAGTGCGCGATTTCTAACAAGCGGAACAGGAGGCTTCCGGACCTTCTGATAAGCCCAGTACTTTAATTGAGCTTCGCTGAATTTGTGCTCGTCGCCTGCTGCCAGGGCAGCGCAGGTAAAAGCAAGTATCAAAATCCCAACTCGGAATTGTTTTGTACCGTCCATAATCTATTCCTCTATCGGGATCTCACAGCAGAGAGTGTAGAAAGCAAAGAGCAGTTGGAAGAAGACTCTGCGCTTCTGCTGCAAGTGTGTACTGGGACTGGAACCTCAAGCCCATGTGTATCGACCTCATACCGCCGCGCCGGTGATAGGGCCGAACAGTGGCTGGTGAGACTGCTGTTGAGGCGATTAAGCTTGAGCTGGTTCAGCGCAATGCACATTTCTGCCGGGAACTGGAGCCTCATCTCTTCCTTCGGGTAGAGGTTCTTCGCCATGGAGAGTTCCAGGTTCCATCCGCCGGGGCCACGGACAAGACTTTTGACGACAGTCCCAAGCCGGGCTCTGTGTCAACACCGCCGGCAGATGCGTTACAAACAGCGTCCGAAATGCCGAGATGGGTGTTGTGTAGCAAAAACCTAACTCGATTGTCAAGAACAGCATAGTTCGAACACGGGCCCGGGACGACGGGTTTTTCCTGGTAGCACGTGCCGTAACCGGGTCTCTATCCTGACGGCGGGGCCTTACCAGGGTGGGCGTGATGTTAGGTTTCTCACCCGCTATTCCTGAAAGTCAACCCGCGGGATGGAAGCCATGGTAGTTTGTCTGTTTCACATAGGACGTTACTTGAGCCGGTCATTGAAAGAAGGTTTGCCAATGCATTTCACGGATATTCCCTCTCCCAAGTTTGGCTTTGCGAACCCGAGGATCGAGGAACAACGATCGTCTTTACATGTCTGATGGTGCTGACAGCCACTCTGCTCTTGCCATCGTGCCATCGGAGTAGAG
>DASYSA010000314.1:0-11786 GCA_036003885.1 Blastocatellia bacterium | reverse complement strand
ACACAGGGCAAGGCGACTGTCGCCGAGGAACAGAAGCGCCGCGCGATCGAGATGTATCAACGGTTCGTCGAAAGCGGGCACAGGCCTGAAGGGGGACGCCGTCGCGCGATTAGCGTGGCCCTCGGACTGGCATATAAACAGGTCATGAAGCTGATCCGCGAATGGTCGATGGCTGAATACGAGAAATCGCCCACTCCCAACCCGAATCGCCAGCAGCTGTTTGAGATCGAGAAGCTCTACTGGGAAGAGTTGCAGAAAAGACACTATCCTCTAACCGAGTTGCCCGCAAAGATCGCCGAGCAACTGGGATACATAACTCGGTGGCAGGTGCTCAGGTGGCTGGACGTGCTTCACGATGACGAACGGACCTTTGCTGTTGTGCCTGACCCGCCGGCCGAGGTTCAGCAACAGATTCTCGACGCCTATATGGAGTATCTGGCTGCGCCGGCTCCTCCCGAACACGGGCTCCACTACAGCATCGCCGGCCGCATAGGAAAAGTGAGCCCGCGCCAGGTCCACAAGGTCCTTCAAAAGTACAGGCATAGGATGCGAGCCGAATATCCGCTCGTGTAGTCCGTTGTCATTTGTCAGTTGCCGGCTGTCGATGAGGCTCACAGTAAACCAGCCAAGGACAACGGACAAATGACAACTGACAAATCCAAATGAAGCAGGTCGTACAAAACTTCCGAACCGGGGAACTCAAGGTCGAAGACCTGCCTCCGCCTCTACTCAGGCCAGGCGGAGTGTTGGTGGATACTGCCTACTCCCTCATCAGCGCCGGAACCGAGAGGACGATAGTCGAGACCGCGCAGAATTCTCTCATCGGAAAGGCGCGCGGACGCCCGGACCTCGTCCGTCAGATGTTCGACACCCTCAAACGCGAGGGATTGCGTTCGACATACGCGAAGGTGAAGGCGAGGCTCGATCAGATCAAGCCGCTGGGCTACAGCGCATCTGGCATTGTTGTCGCCGTCGGCGAAGCGGTGCGCGGCCTTCAAGTCGGTGACCGCGTTGCTTGTGCCGGTGGCGGCTACGCATCGCATGCAGAAGTCCTCTTTGTGCCTCAGAACCTGTGCTGCAAGGTTCCCGAGGGCACCCCGCTCGAATCGGCCTGCTATGCCACAGTCGGTTCGATCGCCCTGCACGGAATACGACAAGCGGAGGTCCGACTGGGCGAGACTATCGCCGTGATTGGGCTCGGCCTTGTCGGTCAGCTCACGGTTCAGCTCCTGAAGGCCGCTGGTTGCCGGGTCCTCGGGATCGACATCGACCCGGCCGCGTGCGAACTGGCCACTCGCTCGGGAGCGGATATGACCGGCGATACACAGTCAGCGGTTGAGGCGTGCTCCGCTTTCACTGACGGACGCGGAGCAGACTGCATTATCGTTACCGCCGGCACGAAGTCGAACGAGCCCATCGAGCTTGCGGGCCAACTGGCGCGCGATAGAGCTCGCGTCGTCGTCGTCGGTATGGTCGGAATGGATGTGCCGCGCCATGTGTACTACGAGAAGGAGCTTGAGCTTCGCCTCTCGCGCTCGTATGGACCGGGACGATACGATCCGCAGTACGAAGAGAAGGGGAATGATTATCCCATCGGCTACGTGAGGTGGACCGAAAAGCGGAACATGGAGGCGTTCCTGCATCTGGCCGCCGAGGGAAAGATTCGCATCGAGCTGCTGACTACCCATCGCTTCAGCGTAGAGCGGGCCACCGAGGCCTACGAATTGATCACCGGAAAGGGTGGTGAGCGCTACTGCGGTGTGGTGCTTGAATACCCGGCTGCGCGCAAGGTGCGAGCTGAGCCGGTCAAGCTCATCCTGGCCAAGAGCCTTGGCAAAGATGACATGGGAGTCGGCTTCATCGGAGCTGGAGCGTTTGCGCGGGGAGTGCTCTTGCCCATTGCGCGGCGTTCAGCGAAGGTTCAGCTCCTTGGTGTGGCGGCGGCAACCGGCGTATCGGCTAAGAATACTGCCGAACAGTTCGGATTCTCCTACGCGACGACGGAGTACGGGCGAATCCTGGGTGACGAGAGGACGGCTTGCGTATTCGTGGCGACGAGGCACGATTCGCATGCGCGTCTTGCAGCCGAAGGATTGAGTTCCGGGAAGGCGGTCTTTGTTGAAAAACCGCTGGCGCTCACCGAAGGCGAATTGAGCGAGGTCACCGCTGCCGCTCTCAAATCGGGATCTTTGTTGATGGTGGGTTTCAACCGTCGCTTTGCTCCCCTGGCGCAAGAAGTCAAGAAGCGATTCGCGCATCGCTCGGGCCCGATGACCATTGTGTATCGGGTTAACGCCGGGCAGCTGCAAAAAGATCACTGGTCGCTCGACGCAACAGAGGGCGGGGGCAGAATCATCGGAGAGGTGTGCCATTTCATCGATTTCGTTCAGTGGGTGACCGATGCCTTGCCGGTTCGGGTGTCGGCGGAATCGGTCTCCGAAACGGAGAGAACGGGATTCGTGGACGACAGTGTAGCGGTCGCAATGAGGATGGCTGACGGTTCGGTCGCTTCGATCGTCTATACTGCAAGCGGCGATAAATCGGTGGGAAAAGAGCAGATTGAGATATTCTGCGGCGGCTCGGTGGCGTTGATCGACGACTTCAAGAGTGGGCACTTCACAAGGGAAGGGAAGAGAGTGAAGCTGGGTGGCGGGAGCCAGGACAAGGGGCACTCGGCTGAGGTTCAAGCGTTTTTTGAAGCCGTACGAGGCCGGACGCCCCCGCCGATCTCTCTTGAGTCTCTGGTTGCGACGAGCCTGACCTGCTTTGCCGTTGTTCGGTGTGCGAAGGGCGGGGAAGCGGCGAGCATAGAGACGGGGCCTCTGATGGCGTGATCAGAGTTGAGTGCGTTACCAATCGCTTGTCGGCTTGCGGAAGCGCACGTGCGCTCCAGAAGAGCGGGCGTGAGAGAGAAGATTTACAGTTCTGTTTGCAATTGATTGGGTCAGGGAGGGGAAGATGAAATCGAGAGTATTATCGTCATTCATAGTGATCGGCTGTCTGGGGTTTGCGGCGATGGCCCAGTCATCGGCCAAGGTGGTGAAGGTGAAAGCGGAGCAGGACGGTTATCGTGTGAAGAGGGGCGCGTCGCTACAGGCTGGAGTCGTGATCGATATCGATTCCGGATATCACATCAACTCAAACCGCCCTCTGGATAAGTTTCTCGTCGCGACGGCGTTCAAGGTCGAGCCACAGGCGGGGATCTCTGCCGGGCGGGTCCTCTATCCGAAGCCGAAGATGCAGAAGTTCAGCTTCTCCGACAAGCCGATGTCGGTATACGAAGGGCGAGCGGTTTTGAAGTTCACGATTCGGGCGTTGCCCGGCTCATCGCCTGGAGCTCACGCCATTCAAGGCAAGCTGACGATTCAGGCTTGTAACAACGAGCAGTGCCTGCGACCGCAGACCATCAACGTCGAGGTCCCCGTCGAAGTTCAGAACTAAAATCCAAAATCATGGAAGACTGTCATCGCGCCCTGGGTGCTCTCCTCAGTTATTGCCGCAAGGAGTCGTGGGCGGGGTACGATCCCTACGATGGGTTGAATAGCCCGGTCGCGGGCATCTTTTTTCCAGGACACAAGCTTCCTCGAACGTTGATCACTCAGTTGGTCAAACGCAGCCCCGTTAACATTCGGCCTCTGCTAAGAATCAAGAAGAGCCTCAACTCGAAGGGTCTGGCATTGGCTGCACGAGCCATCGCTCTTCTTTCTGATCGCTTTGGGCAGGTTCTGCCTGAAAACGTCTCGCCTCCGCGTGAGTACCATTCCTCGAACCCGAATGATATCGCCGCCGGGTTGATTGAAGACTTCAGCTTTTTGATTGGCTCGCTTGACTCGCTTCGGATCTCGAGAGAGGCCGAGGCGGCATGGGGTTACAATTTCGACTGGCAATCGCGCGCCTTCTTCGCTCCGAGTGGCACCCCCAATGTCGTCTGCACTGTGTTTGCGGCGCAGGCCTATCTTGACTGGTATGAGCGAACCGGAAGCGTGCGGGCCTTCGAAACGGCACAGAGCAGCTGCCGATTTCTCCTCGATCGGCTCAACCGCTCTGAGGATCGAACTGGATACTGCTTCAGCTATACACCGCTGGATCGCTCTCGCGTTCACAATGTCAACCTGCTCGCAGCCGAGTTGCTGGCAAGAGTATTCAGCAAGAGCGGGGATATTGAGTACCGTGAAGCTTCAGAGAAGGCCGTCGAGTTCACGATTGCCAGGCAACACGCCGACGGTTGTTGGTCTTACGGAGAGGGTCCGTCGCAACGCTGGGTTGACAGTTTTCACACCGGCTTCATTCTGGTGTCACTCAAGCGCATAGGCGAGCACCTCGGGACGGATAGATGCCGGCAGAGCCTGAAGCGCGGCTACGATTTTTATGCGACGAGATTCTTTCTTGCGGACTCAACACCCAGATACTATCATGACTCGCTCTACCCGATAGACGTTCACAGCTCGGCGCAAGCCGTGATTACTTTTGTAGAAATGGCCGACTTGATGCCCGCCGCAAACGAAATGTCCGAACGATCAGTCAATTGGGCCATAAAAAACATGCAAGACCCTTCAGGGTTCTTTTACTTTCAGCGGCATCGCCTTTACACGATCAAGACACCGTTCATGAGGTGGGCTCAGGCGTGGATGCTCTACGCGCTCAGTCTTTACGGCTGCAGGAGCAGGATGGGCAGCAATGGCTGATCACGCGGCTGCGATAGCCGACCAGTCGGTTCAAACCCGGTCGCGTCGACGGAGTTTGGTGTGGGCGGTGGCGCCCGTCGCCGCGCTGGTGGCAGTGGACGCGGTCTTTTCGGTGCTGGCCTTCGTCCTGGCGTATGTGTCGCGGCAGCACGCTCCGGCAGTGCTGTGGTCTCCGCAGGGCGGTTTGCCGGCCGGACTCGCCAAGGAGTTTCAGCCCTATTTCGTGCTGTTGCTGTTCGTTCCGTTCGTTAAGCTCATTGCGCTGCGCAAGTATGGGCTGTATAAGCTGCGAGGCGAGTTCTCGATCTCGGACGACCTAATCAAAGTCTTCAAGGCCTCTACCATCTCGCTGATGGTGCTGGTGTTGATTGCCTTCCTCTTCCGCCAGGGATTCTCGTACCGGGATGGGAAGCTCGAACTATTCGACTTCTCCTACTCGCGCCTGGTCTTTATCTACGACTGGGTTGTCTCAATGGCGCTCTTCTGGTTGACCCGTTCCGCCGTCAGATTAATACAGGCCCTTTGCCGATTCAACGGCCGAAATCTGATTCCCACGATTGTAGTAGGTTGCGGTGAAATGGCGCAGGTGTGCGTATCTGAAATGTCTGAGAAGACACGCCTGGGGTATAAGCTGACCGGCGTGGTTACCGCGGGCGTGAACGAAGATGACACTTCAGTTCAGGGATATGGCGTGCGAATCCTGGGCACCTTCGACGATCTGCCGGAGCTGGTGAAGCGATACGGCATCGAGGAGGTCTTGATAACCGACAGCGGCATCAACCCGCGAAAGATGTTCGAAGTGTTGATGGAATGTGGCCGCGACCACCACATCAAGTATCGGGTCATACCGAGCCTCTTCGATTGCCTGCCCGGCAAGACCGAGATTGCCACTATCGGCACGCTGCCGATGATCAAGCTCTACGAGGAACCCCTCCGTGGTCCGCAGCGAGCGCTCAAGCGAAGCATGGACGTCGCGACTTCGATGATCATTCTGCTGTTCACCTGGCCGTTCTGGATTCTGCTGGCCGTTCTCATCAAGCTCGAGTCGCGCGGGCCTGTGTTTCTCAGGCAGGAGCGCGTCGGCCGGGATGGCAAGATGTTCCTGATGATCAAGTTTCGTTCGATGCGTGACGGAATGGACGATGAAGCTCATCGCATCCTGATGAAGCGGATGATTGCCGGAGAGGATGCCAACCAGGGTACCCCCGATGAGCCCATCTACGGCAAGCTCAAAGACGATCCACGGATGACGCGTATCGGTAACTGGATGAGACGCTACTCGATTGATGAGCTTCCGCAGGTCGTGAATGTACTGATGGGCGAGATGAGCATCGTCGGGCCGAGGCCGCCGCTTCCATATGAAGTCCGGCATTACAAGGACTGGCACCGGACCAGGTTTCACGTTAAGCCGGGCATCACCGGCCTCTGGCAGGTGAGCGGAAGGAATCGACTTCACTTCGAAGAGATGGTCCGGCTGGATATCTTCTACATTGAGAACTGGTCCCCCTGGCTGGACGCGAAGATAATGCTCAAGACCTTGCCGGTGATGCTCCGAGGCGACAACACGTATTGAGAATTGCGGATTGAGGATTGCGAATTCATCGCAGGATAGTTAATCGGTGCGACTCCAAACGATCAAGAAAACGATCAATCTGAAATCCGAAATCCGCAATCCGAAATCTCCAATCCCTACACCTCGTGCCTGTTCGTCAGAGCCTTATGCATAGTGACTTCGTCGGCGTATTCGAGGTCCGAACCCACGGGCACTCCCATCGCAATCCGGGTGATCTTCGGGACGAGCGGCTTCAATAGCCTTGCGAGATAGTTCGCAGTCGCTTCACCTTCGGTGTTCGGGTTGGTGGCCAGAATGATCTCCTCGACGTCGCCCGACCTCAGCCTGTCGAGCAGACCCCGGATCTTCAAATCGTCTGGGCCGATGCCCCGGATCGGCGAAAGCGCGCCGTGCAGCACGTGATAGAGACCTCTATAATCGCGGGTCTTTTCAATCGTCACCAGGTTGTATGGCTCTTCGACCACGAGCATCGATCGCTTGTCTCGGCCTGGGCTCGAGCAGTAATGGCAGGGATCGACATCGGTAATGTTATTGCAGGTGGAACAGAGAATGATCTTCTCTTTGACTTCGTTGATTGATTGGACGAGGCGGTCGGTCTCGTCGCGGTTTGCGCGGAGGATGTGAAAAGCGAGGCGTTGAGCCGACTTCTGCCCAATGCCCGGCAATCGCTTTAGCTCATCTATGAGTTTGGTGACAGGTTCAACGTAATCGAGCATCTGCTCCGCCGTCTGTGCGCTGTAGTTTCAGGGTAGCTTGACGAGACGGCTTCTCCTTGTTGGGTTGGTTGACCGGCGAGCTTTCGATGTGCAGAGCAGACTACAGCAGATCGTCAGGGAGCCCCATCCCGCCGAGTTGCGAGCCTAACTTGCCCTTCATTGCCTCATCCGCTTTCCGCGAAGCCTCGTTGACGGCCGCGATAATCAGGTCCTGAAGCATCTCCACGTCCCCATTCTTGACGGTCTCGGGGTCGATCTTGAGGTCAACCAACTCCTTGGCTCCGTTCATTGAGACGCTGACGATGCCTCCGCCGACGCTGGCCTCAACGCGGACCTGTTGCATCTCGCGCTGCAGGTGCTCCTGCATCTGTTTGGCCTGCTGCATCATCTCCTGAAGGTCGAATCCACCTGGTAACTTCATATCTCCATTGCCTCCTCGCGTTCTGAGTGCTGAGTACTGAGTACTGAGTTCTGAGTTCTGAGCACTCAGCACTCAGCACTTACTCAGGCTTGATCACCTCGATCACCTCGCCGTGAAAAGCATCCATGACAGATCGGACTGCGGGATGCTTCTGGGCCTGTTCGGTCGCATCGACCGCCTCTTGCTTCTTTGCCTCGGCCGCCGACGCCGGCGACTGTCTGCCGACGCTTACCGAGACGACGATCGGTCGCGCCAGCACCTCGCGAGACACCTCCTCGAGGCTCTTGCGATTGTCTCGGCCTTCCAACTGGTTCTTGAACACGGTGCCCGAGGGCGAATACGAGATGCAGAGAAAGTCACCCTCGACTCTGATGCTGTCGGCGTGGTCGAGCGCCGAAAGGAGCATGCGCTTCCCGCGGGCTTCTAGTAGTGCCAGAATCTTCTCAGCCGCGGGTTGGCCTCCCGTATTTCGGTGAGCGGAGGTTGCCGGTGCGGTTGCCTTCGCGGGTCCCAGGTCAAACTGGGGTGGCTCGTCGAGAATTGGTGGCGGTTCCTCGGGAGGCTGCGAGTCGCCTTGTTTCTCCAGACTGGACTTATCACCCGGCGCGTGTGAACTACTTTGAACGGAGCCGGTCGTCTGCCTGGGGCCGGATCCCTCGCGCGGTTCGGGGGCTGGCGTTCGGGGAATCTGCGAGGGCGGCGCGGCCCGTCTCGAAGGCACTGCTGAAGGAGTCGGCCGCACGCCAGCGCCTGGGACTGAGGCTCCCGAACGCAGGTTCGGGTTGGGCGGCTCAGGTCGGGGTGTTACTGATTGCGACGCGAAGACTGCGGTCGAGGCTCCCATTCTCGACTGAAGATCGGCAAGCCGGGCCAGAGCATCTTCGAGCAGGTATAGCCTGCTCACATGCACCAGCCGCATCAACCCGATCTCCAGATGAAACCGCGGCTGCGACGAAACCTTGATATCCTGCTCGGTCTTTACGAGTATCGAAAAGAAGCGGACCAAATCCTGTTCGGAGAACGACTCGGCCACCCTGACAAGCGACTCGGCTTCTTCAGCCGGCATCTGCACCAATTCCTGATCGAAGCCGACGGCCTTTACCACCAGAAGCGCGCGCACGTACACCATCAACTCGCGGCAGAGGTTGCGAAGGTCATAGCCTCGAGATACGACCTCGTCAACAAGACGGAAGACTCGTTGTGCGTCCTGCTCGGCGATCGCGTGCATCAGGTTCGCGAGTGTTTCGATATCGACGAGGCCAAGCGCGGCCGAGACATCCTCGTCCGCCACGGAATTGCCTGCGAAGCTTATGACCTGATCGAGCGCGGACTCCGCATCGCGCATCGAGCCTTCGCCGGATCGCGATATTGCCAGCAATGCCCGGTCGCTTATCTCGACTCCGAGAGTCGTGGCAATGTGCCTGAGCTGTACGAATATGCTCCTGGTGTTTATGGTTCGGAACTCGAATATCTGGCATCGCGACAGGATGGTATCCGGAACTTTGTGCAGTTCGGTCGTGGCCATGATGAAGACCACGTGCGGCGGAGGCTCTTCGAGGGTCTTTAGCAGTGCGTTGAAGGCATGGGTGGAGATCTGGTGTACTTCGTCGATGATGAAGATCTTGTACCGGTCGCGTGCGGGAGATATCTGGACGGTGCTGATGATTACGTCGCGGACGTTGTCTATACCGGTATGTGAGGCGCCGTCGATCTCGTGTACGTCGAGTGAGGAAGACGCCGCTATTTCGAGGCAAGAATCGCATTTGCCGCAGGGTTCAGTGGTGATTCCCTGAACACAGTTGAGCGCCTTGGCGAGTATGCGTGCGGTTGTGGTCTTGCCGACTCCGCGGGCGCCGGTAAACAGATAGGCGTGGTGCAGGCGGCCGGACTTGATGGCGTTTCTCAGGGTGCGGGTGATTGCATCCTGGCCGACTACCTGATCGAAGGCTTGCGGCCTGAATTTCCGGGCTATTACTTGGGAGTCAGACATTGATGATCACGCTCGATACAACACGAAGTTGGAATCGTTAGTCTATGCTGTTAGCGCATGACGTTGCAAGACGCCGAAATGAACTGCCGAGAGGACCGGTGCAGGCGAAGGGACTAAGTTCGATAATGGCATAAAAGGGACGCCGCCACGAATTACACGGATTACCCGAAGCTACACGAACGATTAGTGGTCATTTGTGCAATTCGTGTCATTCGTGGTTTCGCCCCTTCAGGTTCCGGGCAATGCGATCACCGCGGGATTTGGTCAGGCTCCGGAGTGGCCGCGGCACATCCGCGATCTGCTACCGTTGCTCCGTTCCCGGCCTGGCGGGGTTCGCAGCCGCGCGATTGCACGACTTCCGGAGCCTGATAAGGCGATTTTGGATTTTAGATTTTGGATTGCCGGATTGTGAACCATGGGTTGTGCCATTTCATTTGTATCTTGCCATAAATCCGCACTACCACGTCCGCAATCCAAAATCTAAAATCCAAAATCGTATTGGCGGAGAGGGTGGGATTCGAACCCACGGTACGGTTTCCCGTACACAGCATTTCCAGTGCTGCCAGTTAAGCCACTCCTGCACCTCTCCCGATTTTGGATTTTAGATTTTGGATTTTGGATTGGCGGATTTCAAACCGCGGATTGTGATTTCGCAAATTGACGCTCGTTATTAATCCGCATTGTACTAATCCGCGTTGCCAGGTCCGCAATCCAAAATCCAAAATCGTATTGGCGGAGAGGGTGGGATTCGAACCCACGGTACCCTTACGGGTACAACGGTTTTCGAGACCGCCCGATTCAACCGCTCTCGCACCTCTCCACACTCGAATCTGCTTTCCGACGGTCGAGAAAAAAGGATTGTATCATTGCCCGACAGTCGCTCTCAAGGATACCACTCTCGACCTCTACCTTGTGATTCAAGAAATCTGTCGTGCATATGCCGAAGTGTGTGTCAACAGCCCCCGCCTTCGGGTCGGCGGTTCCGTAGACAAGCCGCTTAATGCGCGAATGAATGATTGCGCCCGCGCACATAGCACACGGTTCGATAGTCGAATAGAGGACAGCGTCGGTCAGCCTGTAATTCCCGGCCGATTTCGCCGCCTCTCTGAGCGCCATGACTTCGGCGTGAGCGGTGGGATCGGTTCTGGTTATCACGGCGTTGTGGCCTCGGCCCCTGATCTTGCCGTCGATCACGACCACAGCGCCCACAGGGACTTCGCCCTCGAGGCGAGCTGCCTCGGCTTCTGCCAGCGCCTGCCGCATGAACTCTTCGTCAGTTGCTCTCATGCGCGAAACTCCTGCGCGAAAAGAAACGCGAATGTTAAGCGGGGCGACCGAAGAAGTCAATCGGATTGCGGATTTCGGATTGCGGATTGCGGATTTCGTATTTCGGATTTAGGATTTCGGACTGCGGATTGGTTGATCGATCGGAGTCGGACTAATCGTATCTTGCCAAATCCGAAATCCGCATTCCGCAATCCATGATACTCAGAACCAGACACGGTCCGCTTTATTACGACCTCGGCGGAGAAGGCCCGCCGCTGGTCTTTGCAAGTGGTTGGGCGATGTCCTGTGAGTGTTGGAGGCCCGCGGTCGATTTACTGAAACGCAAATACCGCTGTCTGATCTACGACTCCCGAGGCACAGGTCGCTCCCAGCCCATTTCACCCGATTCCAGATTCGAGATAGACGACCACGCCGACGACTTGAAAACTATTCTTGAGTCGCTCGGGATTTTCGATGCAACTCTTGTGGGTCACGAGATGGGAGCACTTGTGGCCGCCGTTTGTGCGGAGAGACATCCCCAGACCGTGAACTCACTTGTGCTGGTCAGCCCTCGCCAGGCGATCTCGGACAGGGACATAAAGCAGCTCTCGGTCTTCACTCCCGCGGCGTTAGCCCTGCGCGAGTTGGCGGCCTATCCTCTGATTCGCAATGTAGTGGCCTGGCGATTTCGAAGCGCACCCCAGCCATATCGCGACATTCTGTTCAGTGAGTTTGCGGATCTCGATCCCCGAATAGCGTATGAGACCGCAGTGTCGGCGGCCGGCGCCGAAAATGTGGCAAGACTCGAGCGGCTGGTTTCGCGATCTGATTCCCGTCTCTTGATAATCTGCGGCGAAAAGGACAAGAAGGGAGTGACCCAGGCGCGCCGGCTCTTCTCACTGGCGCGCGCGGGCAAGCTTGCAACGATGAGCGACTGCGGTTTTCTCCCCATGCTAGAATACACGGGTCAGTTTGTTAGACTGCTGGATCGCTTTGTCGTGAGCTCACTACGGACCAGCCGCGCGATAAGTCGCACGTGATGTGAAATATGCCGGGGAAACAGGAAATCATGGAAATGAGGGCTGACCGCGACTCAGTTGAAGACGACCCGATCCTCTCGCACGATGAGGCGAAG
>DASYSA010000313.1:0-6587 GCA_036003885.1 Blastocatellia bacterium | reverse complement strand
GCAGGGGATGGGCCGGCAGGGCCGGGGCTTACGCTCCATAAGTTTGATCTGGAAAAACGAAAATTCGACAAGGTGCTCGACGGCGTCGGCGCCTTCGAAGTGTCGCAGAACGGCGAGAAGATGCTCTACCGCCAGGGTCCTCAGTGGATCATCGCTCCCACGATGACGCCGCCTAAGCCCGGGGAAGGCATTCTTAAAGTCGGCGATATGGAGGTTGCCGTCGAACCGAAGGCTGAGTGGCAGCAGATGTATCACGAGATCTGGCGATCGGAGCGCGACTTCTTCTACGATCCCGGCGCTCACGGCCTCGACCTGAATGCCGTAGAGAAGCAGTACGAGCCCTACGTTGCCGCCGTCGCGCATCGCAGCGATCTGACTTACCTCTTCCAGGAGGTGCTGAACCAGCTGACAGTCGGCCATATGTTCATCTTCGGCGGAGATCAGCCGAGGCCCAACTTCGTGTCGGGTGGATTGCTCGGCGCGGATTACAAATTA
Source organism: Blastocatellia bacterium (assembly GCA_036003885.1). Lineage (GTDB taxonomy): Bacteria > Acidobacteriota > Blastocatellia > UBA7656 > UBA7656 > DASYSA01. The sequence continues at coordinate 6,092 of DASYSA010000313.1, read as the reverse complement.
GAAAACGGCCGCTATCGATTCGCGAAGGTCTACAACGGCGAGAACTGGAACCCACAACTTCGTGCGCCGCTCACCCAGCCGGGAGTGAACGTAAAGCCCGGCGACTACCTGCTCGCAGTCAATGGCCGCGACGTCCGGGCCAATGAAAGCGTCTACAAATTCTTCGAGAGCACGGCTGGAAAACAGGTCGTCATTCGAGTCGGTCCGAACGCTGACGGCTCAGCCTCGCGGGAGGTAACTGTGGTGCCTGTGGCCAGTGAGGGCGGGCTGCGCAATCTGGACTGGATTGAGGGGAATCGACGCAAGGTCGACCAGATGAGCGGAGGGAAGCTGGCTTATGTCTACGTGCCAAACACCGGAGGCTCGGGCTACGCGAGCTTCAATCGATACTTCTTCTCGCAGACCCAAAAGGATGGCGCGTTGATTGACGAGCGCTTCAATAGCGGCGGCGCGCTGGCCGACTATATCGTCGAGTATCTGAACCGGTCGCTGCTCAACTACATCTCGTTCCGTGATGGGCGGGACATTCCGACGCCGCTCGGCGCGATTTACGGTCCGAAAGCCATGCTCATCAATGAGATGGCCGGAAGCGGCGGCGACGCGCTGCCATGGTATTTCCGGAAGATGAAGATCGGCCCGCTAATCGGCAAGCGAACGTGGGGCGGACTGGTCGCCTCATTCCCTGCCCCGCAACTGATGGACGGAGGGTTCGTAACGGCGCCGGATGCAGCGATCTTTGGACTCAACGGACAATGGGAAGTTGAAAACACCGGCGTCGGGCCCGACGTGGAAGTCGAGTTCGATCCAGCGGCCTGGCGGCAGGGACGGGACCCTCAGCTCGACAAGGCCGTAGAGGTTCTCCTGAGTGAAATCAAGAAGAACCCGCGGGCGCCGAGCAATCGTCCTGCCTATCCGAACTATCATAACGGACAGGGCGGAAAGAACTAACTGAGTAAGATTTCTGACTTACAAGAAGGAGCTCCAATGAAAAAAGCCATTCTGACTCTCGTACTCTTGCTCGCAGCCGCAGGCGGCTGCTTTGGACAGACAGACAAGCCGCTGCTCATGCGCGATCCAACGCTCAGCAGCACTCAAATAGTCTTTGTCTATGCCGGCGATCTCTGGATCGTCGGCCGCGACGGCGGAGAGGCCGCGCGTTTGACAGTCGGCACGGGAACCGAAGGGACACCGGTCTTCTCGCCCGATGGCAAGTGGATCGCCTTCACCGGCGAATATGACGGCAACGTCGATGTTTATGTGGTGGCCGCGGCGGGCGGCGTTCCCAGGAGATTGACCTATCATCCTGCCCCTGACATCGTCTCGAGCTGGACTCCCGACGGCAAACAGCTGCTCTTCGCATCGCCCCGTGCAAGCGAGACCGCCCGCACACTAAGGCTGTTCACCATTCCGGTCGATGGCGTCTTCCCTACGCCGGTGGCGCTCCCAATGGGTACTGAGGGGTCGTACTCGCAAGATGGGGCGAGGCTGGCATACGAGCCCCTGCCCCGCGCCTTCAACGCCTGGAAGCGTTATCGCGGCGGACAGGCTAGCGCCCTCTGGATCGCGAACCTGGCAGATTCGAGCATCGAGCGAATACCGCGAGAAACCTCGAACGACTTCAACCCGATGTGGGTGGGCAATCGCGTTTACTTTCTCTCGGACCGCAATGGTCCAGTGACTCTGTTCGCCTACGACACCCCGACGAAGAAAGTGACACAGCTCATTCAGAATAGCGCCCTCGACATAAAATCGGCGGCGGCGGGACCGGACGCGATCGTCTACGACCAGTTCGGCTCGATAAACCTCTACGATTTGAAGTCAGGCAAGAGCAAGAAGGTCAACATCACGCTTAACGGGGATCTGGCCTCGGTTCGCTCGCGCTACGAGAAGGTCGGCACGCGAATCGGCAACGCCAGATTGTCGCCCACCGGCGCGCGGGCAGTATTTGAAGCGCGCGGCGAGATTTTGACCGTGCCGGCTGAGAAGGGCAACGCACGCAATCTCACCAACACGTCGGGGGTTGCCGAACGCGATCCGGCGTGGTCACCAGATGGCAAATGGATCGCGTACTTCTCGGATGAATCGGGCGAATACGCACTGCACCTGCGTGACCAGAGCGGCATGGGCGAAGTGAAGAAGATCGGCCTTGGCAATCCTCCCTCCTTCTTCTACTCCCCGACCTGGTCGCCCGACAGCAAGAAGATCGCCTACTTCGACAAGCGGCTTAACCTCTGGTACGTGGAGATCGACAAGGGCACTCCTGTGAAGATCGATGCGACTCTGTCAGGCGCTGGAACGCTCGGGCCTGCCTGGTCGCCCGATAGCCGCTGGGTGGCTTACACCCGGGTGCTCAAGTCGTGGATGCACGCAGTCTTCGTCTACTCACTTGAAGAGAGAAAGAGCACCCAGGTTACAGACGGCTTGAGCGACGCTCGCTTCGCCGCATTCGACAAGGGCGGCAAATATCTCTACTTCACCGCGAGCACCGACACCGCGAATACGTCGGCGGGCCTGGATATGTCCGCTTATCCGCAGCGCCCGACCCGTAGCGTCTACGTCATGGTTCTCAAAAAGGATCTCCCCTCGCCTCTGGCCCCTGAGAGCGACGAGGAGAAAGTCGCGGATGATAAGACTGCTGACAAGACTGGAGACAAGCCCGCTGACGGCGGTGAGAAGAAAGCCGATGCAGCGGCACCCCCCGGGGGGCCCGGCAAGCCTGGGGAAAAGAAGGAAGCCGTCAAAGTCACAATCGACTTCGATAACATCAGCCAACGGGTCCTCGCTTTGCCCATTCCGCAGCGCAGTTACTTCGGGCTGATTCCAGGCAAGGCAGGCATGCTCTACGTTATCGAAGGCCCGACCACCGCGGGCGCAACCGGCGCCATCGTTCAAAAGTTTGATCTTGAAAAGCGTAAATTGGATAAGGTCATCGAGGGCATCGGCTCGTTTACGGTCTCGGCCAACGGCGAAAAGATGCTCTATCGGCAGGGTGAAGGCTGGTTCATCGCCGCTCTGGCGCAGCCGCTCAAACCCGGTGAGGGCCGGATCAAGACCGAAGAGATGGAAGTCTTCGTCGATCCGCGTGCCGAGTGGAATCAGATGTACCGCGACGTGTGGCGCATCGAACGCGATTTCTTCTATGACCCGAACATGCACGGCCTCGACGTTCAGGCGATGTCCAAACGGTACGAGCCTTATCTCGAGGGTCTCGGGCACCGCGCCGATCTGAACTACCTGTTCAACGAAATGCTCGGGGAATTGTCGGTGGGTCATCTCTACGTGGGGGGCGGCGACGTGCCCGACCCGAAGCGCGTTCAAGGCGGATTGCTCGGCGCTGATTACAAGATCGAGAACGGACGCTATCGCCTGGCGCGCGTCTACAATGGCGAGAACTGGAACCCCCAACTGCGAGCTCCTCTCACCCAGCCCGGCGTGAACGTCGTCGCAGGCGAATACCTGCTCGCGGTCAACGGGCGCAATCTCACCGGAACCGACAACCTCTACAGCTTCTTCGAGAGCACGGCCGGAAAATCTGTGGTCATCCGGGTGGGACCAAATCCGGACGGTTCCGGGTCACGTGAAGTCACCGTCGTTCCGGTGCCAAATGAGTTTGGACTGCGCAACCTTGCGTGGATTGAAGACAACCGCCGAAAGGTGGATCAGGCAAGCGGAGGCAAACTGGCCTACGTCTATCTGCCTGACACCGCCGGAGGAGGCTACACCAACTTCAATCGCTACTACTTCGCGCAACTGGACAAGGACGGCGCGGTCATTGACGAGCGCTTCAACGGAGGAGGATCGGCGGCCGACTACATCGTGGACTTTTTGAGAAAACCGGTCATGAGTTACTGGGCGGTCCGCGAAGGTCAGGAACCCACGACTCCATTTGGCGTGATACCCGGACCGAAGGTCATGATCGTCAATGAGTATGCGGGTTCGGGTGGAGACCTGATGCCGTGGATGTTCCGCAAGCAGGGCATCGGGCCGTTGATTGGCAAGCGAACCTGGGGCGGGCTGGTTGGCATTGGCGGTTACCCGTCGTTGATTGACGGGGGATCGGTAACTGCTCCGCATTTCGCCTTCTACAGCGCGAACGGCGAATGGGAGGTTGAGAATCACGGCGTCGCGCCTGACATCGAAGTAGAAATGGATCCCAAGTTGTGGCGCGAAGGGCGTGATCCTCAGCTCGAGAAGGCGATCGAAGTTGCGATGGCAGCACTAAAGAAGAACCCCGTTGTGAGGACGAAGCGGCCGGCGTATCCGAATTATCACAACGGCCATCCTCTGCCGGCCGGTGCCAGCGCTTCGCAGAGCAGCCGTCGCTAGCAAATCTCTGGGTACGCACGCTTCCTGGGTACGCACGCTTCCAGCGTGCAAGACTCGGTAAGGAAGGCACGCTGGAAGCGTGCGTACCCAGCTTCGAAAAACGAGAAACGACCATGGCAAAATACGCAACGCTTGCGACGTTGTTGCTGTTGATCACTCTTCCCCTAGCGCCCGCCCGAACTCAAAACGGATCCAAACTGGACGATCTGAAACGCGAAGCCATCAGTGAGGTCGACAAGCTGCAGACCCTTACTCAGCAGATGGTCGATCAGATCTTCAGCTTCAGCGAGCTCGGCTTCCAGGAATTTGAAACATCAAAGTACATAACCGGAATCCTTGAGAAGGAGGGCTTCAAGGTCGAGCGAGGAGTTGCCGGCATGCCGACGGCATGGGTCGCGACCTACGGCTCAGGCAAGCCGGTCATCGCCTTCATCACGGACATCGACTGTATCCCGCGAGCCTCGCAGAAACCCGGCGTCGCCTATCACGATCCCCTGGTCGAGGGAGCGCCCGGCCACGGAGAAGGCCACAATTCGGGCCAGGCGGTGAACGTAACCGCAGCCATCGTATTGAAGAAGTTGATGGAGAAGTACAGGGTCGCGGGAACGATCAAGCTTCTGCCGGGCGTCGCCGAAGAGCTCGTGGGCGCGAAAGCTTTCTTTATCCGCGCCGGCTTGTTCAAAGACGTCGACCTCGTGCTCGGCTGTCACGTCAGCGACGACCTGACTACTTCTTATGGACAAGGGGGAAACAACACCGGGCTGGTATCCGTGCAGTACAGCTTTCATGGAAGGGCAGCTCATGCCGCCGCGGCGCCATGGTCCGGCCGGAGCGCACTGGACGCGGTAGAGCTGATGAACGCCGCCTGGAATTTCAGACGCGAGCATTTGCGCCTCCAACAGCGGTCGCACTACGTGATCTTTAACGGCGGCGATCAGCCGAACGTGGTGCCCTCAGAGGCGGGTGTCTGGTACTACTTTCGCGAACTGGACTACCCGCACATCAAAGAGCTGTATGAGCTGGGCAACAAATTCGCTCAAGCGGCGACGATGATGACCGACACAGCCGTCACGCAGCGCATGGTCGGTTCGGCGTGGCCCCAACACTTCAACAAGGTGATAGCGGAAGTCCAGCAGAAGAACATCGAAGCGGTTGGTCTGCCACCCTGGACGGAGGCGGATCAAAGGCTTGCCAAAGCCTTACAACAAGAGATCGGCGCGAAAGTCGAGGGGCTCAAGCTCAAGATGAAGGCCTTCGAGCCACCGAAGGAATCAGGCGGCGGCGGTTCAGACGACGTCGGCGATATCTCGTGGAATGTGCCGATGGTTTATCTGCGATTTCCAGCAAATATTCCAAACCTTCCCGGTCACAGTTGGCCCAACGCAGTTGCTATGGCTACACCAATCGCACACAAAGGCTCAACTGCCGGAGCAAAAGTGCAGGCGGCCACTGCGCTCGATTTTCTCTTGGGTCCCGAGCTGGTGAAGCAGGCGTGGGCCTACTTCAATGACGTTCAGACGAAAGAGATCAAGTACACCCCTTTGATCGGTCCGAGCGACCAGCCGGCGCGCGATCTCAACAGAGACAAGATGGAAAAGTTCGCGCCCGAGTTGAAGAGATATTACTACGATCCGACAAAGTATAAGACCTACCTGGAACAGCTCGGTATCGAGTATCCGACGGTGAGAAAGTAAGACGGCAGTGATCAAGAAAGCTCCAGGGCGTCAGCCTGGAGCAGCTTCACTTTCAACCTAACACCTCGCGCC
>DASYSA010000312.1:0-3968 GCA_036003885.1 Blastocatellia bacterium | reverse complement strand
GCCAGGACTCGCCGCCGAGTATGCGGAGAAGGGCTACAAGCTCAAGGACAGGGTGAGCGAATACGAGAAGATGCGGATCACCAATTTCTATTACGGTTTTGCCACGGGGGACCTGAGCAAGCGGATCGACCTGCTAAGGCTGCTAAAGATTACCTATCCGCGCGATGGGGCAGGATGGAACGACCTTGCCGTGACGTACAGTCAGATCGGACAATTCGACCAGGCCGTCGCGGAAGCCCGGGAGTCAATCCTCATCAATCCCAATTTTGGCCCTGCGTACAGGGCCCTGGGATATGCGTTCCTCCACCTCAACCATTTTGCGGAAGCCAAAGACATTCTCGCGCAAGCACTGCAGCAGAAGATCGATACCACAGATTTTCACTACATCCTATTTCAGATTGCCTTCTCCGACGGCGACCTGCCGGCAATGCAGGAGCAGATTGAATGGGTGAGCGGGAAACCAGATGAGTACGCAGCATCCGATTGGCAGACCGGGGCCGCGGCCTTCGCCGGGAGGTGGCGCAAGTCTCAGGAGTCGGCAAGCCGCGCGATTGATCTCGCCTCCCCCGGCGACACGAAAGAGATAGCAGCGCGCTATGCCACTGAGCAATCGATGCGCGGCGCAATCTTCGGAGACTACCGCCGAGCTAGAGTAGATGCAGCGCAGGGATTGAAGCTCATACGTGGGCGTGCCTCCCTTCCGCGCGCGGCACTGGCGCTGGCGTTGTGCGGCGAGGCAAATCAGGCGAAGTCGCTGATTGACGAGTTGATGAAACTCTACCCCGAGGACACCGTTATCAACTCGATCTGGATCCCCTCAATTCGTGCTGCGATCGAACTTCAACGGGGCAACGCGGCGCTGGCGATAGAGCAACTACAGCCAGTGTCCCGCTACGAAGGCGCCGCCGAGTTCTGGCCACAATACCTGCGCGGCGTAAGCTACGTGAAACTCCGGCGAGGGGCGGAAGCCGCTGCTGAGTTTCAGAAGATTCTCGATCACAGAGGGCAGGCGGCGCTGTCGCCTTTGTACCCGCTCGCATACCTTGGACTCGCGCGAGCAGAGGACCTGGCCGGCGATACGGCAAAAAGCATCAAAGCCCGGGACGATTTCTTCTCCGCCTGGAAGGACGCGGATCCCGATGTGCCCATTTTGATTGACGCGAAAAAGGAATTCGAGAAGAGATGAGAGGAGGCTCCATTCTTATAGTTCGACGCTCGGGGAGAGTGTCACTCCGATGGCGCGGGATTTAGTGGTCTCTATTTCCGACGCAGCGACTTCACGTTCTGCAACAGCTTCTGTGCCACGGGAGAATTCGGATTCGCGGAAAGCAGGCCTTTGAACTCTCGTTCGGCGTCATCCAGCAAGCCGGCCTTCTTGTACACGGCGCCAAGGATCAAGTGCGAATTGGGATATGATTTTTTCGCCAGGTTCACCTCTTCCGCTCTGGTCTGTTCCAGCACCTTGAACTTTGCCTCCGGCGCGGGCGGAACCGGCGATGAGATCTCCACGCCATCCTTTAGCGCAGTCACCTGCCATGTGTAAACTTCGTCGCGTTTGAGAGACCGCGCGGCCGTCCACTGTGTCGCTGACAGCCGGTCAACAGTTGCCACGTTCTTGAGGCTCGAGTCATACACGTTCACGGCATAACTGGTCGCTCCACTTAGCGGTCGCCAGCGAAAAGTCGGGCGATCGGTTTGGACAACGGTTCCCACGGGACTCAGCAGCGCAAATGAAACGCCTTCGCCGGAGCCGCCCATGAGAACCCCGGCTCTACCGAGGAGGCCCCTAAGCTCCGGCGATATTTCCGCCTGGTCGCTGCTCAACACCGCTTTAACCGCATTCTGGATCTGAGGCGGCATCGAATCCATTCCGGTCAGATAACCTTGATTGTCCAGAGCTACAATCCTGCCACCGTCGTTGAGACCCTGCGCAACCTGGGACGGCGGGTTTGATAGAGATTGTTGAAGCTGGGCCAACTGTGCTTGCAATTCGTCAACCGTTGAAGCTTGTTTTTGCAGTTCATCATTTCTGCTCTGAGCTTCATCAAGCTGCGCGCGCAAAGCGGCAACCTGTTTTCGAAGCGGCAGCGTCGCTATCCAGACAAGCAGCAACATCGCTACCGCCGCGCAAGCAAATTGTAGTGGAATTCTATAGAGAGGCCTTTGCCAGAATGCGCGGAAGTTCTTCCAGAGAGCTGAACGCGTATCGTCAGCGCTCGTTTTCTCTGGATTTCTCATCGTCTCGACCTTGAATGCGCGCAAATCCTGTGCTTCGGCTGCGCATTGCGAGCAGATCTCCAGGTGGCTTTCTACTATCTCGCGATCAACCTCCTCCGCGGCTTGATCAACATAAGCCACCAACTGCTCGTACTGCAGATGCATTGGCCTCGAACCTGCCTCGGATCTCAGATCCGCTCGCAAGGATGTGAACCTGGCTTGAATCTCTTCTGTTTCACCAACCAGCCGGCGGCACGATTCGCAAGCCGCCAGGTGATCGGACACCTGAAGGAATTCCGTTGACGACAACGTTCGCCCGCTGTAGCGCTCAACCTGTTGTTTTGACAAATGCTCTGACAAGTGGACCGACCCCATTTCCCCGCTATGAAGTGCCAGATTGACTTATCCTTAAACTATGAAGATGCACATTTGCAGTCGATGTTACCACGCCCCACATATTTCTTTCACACTCCTTCCTCAAACGCCTTCATTCGTCGAGCGAGCCGTTCGCGAGCAGACTTGCGCAGGTTGATGACTTGCTGCCTGGTGACGCCCAGATGCTCGGCTATAGTAGCATCCTCCAGAGGAAGGTCGTTCCACATTTCCGCGAACCGTTCCGCGGGGATGCTGAGTAAATCGGCAATGTCCCGAGGCGTGGCGATTCCCGAAAGCGGGAAGAGCGCGATGCAATCACCGCCCTTTCCGTCTTTCAGGTTCAACAGGAGCGCTGCGCGCTGTCGCTGGGGTAACTGGCAGATCTCTGACCACAGCCGCTGAACGTAGATTCGCCGTTCCACTTCAACATCGAGGCTAACGCGGGTGTCAGCCAATCGATCTGCAGAATCAAAGTTCCTGTCCTCGATGCCGGCCTGAGAGATCTCATCCTTGACGCGGCTCCACTCGGCGATCGCGTTGACCAGTTCGTCTAACTCGACGGGATTCCCGATCGATTCAAAGACACCCGTCACCAACTCGGCCAAATCCAATCGTTGGAGGTCCCGACCTGCCAGCGAAGATCTTTCGAATGCTCCAGCGCTGTCGAGCATCTCCCGAAGCCGCCGTGTGCCTTCGCGCGTGTTGTTCTTATTCGACCAGCGCGCCAAGCCACAACCTAATTCGCCGGTGCTCTCCCACAATGCGAATGCCTCATTATGAGTCAGCAGATAGCGCAGCCTGTTTCTGAGACTGTAGCGCCGTGGGTATTTCTGGCGCAGGTGTTCGTGACAAACATTGTAGGCCGTGACCGCGACGTAGCCGAGAAAATTGCTGATCGGTTTCTTATCAGGGTTCGCTTTGAAGCCTCGAAGCCGCGCCAGCAGCTGTATCACAACTTCGCTGCAAACATCTCCGGCATCGAAGGGCGCAGCTTGCAGCTTGCGTCTGGCGATCTTTGAGATAAGCGGTTCGGCATGGTTCACCAACAAAAGTTCCAGCTCTCGCTGCGATTCACGCTCGTCGGTCGCGCGCTCGAAGGGCAACAGGAGTTTATCGTTCTGTGATGTTGATGCCGGCCTGTCCATGCGTCGTCGTGGCCCCAGCTCTTCGATTTCCTGCTCATCTTTTACTATTTTGATCGCGGGCACAAGGCGACGTCTCTATAAACCACCGCTCTTCAGGAGGAACCGGCAGCGCGGGGCGAGCCTGACTCTCGAGCGATCGATTGGAAAAGAGAATCGATCGTTCCTACTTTCTCCCGTAGTTGCCGTCCTCCACTCGCGGGCACTGCTTTGTGCTTGTTCAAGGGATCGATC
>DASYSA010000311.1:0-19318 GCA_036003885.1 Blastocatellia bacterium | reverse complement strand
TTGCTCCCTCACAAGGTCGGTGTTGGTGACCATTTCGGTGACAGGATGTTCGACCTGGATGCGCGTGTTCATCTCCATGAAATAGAAGTTCATATCCTCGTCGAGGAGAAACTCCATGGTACCCGCGCTGACATATCCTATCTCGCGGCAGGCACGAACGGCCACTTCGCCCATCCTGCGCCGTAACTCGGAGGTCAACGCCGACGAAGGAGACTCCTCGATGAGTTTTTGATGCCGGCGTTGAATGGAGCATTCGCGTTCGCCCAGATGGACGACATTTCCGTGTTCGTCGCCCAGCACCTGGATCTCAATGTGTCGCGCCGTCTCCAGGTACTTCTCGAAGTATACTGCCGGATTGCTGAATGCAAGCTGGGCTTCCTGTTGGGCGGCCGGCAGCGCAACCATCAGCTCATCGCGGTTTCGAACAATGCGCATGCCCCGCCCTCCGCCCCCGGCCGAGGCCTTGACGATGAGCGGGTAGCCGATCTGCTCGGCGATTCGGGCGGCCTCTTCATCATCCTCGATCACGCCGTCATATCCCGGCGTTATCGGGACCCCAGCCGCCTTCATGGCGGCGCGCGCCTGGGCTTTGTCACCCATCAAGCTGATGTTTTGGGGACTGGGTCCTATGAACTTGATGTTACAAGCTTCACAGACCTCGGCGAAGTACGAGTTTTCAGCCAGGAACCCGTATCCGGGATGAATCGCATCGACGTTCGAGACTTCGGCCGCCGAGATCACCTGGGGAATATTGAGATAACTCTTTTGCGAAGGCGGCGGACCAATGCAATAAGCCTCATCGGCGAATCTGACGTGCAGGGAATCCCGGTCCGCCTCTGAGTAGATCGCAACCGTGCGGATACCGAGCTCCTTGCAAGCCCATATCACGCGAGTGGCGATTTCACCGCGGTTCGCTATGAGGATCTTCTTGAACATCGGGACGCGTTTTACGTTTTACGTTTTGAGTTTTACGTTCGGCAGTCATCACTTTAAGGTTTCCGCTTGAGAGCGCGAAACAATCAATGCGAAACGCCAAACATAAAACGCTAAACGCAAAACGTTCCTTTACGACTTTATTCCAAACAGCGGCTGGCCGTATTCCACAGGCTGGCCGTTCTCAACGTAGACCTGAGCCACCAGCCCTGAAGTCTCGGCCTGGATCTCATTCATCAGCTTCATCGCCTCGATTATGCACACCACTGAGTCCGGCTCAACGCGATCGCCAACGATAACGAAAGGCTCCGCCTCCGGGGATGGGGAACGATAAAAGGTGCCGACAATCGGCGACTTGATTATGTGGAGCACCACCTCAGGCTCAACAGGTTCCTCGGGCGTGAGCAGGGGGGCCTCGGGAGCGGGAGGTGTCTGTCGTACCTGCGATCCCTCTGGAGCTGCTTTTCCGCCTGAGGGTGCGGCGGCCGGAGGAGGTGCAGCGGCACTCAACTCCTCGGGGGGCGGCTCTTTGAAGCGGACGATGCGCAGACGGAACCCCTGGCGTTCGACCTCGAATTCTGCGAACCCTTTCTCGCTGATGAGGTCGATCAACTCTTTGAGTTCTTTCAGATTGATGTTAGCCATTTCTGCTTGCGATCCTCCTCAATGAGTTGAAGATACAGAAGCGAAAGCCTCAACCGCGAGCGGCTGAGGCTTGAACGCATACCCTCGCAAGGCAGGCCTCTTAGTCGGCCTCTTCCTTTTTCTTGCCTCGCGTGCTGGGCTTGGCAGTTGGCGGTTCGGACCCACCCTTCCCTTTAGCTTTTGAACCGGACTTGGGTGATGCGGATTTTCCCGCGGGCTTCCTGTCCGCCTTCTTGTCGGCTGATGCTTTGGATTCGCCTTCGCCCGACTTCTTGCCGCGCGCGAAGAAGCGGCGGAGCGACTTCTTCTCTTCCGTCTTCTCCTCCTTATGGGCCGGCTTAGCCTCGCTGCCGATCAGCTCAATCAACGCCATCTCCGCCCCATCTCCACGGCGAACGCCAAGCTTGAGAATTCGAGTGTAGCCGCCGGGCCTGTCAACAAAACGGCTGGCCACGTCTCCGAACAACTTGTCGAGTGCAAATACGCCCGCGGTCCGAGGCGCGCGAGGACGTTTATATCCTCCGTCCGGAACCCGGTTGTTATTCCCGCTAAAGAAATAACTGGCCGCCAGCCGCCGCGCATGGAGCGCCGAGGCCGGGGCCTCAGAGTTCAAGGCTCGTTTGCCCAGCGTGATGGCGCGCTCGGCGAACGGGCGGAGCTCCTTTGCCTTGGGCAGAGTTGTTATGAGCCGCTCGTGCACGATCAGCGATGTACAAAGATTACGCAGCAGCGCCTTGCGATGGTCCGACTTGCGCCCGAGTTTTCGATGAGCTACCCTGTGTCGCATTTCACTTCCCTCTCTAACGTGTACGCCCCGAACAAGCGCTCCAGGGCCGGACGGGACTCTGCCGGGGCGCTGGACGTTCTGAAGCTCTACTCGCCGGCGTCCTCTATCAGGCGTCCCTGCTCGTCGAACTTCATGCCGAGGTGCAAGCCCATCGAGTGGAGAATTTCCTTGATCTCGTTGAGCGATTTACGGCCGAAGTTCTTGGTCTTGAGCATCTCGGGCTCAGACCTCTGAACAAGCTCGCGAATAGTTCGAATATCGGCATTCTTGAGGCAGTTGTAGGAGCGGACCGACAATTCGAGCTCGTCCACGGATCGGTCGAGGTTCTCATTGAACTGCATTCCGCCGCCCTCGCCGGCATCGGCTTCGGCAAGTTCGGGCTCCTCCTCGAAGTTGATGAAGATCTGCATGTGGTCCTTGATGAGTTTTGAAGCAAGTCCCACCGCGTTTTCCGGCTTTACGGAGCCGTTTGTCCAGACCTCTATCGTGAGCTTGTCGTAGTCGGTATCCTGGCCAAGCCGGGCCGATTCGACGGTGTAGTTCACCTTCTTGACGGGCGAGTGAACCGAGTCGATGGGAATGTAGCCGACGGCCAGATCTTCATCGAAGTTTCGCTCGGCGGACACGTATCCGCGGCCGCGTTTGAGGCGCATCTCGATGGTGAGCGACCCACCTTCGGAGATTGTCGCTATGTGAACATTCGGGTCGAGAATCTCAACCTCGCCGTCTGCCTCGATTTCGCCCGATAACATTTCACCGGGTGTGGTGCGCTCGACGCGAAGGGTCTTCGGTCCGGCCCCGTGAAGCTTGAAAGGTATCCGCTTCAGGTTGAGGATTATGTCGGTAGCGTCCTCGACGACACCCGGTATCGACGAGAACTCGTGCAGCACGCCCTGGATCTTAACTGCGGTTATGGCTGCTCCCTCGATTGACGAGAGCAATGCGCGCCTCAAGCAATTGCCTATTGTTGTACCGAATCCCCGCTCGAATGGTTGAGCGTAGAATTTGGCATACCGGTTTGTGAGAGTCTCGCTCTCGCATGCCAGGCGCTTCGGCCTCTGAAAGCCGATCATGAATTGAGTTTCGGTTCCGTCCATTGATTCCTCTCGAAAGAGTCTGAGCCAGAGTCCAGCAAACGTGCCGAGCTCTGGCATCTGACTTAACTCTATCCTTGGGCTACTTGGAATAAAGTTCGACTATGAGCTGTTCGTTAATGTTTTGCCCTATGTCTTCTCGACGTGGAAGAGCAACGACCCGACCGCGCATGTCATCTTGTGAAGTGATCTCAAGCCACCCCGGGCGCCCTCGCCCGGAAGCTGTCTGAAATGCGCCCTGTATGTGAATGTTGGAGCGACTGCCTTCGTTCACGGCTACCTCGTCGCCGACCTTCACCTGGAAGCTGGGGATGTCGACCTTTCGGCCGTTGACGTTGATGTGCCCGTGGCTGACAAGCTGGCGCGCCTGAGCGCGTGAGGTTGCAAATCCCAGACGATAGACGGCGTTGTCCAGTCGTCTCTCGAGAAGCCCGAGGAGGTTCTCCCCTGTCACGCCTTTCATGCGTACGGCCCGTTCGAAGTAGAGCCTGAACTGGCGCTCCAGCATGCCGTAGATGCGTTTAACCTTCTGCTTCTCTCTGAGCTGCTCGCCGTAACCGATCAGCTTGGCCCGCCGAACGCTCCGGCCGTGCTGGCCGGGCGGTTGAGTGCCGCGTTTCTCGATCGGGCAGCTGGGTTTGTAACATCGCTCGCCCTTCAAGAACAACTTCATGCCTTCCCGGCGGCACAAACGGCACACCGGGCCTCGATATCTTGCCACTCGATCCCTCCATCTACTCTCCCGCCCTCTGCGGGCGAGATCAGCAAAAGTTTACAGGCTTGAGATCGACGTCCTTCTCCGAGTTGCGGCCAGATCAAAAGATCCGTCCCGAAGCCGGCGCCCGCTGTCTCAGTGCCCTTCTTCCTTTAAAGCGCCGATGATTCCGAGAATCACCATCTCAGTTCGCTTGAGCCCGAATTTCGCAAACGGCCGCCTGACAAAGCAGCCGGTCGTTCGCCTTCCACTAGACCCGTCGTCGTTTCGGCGGCCTGCAGCCGTTGTGCGGGATTGGAGTCACATCTCGAATCAGCCGCACCTCGATTCCCGCGGCCTGTATGGCGCGCACCGCCGACTCGCGTCCCGAGCCTGGTCCCTTCACTCTGACCTCACACGAGTGCATTCCGACGTCGCGGGCCGCCTGGGCTGCTCGCGATGCGGCCTGCTGCGCCGCGAATGGCGTCCCCTTGCGCGAGCCATGAAAACCTAGCGCGCCGGCCGACGACTGACTTATGAGATTGCCTTCCAGATCGGTGATAGCCACCAGCGTATTGTTGAAACTTGCCTGAATGTGCGCGATCCCCTGAGGAACTATTCGCCGTTCCTTACGCTTGAAGGTCTTCTTCTTGCCGCCCTTGGCTGGTACCTTTGCTGCTTTTGCCGCTTTTGCCGCTTTTGCCATGTTAGTCCGTAATCCGTTGTGGATCGTCCGTGGTCAGTTGCCGGTTGTCTCTGTAAAGACTACGGACAACGGGCGACAGACAGGTTCCTATTTCTTGCCGGGGGCCTTCTTCTTGGCCACAGTCATTCGGCGCGGGCCCTTTCGCGTGCGGGCGTTGGTATGGGTTCGCTGGCCGCGCACAGGCAGTCCCCTTCTGTGTCGCAACCCGCGATAGGAGCCGATGTCCATCAGCCGCTTGATGTCCATCTGGGTCTGCTTGCGCAGGTCGCCTTCCACATTCCCTTGTTGATCGAGGACGGTACGAATCCGATTGATCTCTTCCTCGGTCAACTCCCGTATTCGCTTATCAATGTCGACCCCGGCTTCGCCAAGTATCTTGTTGGCGCGCGAACGCCCGATCCCGTAAATGTATGTGAGACCCACTTCGGCCCTCTTGTTCGCCGGCAGATCAACACCCGCTATACGTGCCATTACTCCTCCGTTAACCGTTGATCAAGATTCTAGCCTTGCCGCTGTTTGTGCTTCGGGTTGGTGCATATCACGCGGACCACGCCCTTACGGTGGATGACCTTGCAGTTATCACACATCTTCTTTACCGACGCTCTGACCTTCATTCTGACACTTCCCTTCGAGTGAAATACTCGTTCTTACAGCGAAAAGCCTGTGCGCACGAAACCGACATTCTAGCATCTGATCACTCGAGCGTGCAACCGAACTGCGGCGGGAGGGCGACCTCAGAAGGCAATTGAAACTCTGACTCGCTGCGAGTGTAGCTTCTGAGAGCCGATGTTCCTGCGACCTTGAGTCCCACTCTTAATTGCACCTGCAACCATGATTTGTCAGCTACGAGGCGCCATTCTGAAGTTTGGTTAAGATCTGAGGCCCGCTATCAGTTATCGCGACGGTGTGCTCGAAATGGGCCGAAGGTCGGCCGTCTTTGGTGACTACGGTCCAGCCGTCTGAAAGCTGCCTGGTCTCATGTCTCCCGAGGTTGATCATGGGTTCAATTGCAATCACCCAGCCTTCGCGCAGGTAGGGGCCCGTCCCCGCCTTTCCGTAGTTTGGAACCTGCGGCTCTTCGTGCATCGCGCGGCCTACCCCGTGCCCGCAGTAGTTCTGGACAACCGAATAGCCGAGCGGTTCAACATAAGCCTGGACAGCGTTACACACATCGCCGAGACGATTTCCAACCACACACTTTCCGATTGCCTCGTAGAGCGATTGCCGGGTGGCTTGCATCAGTCTCTTGATATCTTCGGATACGTCGCCTACAGCTACAGTTACAGCCGCGTCCCCCACATAGCCCAGGTAGGTTGCGCCGCAGTCGATGCCGACTATGTCACCCTGGCGGAGCTTGCGCTTACCGGGGATACCGTGAACGATCTCATCATTCACTGAAGTGCAGATCGACGCGGGATAGCCGTTGTAACCCTTGAAGGTCGGGATCGCTCCTGCCCTGCGGATCATGCGGTCGGCCTCGTGGTCGAGGTCAAGCGTCGTTATTCCTGGAGCGACCATCCCCGCAAGCCGATCAAGCACCTCGGCAACTATACGGCCCGCCGATCTCATCTTTTCGATTTCCGCTTTGGATTTCCGAATAATCATAAGCGTCCATCTTCAATCGTCGCCTGCGGCTGTGCATCCACCGCCATTTGTTCTGGCCGCACGGCTCACCGCATCCGCAATTCTGGCGGCCACGTCTTCGGGCGCCCCAGTGCCGTCAACCGTGCTCAAGCGAGACGATCTGGCGTAGTAGTCCAGAAGGGGCTTAGTATTCTCTTCGTAGAGCGCAAGCCGGTGCGCTATCGCTGTCTCATTGTCATCCGACCTCGTGTACAGCGTCCCTCCGTCGAGATCGCAGACTCCAGGGCGCAGGCTGGGCTTGGAGTTCACGTTGTAGATCGCGCTGCACGTCGCGCAGGTCAGACGCCCGGCGAGCCGTTGATGCAGCAGTTCAGTAGGAACGTCGACCTTAATTACGGAGATCTGATGACCCTGATCCTGTGCAATGCTTTCGAGCAGCCGCGCCTGCGTGATTGTTCTTGGAAAACCGTCGAGAATATAACCGCCCAGGCAGTCGGGCTTGCTGGTTCGCTCGCTGATTACTCCGGCCAGTATTTCGTCTGAGACCAGTTGGCCCGCGGCCTGATTTGCCCGCACCAGGCGGCCGAGGTCCGTCTCTTCCCGGGCTACGTCGCGCAACATGTCGCCGGTTGCGACAATGGGCAGGCAGAACGATTGGGCAAGCCTCTTGGCCTGCGTCCCTTTCCCCGCCCCCTGTGGTCCCATCAAGACGATGATACTCGGCATAGCCAATCACATACTGCGTCGTCCGCGCAAACGACGCCCGCGCGGGCCCAGGAACCCATCATAGTGCCTCATTATAAGCTGAGATTCGATCTGGTTCATTGTATCCATCGCTACGCCGATGACAATGAGCAAACTGGTGCCGCCGAAGAAGAACTGAATACCTATCCCAGTGAGAAGCCACGAAGTCAACGGCGTTTGACGGAGCAAGCCTTCCAGCGACTCTCCGATCAGCGGGATGTACTGGAGCTGAACGCCCTGGAGCAAAACGCCGGGCAGCAGCGCAATCAAAGCCAGGTAGATCGCGCCGACCGTAGTCAACCGGGTCAGGATGTCGCTGAGCGCGTCTGAGGTCCTCTTGCCGGGCCGAATTCCTGGAATGAAGGCGCCATTCTTGCGCAGATTGTTGGCCACCTCGTCGGTGTTGAAGATAATCGACACGTAGAAGAACGTGAAGAATATGATTGCGCTTGCGTAGATCATCATGTGCAGCGGGTGGCTCGTCTGCCCCAGATCTCTCGCAAACGTACTGAGCCACTGCTTCCAGCCCGTGGCCGTCGGATCATTAGTTCCCGCGAAGCTGAGGATCGTCTGTGGAAAGGCGAGAATCGACGATGCAAAGATGACCGGTATGACCCCGGCCATATTCACCTTGAGCGGCATATGAGTCTGCTGCTGTGGTATTGACTGACGTCCGACCATGCGGCGAGCGTGATTGATGGGCACCTTTCGAAATCCGCGCTCGACAAATACGATCGCAGCAATTACCAGGATCGCGCCCACCACCAGCGCAATCACCCCAAGCGCCGTCCCGGTCCCCCCGCTCGTCAGCTTCTCGTAGAGCTGGTTAACACCCCAGGGCAATCGCAACACGATGCCGGCAAAGATGAGCAAGCTTATGCCGTTGCCGACTCCACGCTCGGTTATCTGTTCGCCCAGCCACATTATGAATGTAGTTCCGGTGGCCATCGTCAACATCGACAGCGCTATGAACCCCGGACCGGGATTGGGAACCAGTGCGCCCTCCTGAGTGCTCTGGTTCTGTAGCCAGTACGCAATCCCGAACGATTGGACCGAGCACAACACGACCGTGAGGTATCTCGTGTATTGAGTGATCTTGCGCCGGCCGAGTTCCCCCTCTTCCTGCAACGCCTTGAGTTTCGGACTCACCACGGTCATCAACTGGAGGATGATCGAAGCAGTTATGTAAGGCGTGATCCCAAGCGCAAAGATCGAGACCACTTTGAAGTTGCCGCCCGAGAACAGGTCCATGACGTTCGCCAGGCTGTTTTGAAGCGCCCCGCTATTCATGAGCACCGCGAGCGCATCACGATCCACCCCGGGGGTCCGGACGTGCGAACCAAGGCGATAGATCGCAAGCATGGCGAGCGTGAACAGTACTCGCTTGCGAAGATCCGGCACGGCAAAGACGTTGCGTATGCTGTTTATGAAATTCTCTAGCATGGCTGGTCTCTCTAACGCGGTTTCTGGTTTCGGGTTTGGGTTTCTGGTTTCGAGTTCCTGTTTTCGAGTTTCGGGTTCGAGTTTCGGGTTTCTGGTTCCGACCAATCAACCACAAAAACAAGAACCAGAAACCAGAAACCCTATTCCACAAGGGTTGCTGTTCCGCCCATAGCTTCGATCTTTTCACGCGCCCCGCGAGTGAACCGGTGCGCGGTAACATTGAGAGCCTTGGTCACCTCTCCACCGCCCAGGACTACCACTCCATGAAAGCGGGCCAGGTGGCTCTTTTTGATCATACCACGCTCGACCATAAGTTCCGGCGTAACGGATTCGGCGTCTTCGAATCTCTGCTCCAGGTCCGAAAGCTTCACCTCCAGCCATTCCTTCTTGAAGATGTTGGTGAAGCCGCGCTTGGGTAGCCTGCGCTGGAGCGGCATCTGGCCGCCCTCAAAGCCCGGGCGTCCCGAGTAACCGGACCGGGACTTCTGACCTTTATGACCTCGAGTAGAAGTCTTGCCATGTCCGGATCCGGGCCCCCGCCCTACGCGTTTCTTGTTTCTGTTGGCGCCTTCCGGCGCTCCAATGTTGTGAATGCCTAATGCCATTTTGCAAACTCCCGAGCCGATCGCAACCGCTGGAATTCAGCACGCCCCATTTCGTCAGCAGGGCAGTCGCTGAGGTCTTGAGGCTCCCGCGGCACGCCAACGCTTCATTCTATTATTCTCAAGAGGTGTGGCGCCTTCTCAACCATCCCCCGCATCGAGTCACTGTCCGGCCGTTCGACCACCTGGTTGAGCCTCGTAAAACCGAGGCTGCGGACCAACACCTTCTGGCTCCTGCTGGCGCCGATGGTCGAACGATACCATTGGATCTTTATGCTCCCGTCCGAATCAGTTGTGCCCTCTGTCATCGTCTCATCCTCTTGGTTCTGGTTTATGGTCCCTGGTTAGGAGGCGACCGGGACCTCTTCAACAACCCCGTGTTTTCGAAGCCGCGCCACCGCTATCGGATCTTTCAGGCCGCGCAACCCCTCGAAGGTGGCCCGCACCACGTTGTGCGGATTGGATGAACCGATCGATTTGGTCACAACGTCCCGGACACCGACCAGTTGCATTATTGCGCGGACCGGTCCGCCCGCAATCACGCCCTTGCCCTCGGGCGCGGGCTTTAGCAGCACCCGGCCGGAGCCGAACACGCCGGTTATCTGGTGCGGCACCGTCGACCCGTTGAGGGGCACCCTTATGAGGTTCTTCTTCGCAGCCTCTATACCCTTCTTGATAGCGAGCGGCACTTCTCGAGCCTTGCCTGAGCCGAAGCCCACAATGCCATTCTCGTTGCCTACCACTACGAGCGCTGAGAACGACAGGTTCTTGCCGCCCTTCACGACCTTCGTTACGCGGTTGATTGAAATGACCTGATCCTTCAGGTCGAGTCCGGATGCCTCAATTCGTTCCATAACCCCCCAGACAATTGCGGAATTCGGATTGCGGATTGCGGATTAGAGATCGCCAGGGGTCCGTGGAAGCCCCAATCCGCAATCCCCAATCCGCAATTCCTAGAATTCGAGTCCTTCCTCGCGAGCGGCCTGAGCCAGAGTCAGCACGCGCCCGTGATAGATGTAGCCGCCGCGATCAAATACGACCCGGCTTATACCCTTCTCCTTGGCGCGACTGGCAATGAGTTTGCCTATTGCTTTGGCAGCCTCGATGTTGCCTCCGGACTTCCCTCGAAACTCGGACTCGGTTGTCGATGCCGCCGCAATGGTCTCACCCTTCGAATCATCGATGATTTGAGCATAGATATGATTCAAGCTCCGAAAGATGGCCAGGCGCGGCCGCTCACTCGTGCCGCTTATCTTCTTTCTGATGCGCTTGTGAACCGCATGCCGTACGTGAATCTTGTTCTTGTTAGCCATTTTCTCACCGCTCCAATCACTGATTGCGCATGCCTCTCAATGGCAGCGAGCACTTCAGCGACTCTCAGGATCGTGTTAGTGCAGCTTCGTGTCGTTGCTGCAGTTCACTTGCCGGTCTTACCCGGCTTGAGCTTCAACTGCTCGTTCGCGTAGCGCACCCCTTTGCCCTTGTAGGGGTCCGGCCGGCGAAGACTTCTGATGTCGGCAGCGACCTGGCCGACTTGTTGCCGGTCTATACCGGTTATGGTCAATGTGGTCTGGTATTGTGTGATCGGCTTGTTGATTCGTTCGACCTTCACCTCGATGCCCTTCGGGATCGGGAATTCAATCTGGTGTGAATACCCGAGGGAGAACATCACCCGCGTCTTTTGAAGCTCAGCCTTGTACCCAACGCCAACGATGTCAAGCTGGCGTGTGAACCCATCGGTAACGCCGACAACCGCGTTGTTGACCAGGGCACGGGCCAGACCGTGTAAGGCGGCCTTATCGTCAGAGGTGCGCTCGGCAACGAGGTTATCGCCGTCCATCCGAAACGATACTCCCTCCGGCACTGTGGTACGCAGACTCCCTTTTGGTCCGCTGACCTCTATCGTGCCGTCGTCGATCTTGACCTTCACACCTTTCGGCAGCGCTATTGGCTTCTTACCTATTCTCGACATTTCTACGAGCTCCGTGCTTCTTAATAGAGTCGGCAGATGATCTCACCGCCGACCTTCTCTCGCCTGGCTTGCCTGTCCGTCATGAGCCCGCGGGAAGTCGACAGAATGCTGACGCCAATTCCGCCAAGCACCTTCGGAATGGTGGCGCTGCCGGTGTAGACGCGGCATCCGGGCTTTGAAACGCGCACGATCTTCGAGACTACCTGCTCACCCTTCGGGCCATATCGGAGATAGACTCGAATGTTGCGACGAACGCCGTCGCCAATCACCTTATAGTTGTTAATGAAACCCTCTTCCTTCAGTATTCGCGCGACCTCCAGTTTCAGTTTGGAAATCGGAACGTCAACTTTCTGGTGCCTCGCCGCATACGCATTACGTATGCGAGTCAGCATGTCGGCTAATGGATCTGTCATCTCGTCTCCTAAATCAATCGCGGCCCAGGAGCCATCTCGCTCACCCGCGGGATCGTGATCACCAGCTCGATTTTGTCACCCCGGGGATGTGCCCTTCGAGCGACAGGTCGCGGAAGCATATGCGGCACAGCGCGAATTTCCTCAAGTAACCGCGACCCCGGCCACAGCGGCGACAGCGGTTATGAACGCGCGAGGTGAAGATATTCATATTCATTCCCGCGGCCTTCGCCCGCTTGATCTCCTTCTTGCCGCTCGCGCCCATCTTTTCCTTAACCCGGAGTTTGGCGTTCGCAAGAGCCCGCTTCAGCTCGTTCGCCTTATACACTGACGATGTTCTTGCCATTCAATTCGTCCTTTGTCCGTTGTCCGTTGTCCGCTGTTCCGATACCACGACTGGCAACGGACAACGGACCAGTGACTACTTCATAAACGGCATCCCAAACTGCCGGAGCAGCGCGCGCCCCTCCTCGTCGGTTAGTGCCGTAGTTACTATCGATACGTTCATTCCCCGAGTCTTATCGACTTTGTTGAAATCGATCTCCGGAAAGATCAACTGGTCCCGGATTCCGATCGTATAGTTGCCTCGCCCGTCGAAGGCGCGCGGGCTCACCCCGCGAAAATCGCGAACTCGAGGCAGCACCGCGTTGACGAAGCGATCCAGAAACTCATACATTCGGTCGCCGCGCAGAGTCACCGAAACTCCCACGGGCATCCCGGTTCGCAGCTTGAAGGCCGCAATCGACTTCTTGGCTTTGGTTATCACCGGCTTCTGCCCGCTGACGGTAGATACTTCCATGGCAGCCTGATCGAAGACCTTCGCATTGGTCTGGGCCTCCCGGCCGACTCCCATGTTGATGACAATCTTCTCAATCTTCGGGACCGCCATCGGGTTCGTATAGCCGAATTCCTTCATCAAAGCCGGCATCACGTCTTTCTTGTAGCGCTCTTGTAGTCTCGTTGCCATTCTCAACCTCTATCGCCGCTGATGTGTGCTCACTCGAGCCTCACCTTCAGCAGGCTGCTTTGCTCACTGCTTCTCGATTGCAGCTCCGCACTTCTTACAGGCGCGCGTGCGGGTGCCGTCGCCAAGCAGTTGATGAGCCGATCGTGTGGCGACGGCGCAATGCGGGCAGATCACCATAACGTTCGATACGTTGATGGGCGCCTCGCGTTCGAGGATGCCACCCTGCACGCCCCGCCGGGTGTTGGCCTTGTTGTGGCGCTTGACCACGTTCACACCCTCCACAAGTAGCTTGCCCTTGCGGGGTTGAACTTCAATGACGCGGCCCGTCTTCCCCTTGTCCTTACCTGCTATCACGACGACCCGGTCATTCTTTCGCACATTCATCTCTAGGTTCATAACGACTGGTCCTTTGTCCTCTGTCATTTGTCCTTTGTCATTCGCACTAGTTGCAAGTGACAAATGACCAGTGACAACTGACAAACTTCTAAATAACTTCGGGCGCGAGGCTCACGATCTTCATGAAGCGCTTATCGCGCAGCTCTCGGGCGATGGGCCCGAATACGCGGGTTCCAACCGGCTCGTTGTCCGGCTTGATTATCACGGCAGCGTTCTGATCGAAGCGAATGTATGTGCCGTCCTTGCGCCGTGTCTCTTTGCGGGTCCTCACAATCACTGCGCGAACCACCTGCCCTTTCTTCACCGCGCCGTCAGGAGAAGCCTCTTTCACCGAGGCGGTGATGACATCGCCCAATCCGGCGCGCGAACCCGTGTCGCCACCGACCGGCAATATCATCGCGATTCGTTTGGCGCCGGAATTGTCCGCGACTTCGAGCATCGATCTCATCTGAACCATAAGTCACTCCGCTCCATTTCGGACTGTGGGTTGGGGATTCTGGAACCCTCACTCCGCAATCGAATCAGCTCGCCTTTTGAACTATCTCAACCACGCGCCACCGCTTGCGCGCCGACAGGGGTCTTGTCTCCACTATTCGAACTATGTCGCCAATGTGAGCCCCGATCTCGTCGTGCGCCATGAACTTGGTGCGCCGTCGAATGTACCGCTTGTACTTCGGGTGCCGCACCTGGCGCTCGACGCGAACGACCACCGTCTTGGTCATTTTATCGCTGGTAACCAGGCCGACCTTCTCGAGTCTGCGTCGCCTCGCCTGAGCCGCCGTAGCGTCGGGTTCTGGGGTTGGCGAGTTTGCCGGGTCAGCGGAGTCCGCCTCGCCCTGGGGGGACCCCGCGGCTTCGATCGGAGTCTCTTCTATCTTGTCTTCGTTCTCTTCCATTTCACTTTCCTTCGCGGGTGGAGTTCAGAATCCGCGACTACTTCTCCTGTGCGGCGATAGCGCGCTGGCGCAGCAGGGTCTTGACTCGAGCAAGGTCCCTTCGCTGTTCGCGCAGTTGCTTGACCACGTCGGTGTTTCCCAGTGAAAGCTTGAATCGCATACGAAAGATCGACTCCTTCAGCTCTCCAATCTTGCCTTGAAGGTCCTCGGTGGACAGATCCCTCATTTCGTCAACCTTCATGCGAGTCCGCCTCCCTCCTGATCCTTCCGCGAGATGAACTTGGTCTTGATGGGCAGTTTTGCAGCTGCAAGCCTGATGGCCTCGCGGGCAGTCTTCTCGTCTACGCCCTCCATCTCGAACATCACACGCCCGGGTTTGACGACCGCGACCCAACCTTCCGGCGCGCCCTTGCCTTTGCCCATGCGAGTTTCAGCCGGCTTCTTGGTGATAGGTTTGTCGGGAAAGATTCGGATCCAGATCTTCCCGCCGCGTTTGACGAACCGCGTCATCGCGACCCGCGACGCCTCGATCTGCTTTCCAGTTATCCAGGCAGGCTCAAGCGCCTTGAGCCCGTACTCGCCAAAGGATATCTCGGCCCCGCGCGTTGCCACGCCTGACATGCGGCCTCGCTGCTGCTTGCGATACTTCATCCTCTTTGGAATTTTATATTCAGCCATAATCCTTCCGATTTCGGATTGCGGATTGCGGATTTCGGATTGCGGATTTCCCGACCGGAGCGGCATTTCACCAATCCGCAATCCGAAATCCGCAATCGTTATTGTCTTCTCGCCACTGGCGCTCGTCTCACGGTCAACTCGTCGCCCCGGTAGATCCAGACCTTAACGCCGATCACGCCGAAAGTCGTATGCGCCTCTGCAAACCCGTAGTCTATATCCGCCCTGAGCGTATGAAGAGGAAGGCGCCCTTGCAGGTACCATTCCGAGCGAGCGATTTCAGCTCCGTTGAGGCGGCCGGACACTCGCACCTTGATGCCTTGCGCCCCGAAGCGCTGAGCGTTTTCTACCGCGCGGCGCATGGCTCGTCGAAAGGCGATTCGTTTTTCGAGCTGCTGGGCGATCTGCTCGGCCTGCAGCTGGGCGTTCAACTCAGGCTTGTGAATCTCCTGAATGTTGACCATGACCTCGCGGCCGGTCCGTTCCTTGATCTCGCCCTTAAGCTTGTCGATCTCCGCGCCCTTGCGGCCGATTATGATCCCGGGTCGCGAGGTATGGATGATGATCTTGAGCTTGTTGGCCGCGCGCTCGACGTCGATGTGCGACACTCCTGCGCCGGCAAAGCGGGCTTTCAGCTCTTTCTTGAGCTTGAGGTCTTCATGCAACAGATCGGCATAATCGCGCTTCGCAATCCAGTTCGAATGCCAGCCGCGATTGAAGCCGAGCCTGAAACCATACGGATGAACTTTCTGACCCACGATTCCTCCCAGTCAGGTTTCAGGCTCCAGGTTTCAGGTTCGGCCCTGACACCTGGCGCCTGGCACCTATTCTTCTTTCCCTGTCTCCACCTCGATGGTGATATGGCTATTCCAGCGACGCTCGCGATAGGCGCGGCCCATCGGAGCGGGACGAACACGGCGCCGATACTTGGTCGGCCCGAGATCGACCATCGCTGTCGAGATGACCAGCCGGTCCACATCGACGGTGACGTTGAGCTGGTCGGCCTTCTGTTCGGCGTTTGCAATCGCGGAGCGCAACGTGATCTCAATCGGCTTGGCGGCTCTCTTGTGCGAAGCCGAGAGGATTGCCAGAGCTTCGTTGGCCTTGCGCCCCCGAATCAGGTCTATAACCAGTCGCGCCTTTTGCGGCGAGCCTTTTATATACTTGGCAACTGCTCGTGCTTTCATCGCTACTTGGCCCCCTTCTTGACGGTCTTGTCACTCTTCTCCGGGTGACCTTTGAACTGGCGGGTGGGTGAAAACTCGCCAAGCTTGTGACCGACCATATTCTCCTGAATGTAGACCGGGATGAACTTCTTGCCATTGTGAACGGCGATTGTGTGGCCGACCATCTCGGGTAGAATTGTCGAACGTCGAGACCAGGTCTTATGCACCCGTTTCTCGGTCGTCTGATTCATCTTAACAATCGCCCTGGTTAGGTGGTCGTCTACGAACGGCCCCTTCTTCACTGATCTTGCCATAATTGTCAGTCGCCCGTTGTCAGTGGTCCGTTGTCGTCGCCCCAGCAACGGACGACTGACCACGGACAAATGACGGTATTATTTCTTCGGCCTTCGCACGATGAACTTGTCGGTGCGCTTATTGTTTCGCGTCTTGTAGCCTCTCGTCGGCTGACCCCATGGAGTAACCGGATGGCGCCCGCCGGAGGTGCGGCCTTCGCCCCCGCCGTGCGGGTGGTCTACCGGGTTCATTACTACGCCGCGGACCTTGGGTCGATGTCCCAACCACCGGCTCCTTCCCGCCTTTCCAAGGGAGACATTGCTATGCTCGATGTTCCCTATCTGGCCAATTGTCGCGTAGCATTCGATGTTGACTCTGCGAATCTCGCCCGAAGGCAACCGGAGCTGAGCCCAGTCGCCTTCCTTGGCCACCAGCTGAGCCTGACCGCCGGCTGCTCTGACCATCTGCGCGCCTTTCCCCGGCCTGAGTTCTACGTTATGGATCGTGGTGCCAAGGGGAATGTTGCGAAGGGGGAGGGCGTTACCTGAGATAATGTCTGACTCGGGGCCTGAAACGATGGTCTGTCCGACTTTAAGGCCGACCGGCGCCAGGATATATCGTTTCTCGCCGTCGAGATAATGAAGGAGCGCGATGAGTGCGGATCGATTGGGATCATACTCTATGGTTGCGACCTTGGCGGGAATTCCTGCCTTATCGCGCTTGAAGTCGACGATCCGATACTGTCGCTTTGCTCCTCCGCCTCTACGGCGCACCGTTATGTGGCCGTTGTTGTTGCGGCCGGAGATCCGCTTCTTCGGAGAAAGCAGCGGCTCATACGGCTTATCAGTCGTTATCTCCTCGTGGGTGAGATACGTCTGATACCGTCTGGCGGATGATGTCGGTGAGAGCTTCTTGATTCCCATCACGTCCCCATAAAGAATTTCGAAATTCGAATTTCGAAATTCGAATTTCTAGATAATGTCCTCGTACATGACCGGCTTCTCGCCGCTCTTCAAGGTTATGAAGGCCTTTTTCCAATCGCTGCGGCGTCCCGTCTCACGGCGATTGGGCATGCGCTTCATCTTGCCGTGGTAGTTCGCGACGCGCACGTGCGCGACCTTGACGCCGAATATCTGCTCCACCGCCCGTTTGATTTCGGGCTTGGTCGCTCGTCGATCCACCTTGAGTGTGAGCAGTTGACGATCGTTGCCGTTACGGCCAAGCGACTCGATCTCATCTTTCATCGTGAGCGCCTTTTCCGTGATCACCGGCCCTTTGATTACATCCCAAATGCTTTTCATTCGGACTCTCCTACTTCGCCAGCTGCTTATCCAGTGCGCTTGCCGCTTCGCGGGTGAGCGCCAACCGCTCGTGCGTGAGCAGGTCGTACACGTTCACGCCGCTCGCCGAAACATAAGTGATGTCCGGCAGATTGCGCGATGAAAGAGCGAGGTTGTGGTTATCCAACGAGTCGACGATCAACGTCTTCTGATCGAGTCCCAGCTTCGCAAGCGCACCGGCGAAGTCTTTCGTCTTGTGGGACTGCAATTCGAAGTTCTCAACGATCACGAGTCCGCCTTCTCTCAACCGCTCAGACAATACTGAACGAATCGCGCCTCGCCGCATCTTCTTGGGGATCTTGTAAGACCAATCCCGAGGTTGAGGACCGTGGACGTTGCCCCCTCCCTTCCACAGCGGGCTGCGAATGCTGGCTATGCGCGCACGGCCGGTTCCCTTTTGCTTCCAAAGTTTCTTCCCCGATCCGCTGGTATCGCCGCGGGTCTTGGTAGCCGAGGTGCCGGCTCGCTGGTTAGCGAGATAGCTCTTCACCGCCGAGTAAATGAGCGCCTTATTGAGGGGCGCGCCGAACACCTCGTCGGACAACTCGAGCTCGCCCACCTCTTCATTGCTCAGATTCACTACCTTCACAACAGGCATCTTATGCTCCGCTGTCCGTGGTCCGTGGTCCGTGGTCCGTTGTGATCTGCTCTCTGGCCTTGACAACGGACAACTGACAACTGACGACGGACTACATTTGAGTCTTCTTTATCAGCACGTAAGCCCCGTTTGGACCCGGCACAGCCCCGCGTATCATCAGCAGGTTGTTCTCGGAATCGACGGCAACGACGCGAAGATTCTTCAGCGTCACGCGTGCATCTCCCATGTGGCCCGCCATCTTGGTTCCCTTGAACACGCGAGAAGGATAGGCCGAGGCGCCGATACCGCCAGGTGCACGGTGAAACATCGAACCGTGAGTGGCGCGGCCACCCGCGAACTTGTGCCTCTTGACGAATCCCGCAAAGCCTCGCCCCTTGGACTTGCCGATAATGTCGACCAGGTCGTCCTCGGTGAAGATATCGACGAGCACCTTATCTCCGACGTTGGTCACGTCTTCGCTTTCAGACACGCGAACCTCACGCAACACTCGCGTGGGGGGCACGCCGGCTCGCTTGAAGTGACCCTCGGTCGGCTTGTTGATCCGCCTCGGCGGCTTGTCTTCGACTAGTCCCAACTGAACAGCATTATAACCGTCAGTGTTGACCGTTTTCTTTTGCACCACAATACACGGTCCGGCCTTTATGACCGTCACCGGCGTCATCGTGCCGTCCGGATCGAACAACTGGGTCATCCCTAGCTTCTTACCGATTATTCCGTTGACCATAATTCAGTCCTGAGCGTCAGTTCTGAGTACCGAGTGCTGAGTACTGAGTGTGGCTCCACCAGTACTCAGGACTCAGTACTCAGAACTCGGCACTTTTACTTGTGGTCCTTGCCGAAGGCCTTGATTTCGACATCAACGCCGGCCGGCAGGTCCAGCTTCATCAGCGCATCAACCGTCTGCGGTGTCGGGTCGAGAATGTCCATGAGCCGTTTGTGAGTACGAATCTCAAATTGCTCACGCGACTTCTTATCGACGTGCGGGCTGCGCAACACCGTGTACTTGTTCTTGACCGTCGGCAGCGGAATTGGTCCCGCCACCCGCGCACCCGTTCGCTTGGCCGTGTCAACAATCTCTGCAGTCGACTGGTCAAGCACGCGATAGTCATACGCCTTCAGCCGGATTCTTATCTTTTCGTTCAACATAATCTGTCCCTTGTCATTTGTCATTTGTCCGCTCATTTGCAGCGTGCCTGCCGCACCCTGCAAATGACCAATGACAAGTGACCAATGACTATTCCACAATCTCAGAGACGGTTCCGGCGCCGACCGTTCGCCCTCCCTCGCGGATCGCAAACCTCAACCCCTTCTCCATCGCTATCGGGTTGATCAGCTCGATCACCAGTTGCGAGTTGTCGCCTGGCATCACCAT
>DASYSA010000310.1:0-14926 GCA_036003885.1 Blastocatellia bacterium | reverse complement strand
ACAAGCGCGCGAAGGCGTCGGAGCTAATGTTCGGAGACGCAGCGTTTCACCGGGAACGGATCGCGCGGCTGGTCGTCGACGGCGTCGGCGAACCGGCGAAGGCATCGTCAAAGGCGGCCGAATGACTTCCAGGAGCGGCGCAGTAGCCGCCCCAGCTTATAATGAGTGCCGAAGATCCCACTCCGCAGCTCGAACGGTACGCCACTTACCAGGAAGCCTGCCGCGACTTTCGCTCGACCATTCCCCGCCATTTCAATATCGCCGAAGCAATCTGCCGCAGGCATCCCGACGCGGTTACCCGAGTCGGTCTGATCGAATTGAGACCAGCCGCTCGCAACACCTATACGGCCGGAGCGCTCGATTACTTCTCAGATAAATTCGCAACGGTTCTCGCGGGTTCAGGGATTGCGCGGGGCGACGCGATCGCGGTGATGTTGGCACAGTCGGGTGCGCTGGCCGTTGCGCACCTGGGCGCCCTGAAGCTCGGCGCCGTCGTCGTTCCTCTTGCTCCCGGTACAGGTCCTGCAACAAGTGACCTCATCCTCAAACAAACGGAGGCCAGGGCGCTCATCATCGGAGAGGCGAATCGGGGAGATGTGGCGCTTGAACCTGGCGGCCGATCTTCGATAAAGGCCATCTTTGTCGCCGCCGACGCCATCCACAGCCACATTGTCTCCGGAGGCGACCGCAGTTTCTGGCGCGAGGTCTACGAGGCGTCTTCAGACTTTCAGATCGCCGACACCGGTGCCACAACTCCGGCATTCATCTTTTGTGCGCACGCTGGGGTGGGTGCTCCTCGATATGTAGTCCACAGCCACGCGGCGTTGATCGGTAGTCTTGCCGCGTTCGAAATGGTCAACGACTTCGAACTGGGCGAGGGCGCAGTCTTCTGGACCCCTGGAGACTGGTCTTCAATGGAGGCGCTCTTTGGTGTGATCTGTCCGGCATTCTACTATGGCATCCCTATAGTGGCCGGCAATTCAATGGACTTCGACGGCGACGGTCCGCTCGAGACCATGGCGGCCTGCGAAGTCACGACCGCCGTCCTCTCTGCAGCCCAACTTCGAGCCTGGAAGAGCAATCATCCGACTCCGCGGGAACGCTTTGACCTCAAGCTGCAGCGAGTGATCGTCACAGACTCCGGGCTGACTCAAGAGATGATCGACTGGGCGAGGACCGATCTGAGTGTTTCGCTGCAATCAGCCTTGATCGATGTAGAAGCAGGTCCGCTTGCGGCGACCTGTGAACGATGGTTCAAAGCAAAGGCCGAGACGGTGGGCCGTGCTGTCCCCGGACGAACGGTTGAGACTCTCGATAGCGAAGGCGAGATAGTGCCGCGAGGAACTCCGGGCCGAATTGCGATTCAGTTGCCCGACCAGTCGGTGCCTGTCGACTATCTGGTCGACCCTGGGGCGACGAGCACGGCTTTTGCGGGCGATTGGTTTGTGACGGGACGAGTCGGAATCAAAGATGATGATGGAAATCTCCTGGCAGCTCACTCCCGGAACAACCGACCAACGTGAGCGGCACCCTTGATGCCTTGGCTTCAGGCCACGAACCGATTTTGTGGCGATCACTCCTTCCAAAATCTTTCCCCTTGACAATCTACAAGAGTCCCCGTACTATGCCCCTTCGTGTAGATTGTCTAGGAGAAGCCGATGAGCAAACAAAAGTCTGATCTCTTGCAGGGTACGCTCGACATGCTGATTCTCAAGACGCTCGCCTTGGAGCCAATGCACGGATGGGGAATCTCGCAACGCATTCAGCAGATCTCCAACGGAGTGCTCAGCATCAACCAGGGCTCTCTCTATCCCGCCCTCTACCGCCTCGAACAGCAGGGCTGGATCACCGCCGAGTGGGGAAGTTCCGAGAACAACCGGCAGGCGAAGTTCTATGAACTGACCAGGACCGGCCGCAAGCAGCTCACCGAAGAGACCGAAAACTGGGAGCGGCTTTCGACGGCAATCAGTCAGATATTGGAGAACGCCTAGCTCGGGACTGCGTTGTACGGGTCGAACTGCGCGTCGAGTCGAATCAACTTGACTGGAGCATCGACCTCGGAACGGCAGGAGTACTTCTGAATGTTTGAAAAGTTTTTCTACACCGCGCGATCTGTTTTCCTCCGTCAGAAGAAGGAGCGAGAGATGGATCAGGAACTGCGCTTTCATGTTGAGATGCAGATCGAAGAAAACGTGCGGAGAGGTATGAGCCGCGCTGAAGCTCGGCGCGTGGCGCTCACTTGTTTCGGCGGAGTAGAACAGATCAAAGAAGAGTGTCGCGACGTGAGCTGGATGCGATTTGTAGATGCGCTCTGGCAGGATGTCCGCTACGGACTGCGCATACTACGCAAGAACCCCGGATTCACCTTTGTCTCAGTCTTGACTCTCGCGCTGGGGATAGGAGCGAACACCGCGATCTTCAGCGTAATCTACGGAGTGCTTCTGAAACCCCTGCCGTACAGCGATGGGGATCGGCTGGTTGTGCTGCACCAAAAGGCTCCTAAGGCCGGCCTGGATAACATGCCTTTCTCCGTCAAGGAGATCCTGGATTACAGGGAGCAGAGCCAAACTCTGGATGCGGTGGTGGAGCACCATTCCATGGCGTTTATTCTTCTCGGACGCGCTGAAGCGGAGCGCGTTCAGACCGCGGTTGTCTCCGCCAACTTCTTCGACGTCCTGGGAGTGAAACCTCTTCTGGGCAGAACCTTCCTGCCCGGTGATGAGCACGAGGGATCCGATGCGGTGCTCGTGCTTAGCTACAAGTACTGGCGGGAGAGCCAGGGCGGTGATCCGAACATCGTCGGCAGAGTCTTTCAGATGAACAATCGGCCGCACACGGTGGTCGGAGTTCTGCCTTCCATTCCTCAGTATCCGGTTGAGAGCGACGTCTACATGCCCACTTCTCACTGCCCAACTCGATCGTCGAAAGAATTCATCGGGGACCGCCGTGAGCGGATGATGAGCGCGTTCGGCCGTCTCAAGCCGGGCGTAACGGTGGAGCAGGCGCAAGCCGATATGTCGAGGATCGCAGACAATCTCCAGCGCGAATACCCCGAGGCCTATCCGGAGAACAGGGGATACGGCGCAACCCTCGCTTCTTTGCGCGACGAACTCACCAGGCGAGCGAAGGGGACCTTCTTGATCCTGCTGGCAACGGCGGGCCTGGTTTTGTTGATAGCCTGTGCCAATGTGGCGAACCTTTCTGTGGCGCGATTGCTGCGACGTGAACGTGAGATCGCTGTTCGCACAGCGCTGGGGGCGGGTCGCGGCCGCTTGATGCGCCAGTTACTGACGGAGAGCACACTGCTGGCTCTGGCGGGCGGAGCAGTAGGGCTCATATTTGCCGGCGGCGGACTCCACCTTCTGAAGTCATTCGCGACCAGATTCACGACTCGCGCCGATGAGATTAGCATCGACGCGTCAGTGCTGCTATTCACCCTCGCGATCTCCGTCGCGACTGGAATCGCATTCGGATTGATGCCGCTGCTCGCATCTCGCGAAAGTGCGTTCACGGCGCTGAAGGACTCGGGCGGCCGTTCGACGCCCGGCGCCGGCCGCCAAAGATTGCGAAGCGCGTTGCTTATCGCCCAGGTTGCAGTTTCGTTTGTGTTGCTGATAGTCGCTGGACTCATGCTGCGGAGTCTGATGAATCTTCAGAGCGTGGATCCTGGCTTCGATCCTGAGAATGTGCTGGCGATGAGAATCAACCTCAACTGGTCACGGTACCACCGTCAGCAGGAGAGCAGTGCGTTCTATAAACAACTGATGGATAAGGTCGAGGCGAAGCCCGGAGTTGTATCGGCCGCGTTGAGCTCGGGCTATCCACTGAATCAACTTGGCATAATCTTCAGTCCCACCGGTCAGGATTTCGAAATTCAGGGCTATCCAGTGGCTGACGGCGGCCCGCCGCAACAAGCCATGGTACGCACTGCGAGTCCGGGCTATTTCCAGACGCTCGGCCTTCCTATCGAGCACGGGCGCGCATTCACGGACTCAGACAACGAGACGGCTCCTCGCGTTGCGATCATCAATCGCTCTTTAGCTCGGCATCGCCTGAGCCAGGACGACCCCATCGGGAGGCGCATCTCGTTTGATCGAGGTGCGTCGTGGCTGACGATCGTGGGAGTCGCAGGCGACGCGAAGGAGTTTGGACTCGACCGTGAGCCTGCGGACGAAGTCTACACGTCTTTCGCTCAAGATCCGGGAGGCGGAAACCTGCTGGTTCGCACGACTAGCAATCCTGAGAGCTTCGCAAAGGTCCTGCGGGAGGCGGTCTACGAGGTCGATTCGGAGACAGCGGTGGATCGTGTCCAGACGCTCGAACGAGTGCGCAGCGATTCTACGGCTTCGCCGCGCCTCACCGCCATTCTGCTGGGGCTGTTTGCGATTCTGGCTCTCATTATCACAGCCACCGGCATTGCTGGAGTGATGAATTTGTCGGTCAGCCAGCGCACTCATGAGATCGGCGTACGCCTTGCCCTTGGAGCGACTCCGGGCAAGGTGTTGGCCATGGTCATGCGACAGGGTATGACACTCGTGATCACAGGGTTATTGCTGGGATCGGTGGCCGCACTGGCAATTTCGGGAGCATTGTCGTCGGTGCTGTTCAACGTCGAACCCACCGACCCCGTGACATTCGTTGCCGTAGCGCTGCTGCTGCTGGCGGCGGCTGCGTGGTCGTGCTTCGTTCCTGCGCGGCGCGTCACGTCGATCGATCCGATGTCAGCTTTACGAAGTGAGTAAACACAACTGGCCGCGCTCGAACCGCGGCCGTATCTGTTATCGCATGAGGAGCAACAGTATGACAGTTAAGAAAAGATCGCTGCGGACTTCGCTGAAGGTTGTTTTGCTGGCGCTCGCGCTGCTGTGGGGCGGAGTCGCCTGCGTGAATTTGCTTCGCGCCCAGGACTCGCCCGGATTAAAGAACATGGTTAAGCCCAGGTATTCGGAGGGCAAAGAACTCATGCTCCCCGAGGACTACCGGACCTGGATCTTCGTGGGAGCCTCGATTGGGCTCTCGTATTCGGAATCGACGCGAACCGACGCGGCCGCCACGCCCGGGGCATTCCACCACATCTACATCCAACCGGAAGCCTATGCCCACTTCAAGCGAACGGGCCAGTTCCCTGAAAAGACAATGCTGGTGATGGAAGTCCACAGAGCCGACCAGAAAGTGTCGATCAACAAAGGCGGGTTCTTCGAAGGCGAGCGGGTCGCGGTCGAGGTCGCTCTGAAGGACCACGAGAAGTTCGACGAGGGCTGGGCCTACTTCGACTTTGCCAATGGCAAGAAGAAGACTTCCAGTGCTTTTCCCAAGGCGTCCTGCTTCAGTTGTCACAACGAGCATGGAGCCGACGACAATGTGTTCACGCAGTTCTATCCCGTCCTGAGAGACGCCAAAAAGATAAGCCGATTCCTGAATGAGCCCGATCCCCTGACGCGTTTTTACTGGGATCGACTTGGACTGTTCGCATCTCGGATGCCGCCCGAGTGCGTATCTCAACGTTCGTGAAGGTGAAAGGAGTGATCTTATGAAGAAGCCATTGTTCGCTTTAGCATTGTTGATTCTGGCTGGAGCGCTCAGCCAGGCAGCGCAGCCGAGTGTAATACAGAAGAGCGATGCCGTCGTGCCTCTCAAGGGCCTCGACCCGGTCATGTTGGCAAAGGGGAAAGAGGTCAAGGGCGACGACAAGATTGCGGTCACGCGCGGCGGTTTCCGTTATCTCTTCTCGAGTGCCGAAAACAAAGCGCTCTTTGAGAAAGAGCCCAAGATCTATGAGATCCAAATGGGAGGAAGCTGTCCTGTTGTGCCAGGTGCAGAAGGAGACCCGGATCGCTTTGTCGTTTACAAAGAGCGAATCTACATTTTCGCCAGTGATATGTGCGTCGAGTCGTTCAAGGCCAAGCCTGAGGAATTCGTCAAGAATTGAGTTCCGGTAGCCTGGGTACGCACGCTTCCAGCGTGCTGGTCCTCCGCGAAGGTTGTTGAGTAATTGCGCGCAGCGGCGAGGTACAAACCCTGGAATCGCGCGTACCCATCACGCTTCCAGCGTGCTGGTCCTCCGCGAAGGGGCCGGCATAAATCCCGAGTTGCGCGGCGCAGAGTTTTGCACGCTGGAAGCGTGCGTACCCAGGCCGGGAAAATGCGATGAAATTGATCGCGATATCGCTGTGCATCTGTCTGAGTCTGGCCGCCGGCGTTCCCGCGCAGAACTGGCCTTCATTCCGAGGCAGAAATGCGTCCGGCGTCGCAGACGGATCAAACGCTCCCACGGTGTGGGATGCGGAGAAGTCAATCAATCTTCTGTGGAAGAGTCCCATTCCCGGTCTCGGACACTCCAGTCCTGTGGTCTGGGGAGATCGGATCTTCGTTACCACCGCCATCACCAGCAGTGATCGAGATGAGTTCACGCACGGGCTGACCCAATCGGTTTCCTCTGCAAACGACGATTCCAAACACGTCTGGCGAGTCTACTGCCTCAGTAAGAAAACCGGACGAATCCTCTGGGAGCGGACCGCATATGAAGGCGCGCCAAAAGTGAAGCGCCATGTGAAGGCCAGTCACGCCAATTCGACCCCGGCAACAGATGGAAAGTATGTCGTCGCGATGTTCGGGGCACAGGGCTTCTACTGCTTCGACGTCGAGGGCAAGCTCCTATGGAAGCAGGATCTGGGTGTTCTTGATGGAGGTTGGTCTTCGGATCCAGGATCGCATTGGGGTTTCGGCAGCTCTCCGATTATCTACAAGCATCTTGTCATCGTCCAGTGCGACAGCCAGAAAAACTCTTTCATAGCTGCGTACAATCTAGAAGACGGCAAACGAGTCTGGTTCACACCTCGCGATGAAGACACGTCGTGGAGCAGTCCGACCATCTATGAGGGCAAGGCTCGCGACGAGTTGATAGCCTGCGGAACGCGGTACTATCGAGGCTATGACCCGCTGACGGGCAAGGAGTTGTGGCGACTAGCCGATGGCGCCGATGTGAAGATACCGACGCCCGTGGTCACCGGAGACATGATCCTTCTTGGGGGAGGAAGCTCCCACATGCAACGCGTATTTTATGCCGTCCGCCCGGGGGCGAGCGGAGAGATCACGTCGCGCGCTACGGCCGGGGTCGGGGGACCTGTTGTCTGGCAGAATCGCGCGGTACCTCACGTTCTGACGCCAATCGTTTATGGCGATTTCCTGTATGTATGTGCCGACAATGGAGTGCTATCGCAGTACAACGTAAAAACCGGTGAGTTCGTGAATAGAGAGCGACTTGGTGGCCGGGGGAGCTCTTTTAGCGCCTCGCCCGTTGCTGCCAACGGCAAGCTTTACTTCACAAGCGAAGATGGAGAAGTCTTCGTAGTGCGGGCCGGCACCCCGTACGAACTGCTGTCGACCAACCAGATAGGAGAGGTCGTCATGGCGACGCCGGCGATATCAGAGGGAATCCTCATCGTTCGCGGACAGCATCACTTGTTCGCAATCAGGGAGAGGACAACAGTCGGCCGATGAACGAAGAATCTCGAATTTCGAATTTCGAATTGCGCAATTCTAAACTCACCATTCGGACTCGCGTAATCGAAATTCGCAATCCGCAATTCGAAATTCGCAATTCGCAATTTCCCTCCCACCTTGCTAGAATCTAGACTTCAATTGGACGCCCCACACGCGGACTGGGTGTTTTTCTTTCTGGTAAACACAAAAGTGATCGCAGGCATCTACCATTTAGCCCCGTTGCAGCTCCCCAGACCAGCTTTGAGAGGATCTAAGGATTGATGAGCAACTCTCGGTACTTTCTGATCAGCTTTCGAGCCCTTGCGGCTGTTTTACTGATGTCCACCTTCGCAGCCGCTCAAGGCGACGTCCGCCGTCGCACCGTCGCGATCACCTACCTCAGAGATCCGGTAGAAGTAATCCTCGCCGGAACGACCCAGAGGCCAACCGCCAAAGGAAGGGCGACCGTCGAACGCTGGCGCAAGCGCAACACAAGCGAAATAGACATAACGATCGAGAATATGATCCCGGCGTATAACTTCGGCGCCGACTACACGACCTATGTGTTGTGGGCAATAACGCCTGCCGGACAGGTTGATAACCTTGGAGAATTCAGGCTATCGGGCGGCTCGGCCCGCTTGAAAACAGCAACCGCGTACCAGACCTTCGCAATGATTGTGACGGCGGAGCCTCATTACCTGGTGCGGCTGCCCTCGAAGCTGGTCGTACTGGAGAACCTGGCGCCCTCCTCAACCAAGGTTCAGATCCAGGCAAGCGACGTTTACTTCACAGGAGATTCCGGCAAGTTCTATACGGACACCTCGATTCCCGCCATCGCGGAACACGATTACAACAAGACTCCCATGGAATTGCTCCAGGCGCGGCGCGCCGTCCAGATCGCCCGGCTCGCGGACGGCGAACGCTATGCTGCGTCCGACTTCACCGCGGCGATTCGTTCGCTCGAGCAGGCCGAAGGGGCATTCCGGCAGGGCCAGAGCGTTCACGAGGTAGGCCGGATCGCGCGAGAGTCCATATCCATGGCCGTTCGAGCCCGCGACGTTTCCGAAGAGCGCGCGATTGCAGCTGAGCGGCGCGCTGAAATCGCGCGAAGAGATGAAGAAGTCCGGAAGGCGAATGAGAACGCTTCGAGCCTCGATTCGAAACTGTCTGACACCGAGACCCGCCTCCGCGCTTCTGAACTGTCACGGACCAGTGCCGAGCAGCAGTTGACGCGCGCGCTGACGGAGGCGGCTGACGCGAGAGCTGAAAACCGCCGCCTGAAGACTGACAACGACCGCCTCCAGGATGAGGTCGACCGCCTGCGCCAGGATCTCTCTGCTGCCCGCAATCAGGTCACGAGCCTCCAATCGCAGTTAAACTCGGCGACGGTCGGGCTCCGGGAAGTGACGTCAAAGGTGGACGCTGCTGAACGGGCCGAACGCGCCCGCCAGCAGGCCGAGGCTCGCCGCCGTGACTTCGAGGCGCTTCAGACCGCCCTTTCAGGCATCGTTACGGTCAGACCAGCCGCAAACGGATTCGTCGCCGTGCTGACCGACAAGTTCTTCGTCGCAAATCAAACCTCTCTCGCCCTGCCTGTGAAGGCCAAAATGGATGCGCTTGGACAGACTCTTGCACAACATCCCGACATAGTCTTTACAGTCGAAGGCCACGCCGACGAGCGACCCACGGCCGATGCCTTCGCGCTCGGCCGCGCACAGTCCGTGGCGGAGTACATTGCCGCATTTGGCGTGTCTCGTACCAACTTCAAGGTCGAGTCACGCGGCGCGACCGTTCCTCTCTCACAGAGCAACACGGTGACAGCCCGTGCAACGAATCGACGTGTGGAATTGGTTTTCGTGCTACCGTAATCAGCAAAGCCGTCCTGTCTTTCAGTGTTGAATTCCAGTGCTGTGAAAGTTATTCTCTGAGTCTCATGCACAGGAGATCGTGAGTGGGAGGTGGAGTTCCATGTATTGTCCGAAATGCGCCACGCAAAATAATGACGACGCAAAGTTCTGTCGCTCGTGCGGCGCAAACCTGAGCCTCGTGCCGCAAGCGCTGACAGGGGAACTTCCTGAGCGTCGGAGAGGCAGACACCGAAGGGGATTCGGGCACGGAGGTTCGGCTAACATCTCAAATGGAATTACGAAAGCGTTCACTGGGATTGCCTTCGTGTTGATCGCGCTCTTTCTTTGCCTGGGGAAAAGCTACTGGGCCATTTGGCTGCTTATCCCAGGCTTTGCGGCCTTTGGCAAGGGAGTAGCCGAAATCATCGCAGCGCGAGAGGCACCGCGGGCTATCCCTGGATCGAGCCAGGCAATTGCGACTCCGGCACCCAACACCGGATCGCTTGGAGCAGCCAACCCGCCGGAACTCATGGCGCCACCCGCAAGCGTCACCGAGAGCACGACGAAACTGTTTGATGACGCAGACTCCAGCAGGCATTGATCCTCGTTTGATTTGGATTTTGGATTTTGGATTTAGGATTGCGGAATCCAAAATCTAAAATCCAAAATCGCCAGGGTGTTGTAATCCGTTGCCGTGAAGCTTATTCTGTCATCTGAATCTGGCTAAATAGATGATCACATGTGGGGGTGGCGGCTTGTATGTACTGTCCGAACTGCGCATCGCAAAACAATGACGACGCAAAATTCTGCCGCGCGTGCGGCGCAAACCTGAGCCTCATTTCACAAGCGTTGACAGGTCAGCTTCCCGAAGTGCGCCGCGGCAAGCGCGGTAAACCCGAGCACAAGGGTCCGCCCAGTTTCGCTAATGGCATGGCGACGATAATAGGGGGCCTCGGGTTTATCCTGGCGGCGTTCGGTGTCCTTTACTTTGCGCCTGCCGGAAGGCTGTGGTGGTTCTGGATGTTCATTCCGGCCTTTGGCACTATCGGCAAGGGAGTGGCAGAGTGTTTGAGCGCAAAACAATTGGTACCACCCACCGCACGGCCGGCACAGATGGCGCCTCCCGCACTGAACACCAATCAACTTCCTCCACGGATTCCTCCAGAGTTGGCGCCGCCAGCCAGTGTCACCGAAAGTACGACCAAGTTGTTTGACGAATCAAATCGCCAGAACTGATTCGGGGGCCGGGATCATGCATCTTAGTTCGGCGGGCCCAGTTCACAGTTTCCGGTTCAGCGCCGTCTTCTTATTCCATGACTCACATTCGAGACTCCAAATCCGAAGGAGTGGCTATGCGACGAACAACCCTCTGGATTTTCTGTGTCCTCCTGTTTTTACCGGCAGGGACGAGCGCTCAGAAGACTTCCTCTCCGACAACTACGATCACCATTCTCCAGCTCAACGACGTCTACGAAATCTCTCCTGTCGATAACAATAAACATGGAGGCCTGGCGCGCGTAGCAACTCTGGTAAAAGCAGAACGTGCCCGGTCAACACATTCTCTTTTCGTGCTTGCCGGCGACTTTATCTCGCCGTCGCTCGCTTCGGGCGAGTTCAAGGGCAAGCAGATGATCGATACGCTCAATGCTGCCGGCCTGGACATCGCCACGCTCGGCAACCACGAGTTTGATTTCACGCTCGACGTGCTGCGCGACCGAATGAAAGAGTCACGTTTCGCCTACACCTCGGCCAACGTCTTCGACAAGCAGACAGGCAAGCCCTTCGGAGGCGTTCAGCCCTATATCATCCGCAAATTCGGAGACGTGCGAGTTGCAATCTTCGGGTTGTTGACGACTGAAACCGCGACCAAAGCGAGGTCAGGCGGTGATGTTCGCATTACCGATCCGATTGCCGCCGGCAAGCGACTGTCACACGAACTCCGAAGAAAAGGCGCGGACGTCATCATCGCGTTAACCCACTTGTCGATGTGCGAAGACAAGCGCCTGGCGCGGGAGGCAGATGTCGACTTCGTAGTCGGCGGTCACGACCACGAGCTGCTGCAGGCGATGTCAGGGCACGCCCATATCTCAAAGATGGGATCCGACGGGCGCAACCTTGGCCGCATAGATTTGCACGTTGCCCGTCGCGTTCCGGGACGCCGCTTCTACATCAAGTCGGTTGACTGGTGGGCCTTGCCTGTAGACGAGAACGTTGCCGGCGATGCCGACGTGGCCAAAGTCGTCGCCCAGTACGAAGACCGGCTCAGACAGAGATACCCCGGCCTGGATGATAAGATCGGGGACTCTCTCGTCGAACTGGAGGCTCGCTCGGCCGTCGTTCGACGAGGCGAATGCAACTTCGGGAATCTCCTTGCCGATGTCTATCGTCAATCGCTCGCCGCCGACGTTGCTCTGGTCAATAGCGGCGGCATACGGTCTGACAAGACCTATGGTCCGGGCGACATAACCAGACGAGACATTCTTTCGATACTTCCGAACAAGAACGACCTGGTGAAGATTCGAATCACCGGCGCGAAGATCAAGCAACTCCTTGAGAACGGCGTGAGCGCCGCCGGAGAGGAAGACGGACGCTTCCCACAGATCTCGGGCATGGCTTTCGAGTATGATCCGTCTAAGCCGGCTGGCTCGCGCGTGATGAGAGTCGATGTCGGCGGCGCGCCGCTCGATGCAACGAAGACCTATACGATTGCCGTTAATGCCTACACCTTCAGCGGCGGGGACGGATACGATTTCAAAAGCATTGCGGCAGCGGACGTTCTCGTGAAGCCTGGAGATGGACCGGCCGATTTCCAGTTGGTGATCGATTCGATTCAGAAGATGGGAACTATCTCACCGAAGGTCGAAGGTCGCATCAAGGCGGTGGGAGTCGGCCAGCAGAAGCCGGCGCTGGATCTTTGCGCTGCACTGAGAGATGGAAGCCAAAGCCGGCCGTTGCCTCAGGCACTGGCTTCATTCAGCAGATCTATTGAAGAACGATCTAGTTCGAGTCTTGTTGCTTCGACCAAATCGTTCAATTGTTCCAGGCTTGTCGCGCTGGCGATGGGGGCAGTGATACCGGGGCGCGCGATCAGCCAGGCGAGGGAGACCCTCGCGGGACTCGAGTCGTGTCGCTTTGCTACTTGATCCAGGACTTCGAGAATTCGCAGGCCGCGCTCATTCAAATACTTTTTGACTCCCTGGCCTCGAGCGCTCTTCGACAGATCAGTTTCCGAACGATACTTGCCCGTGAGAAACCCGCTCGCCAAGGCGAAGTAGGGGATCACCCCCAATCCATTGTCGAGACAAACTGGCTCAAGCGTCGCTTCATAGTCGGCACGATCATAGAGATTGTAGAGAGGTTGGAGGCTGTGATAGCTGGGAATTCCACTTTGCCTGCTAACCTGCAACGCCTGGGAGAGTCGCTCCGCCGAGTAGTTTGAAGCGCCAATCGCGCGGACCTTACCCTGTTCAATCAGTTGTGCGAATGCTCCGAGAGTCTCTTCCAGAGGCGTGTTCGGGTCGTCGGCATGTGACTGGTACAGGTCGATGTAGTCCGTCTGCAAGCGTTTCAGCGAGTCCTCCACTGAACGCAGAATATAGGACTTTGAGAGCCCCTTCTTATCCGGACCCATCTCCATTCCAACCTTAGTGGCAACGAGGACTTTGTTCCGATTCCCGCTTCGTTTGAGCCATTTGCCGATAATGGTCTCGGATTCACCGCCCTGGTTTCCCGGAGCCCACCTCGAGTACATATCCGCAGTATCGATAAATTCAAATCCGGACGAAACAAAGGCGTCTAGTAGCTTAAACGAGGCCGGCTCATCGACCGTCCATCCGAAGATGTTCCCTCCAAAGGCTAAGGGTGAAACTTCTAATCCTGAGTTTCCGAGCTTACGCTTTTTCATTCGTTTCTCTCTCCGCGGTTGATTCTGAGAAGGTGCCGCTTTTGATTCCCGAGTTCGCAGCCTACCGAGGCGACAAAGTGCGAAAGAGTCAGTGTATAGCTTCGTCCATCGTGTGGTCCAGCGGGGGCGTGTCTCTATTCGTCAAAAGATCAACTCCATGTACCGCCGACACCAGAAAGTCCGTCACCGCCAAAAAAAGATGCGTCCTCCAATCGAATCCAGTACAGTATAAATGCAGA
Organism: Blastocatellia bacterium; assembly: GCA_036003885.1. Lineage (GTDB taxonomy): Bacteria > Acidobacteriota > Blastocatellia > UBA7656 > UBA7656 > DASYSA01. Next base: position 1,454 of record DASYSA010000310.1, on the reverse strand, counting down.
GGCGAGTACGAGGTGAATTGGTAATGGAGACAATGTCTAAGATGTCGCGGATGAAAAAGGTAGTCCCCTCGGTGATTTCTAACGGAGTGTTCAACCAAAACTTTAAAAGACTGGGTGTGCTCTTCCTGATCGTGGTTGCTCTGTGCATGGCCGCCGGCTGCTCCAAAGCGGCCGGGCAGGCGCAGCTTGGTCCCCCGGACGTCGAGGTGATAAAGGTCGAGCAGAAGGACGTTCCCATCTACAGCGAGTGGATTGGCACCCTGGACGGAATGGTGAACTCGGAGATCAAGGCACAAGTTGCGGGCTACCTGCTCACCAAGAACTATACGGAAGGCGGGTTTGTAAAGAAGGGCCAATTGTTATTTGAGATCGACCCCCGGCCGCTTCAAGCCGTGCGCGATCAGGCTAAGGGAAGCCTGGCGCAGGCCGAGGCACAGGTATCACAGGCAAACGCGCAGCTGTTACATGCCCAGGCCGAACTCGCGCAGGCTCAGGCGAATCAGGGTAAGGCCCAACTCGACGTCGATCGCTACACTCCGCTCGTCCAGCAAAAGGCGATCACCACTCAGGAGATGGACAATGCGATTCAAGCCAATCTCTCCGCGAAGGCCCAGGTGGGTGCAGCGCAAGCCGGGGTCGAGATGCAAAAGTCTGCGATAGTAGCCGCGAGGGCCCTGGTCGAGGCTGCCAGGGCGGCTGTTGCGACGGCCGAGCTCAATCTGGGGTTCACCAGGATCGCATCTCCAATTGATGGAATCGCCGGCATCGCCCAGGCTCAGGTCGGCAATCTGGTCAGCCCAAGCGGACCGGCTCTTACTACGGTGTCGACGCTCGATCCGATCAAGTGCTACTTCACCCTCAGCGAGCAGGAATATCTCTCATTTATCGATCGCTACCCGACTCAGAGTCAGCGGGATGCCGTGGCCAGGAAACTCGAACTGGAGTTGGTGCTCTCTGACGGTACAACCTATCCGCAAAAGGGAAAGTTCTTCGTTGCCGACCGGGAAGTCAATCAAAAGACCGGCACGATTCGGCTGGCCGGGATCTTCCCGAACAGCAGCAACACACTCCGGCCCGGACAGTATGGCCGGGTCCGGGCGGTGACCAGTCTGAGGGAAGGCGCGCTGCTGATTCCCCAACGAGCGGTTAGTGAGCTGCAGGGAAGCTACCAGGTCGGCGTTGTGAGCGCAGATAGCAAGGTCGAGGTGCGTATCGTAAAAGTCGGCGAACGGATCGGTGGAATGTGGATCATAGAAGAGGGATTGAAAGCGGGTGAAACGGTCGTCGCGGAAGGCATGCAAAGAGTCAAACCGGGCGCGCCGGTAAACCCGAAGCCATATGCGGGAGCAGTGAGTGGTCCGTAGTCAGAGGTCAGAAGTCAGAGGTCAGAGGTGAGAAGTCAGAAGTCAGAAGTCGGGATGCAGAAGCAGTTCATCAGTCAGGCAGTGGGAAGC
>DASYSA010000309.1:0-11775 GCA_036003885.1 Blastocatellia bacterium | reverse complement strand
CCACTTTGACAAAAGGTACGGGGGTCAGGCCCTCGATTATGCGATTCGGGAATTGACGGGGTCAGGCCTTCGATTCTGCGATTCTGACTTCAGGAAAACCCGAATCGCAGAATCGAGGGCCTGACCCCCCTCTTGATCGGTCTCAACCCGCTCCCTATAATTGACGGGTTCAAGAGCGGCTCGCGCAGGAGACTGTATGGCAATAACTACCGCTGACGTTGAAAAGATAGCCGAGTTGGCCAAACTCGAGCTTACGCCCCAAGAGACCGAGTCTTTCACCAATCAGCTCAGCTCAATAATCACGCACATCGACAAGCTCAACGAGCTCGACACGAGCAACGTCGCACCCATGTCACACTGTTCGACCACGACGGAGCACGCCGAGCCTGCCTGGCGAGACGACATCGCCGGTGCGAGCCTCGGCGCGGAGGTCGCAACTGAAAATGCGCCCGACCACGATGGCGGATATTTCAAGGTGCCGAGGGTAATCGGCGGTTAGTCGTCCGTTGTCATTTGTCATTTGTCAGTTGTAAGAGAGCGGCAAGCAGTCACCACTGGCAACGGACAACGGACCACTGGCAACGGACAACGGACCACTGACGAGTGACAAATGACAAATGACAAACTCTCAATCAAGGTGATTCGGGCCGGCATAAAAGCAGGTGAGTTGTCGGCAGTCGAGATCTGCCGAGCAGCGCTCGACCAAATCGAACAACTCACCGACCTGAACGCCTTCATAACCGTCACCGCTGAATCTGCTCTCGAGCGGGCTGCGGAGATCGACCGCGCCGCCAGTTCCGGAGATGTACTCTCTCCGCTGGCCGGAGTGCCCATCGCCATCAAAGACAACATGGTCCTGCAGGGCGTTCGCACAACGGCGGGCTCTCGCATTCTGTTCAATTACAGGCCGCCCTACACCGCTACCGCCGTTGAACGTCTTGAGGCGGCAGGGGCGATCATTCTCGGCAAGACGAATCAGGACGAGTTCGCGATGGGATCGTCGACCGAGAACTCCGCGTACGGCCCGGTGAAGAATCCCTGGAACACGGCTTATGTGCCCGGTGGGTCGTCCGGTGGATCAGCGGTAGCAGTCGCGGCCGGTATGGCGACCGTTGCTTTAGGTTCCGACACGGGCGGCTCTATTCGCCAGCCCGCAAGCTTCTGCGGCGTAGTCGGACTGAAACCGACTTACGGGCGCGTGTCTCGCTATGGCCTGATTGCCTTTGGCTCTTCGCTGGATCAGATAGGCCCGTTCGGCAATTCGGTCGCCGATGTAGCTGAAGTGTTAAACGTGATTGCGGGCCGCGATCCTAGAGATTCAACTTCGAGCAACATTGACGCAGACGACTATGTTAGCGCTCTCGAGGGTGATGTGCGCGGACTTCGCGTCGGAGTGCCCCGCGAATACTATGGCGACGGGCTCGACCCCGAGGTCAGTGCGGCAGTAGAAGCTGCGATCGGAAAGTTCAAAGAGTTGGGGGCCATAGTGGTCGACATCAGCCTTCCTCAAACCGAATATGCGATCCCTGTCTACTATGTGATCGCGACGGCGGAAGCGAGCTCGAATCTCGCGCGCTATGATGGTGTTCGTTATGGCTTCCGCGCGGAGGAGGCGCCAACCCTTAAGGAAATGTACAGCCGCACCCGAGACCAGGGCTTCGGAGCTGAAGTGAAGCGACGAATCATGTTGGGGACCTATGCTCTATCGGCAGGGTATTACGACGCTTACTACGGAAAGGCCCAGCAGGTGCGGTCGCTCATCGAGCAGGATTTTCGCACCGCCTTTGAAGCCTGTGACGTGATCGCAACACCAACTGCGCCCACGCCCGCATTCCAACTTGGAGCGAAGACGGACAACCCCCTCGAAATGTACCTGTCGGACATCTATACGATTACGGTGAATCTCGCGGGCGTGCCCGGATTGAGCTTACCCTGTGGGCTGTCGTCGAAAGGACTTCCGATAGGGATACAGCTGATGGGCCGCCATTTCTGCGAGGCCGAACTGCTCAGAGCCGCCCACCATCTCGAAATGGCAATGGGGTTCGACTCAAAACCTCGCGAGTTGCCGAACTCCTGATCCGGCGCAGTCGCCGGATGAGTCCCGCACAGCGCGATCCCGAGCCACCCACTGATGAGCCAACTCTCTTCGAACGCCCAACCAAGCGGCAACAATCAAGCTGTCGCGAAAGACGACTCGGGATTTGGCATCACCGATCTGTTGATAGTGCTGATGACCATGATCTGGGGCTCGAACTTCACGGTCATCAAGTATGCGATCGACGATTTCAGTCCGCTCGGCTTCACCGCCGTTCGGTTCACAATCGCATCGGCTGCAATGCTGGTGACCACGTTCGCGTCCGGAGGCAACCTGCGAGTCAGCCGCTCGGACTTCTCGAAGTTGTTCGGATTGGCATTATTGCAAAACGTGCTCTACCAGGTGTCGTTTATGAAAGGCATGGCCCACACGCGGGCAGGCAACGCGGCACTGATTCTCGCAACAACACCGCTGTTCACGGCGGTGATCGGCCGACTGCGAAAACAGGAGCACTTCACCTATCGGGGGATCATCGGACTGTTGCTGGCATTCTCTGGGATCGGGCTCATTGTATTGGTCGGGCACCGCGACGATCCGCAAGAGAGCAGCGTTCTTGGAGACGGTTTGCTGATTCTGGCGACGGTCTGTTGGGCCATTTACACGAATCTGGCTCACCGCTTTGTGCACGTCTACGGATCGCTGAAGACGACGACGGTCATGATGATCAGCGGCACCCCGGTTCTACTCCTGGCCTGCGCCCCTTCGCTCATCGCGCAGGACTGGTCTCGCATTAGACCTCTTTCGTGGCTCGGAGTGGTCTACAGCGGACTGCTGTCGATCGCGCTCGCCTACATCATCTGGAATCACGGCGTTCGCAAGATTGGTGGAACGCGCACCGCAGCATATGCCAATCTGACTCCTGTCGTCGCTCTCCTGGTGGCCTGGCCCGTGTTGGGTGAAGTACCCGCAGCAGGCCAGGTGGTGGGAGCGGTTGTGATCCTGTGCGGTATCTACCTCGTTCGTGGAGGAATGATTCACAACAAGCCCGAGCAGGCCGCCGAGGAAGAGATTGAAGAAGCGGCCCTCGGACCCGGTAAGAACTGAATAGTCTTAGCAATCGGGGAGACCTTCCCCGGTAAGAAGATAGGAATTCCCTGAAAGGACAGCCAAAGAGCGTAGGACACGCCGATGAACGCAGCATCCGCGATGCCGCGCAGAAAACGCCTGAGTCCGTTGCGCTCCTTAACCGAAGCGACCTCCTCGTATTCGATGAGCATGAGTCCGTGCTTTTCTTGAAGCACAAAACTCTTTCTCGACACTTCTCCCACGTAGCCGCGGACGCTATCGCGATTCTTCAGCTTGACCACCACCTCCGCATGTTTGGACTCCATTAGGATCATCCTCTCGATCAGGTCATCCGGAATCACCGTTTGTCCCCGATTTTTGAGGGCCGGGTGCCCCAAGGACGGACCAGGTAACAAGAAGGACGACGGTTGAGGCCTTTAGGCCCGATAGCTTTTTGAATTTCATACTCCCTCCAGTTTGAGTCAGCTGTCGTATCTGTGTGCGAGTTCCGGGAAGCGCCGAAGGTTAACTCACCCGTCATTCGCCGAATGGAAGGGGACTGGTTGCTAGCGGAAGGCAAAGCCTACGCGAAACCCATAAAAGTGCGGGCTGTCGCTGGAGATGATGTGATCGCGAAACTCCAATCGGAGAGCTACTCGATCCTTCATCCAGTACTGAACTCCGCCCCCGACGTTGCCCCCGGCCGACGACCCATTGCGGAAAAGGAGCGAAAAGCCACCGGTCACAAAAGGTACCAGTTTCCGCCCTGGCTGCACGAAGTGGTACGCAACATTAACCGACGCCACGCCAAAGCCGTCGCCAACACCTCGAGTCGGCGCGAGGTAGCCTATCTCCGCACCGGCGCCGAGTCCCTTATAGAACAGTCCCTCTCCGCCTCCGCCGACGTGAACAGTCGTCTGTCCGAAATCACCTGAGGTCCCGCCGATTGCACCGAAGCCGTAGCCCCAACCTTTCGGCATGTTCCCTCTCTGTGCAAGAGCGCTTGATGGAACCAGGGCCAGCGCGAAAATCGCAATTATAACTCTTTTCATATTCCCTCCTCGTCATTTCGAGATTCAACGGCATGTGACTGACTTAACAGTCGCGATGCCAGAGACGAAGAGAGGAATTGCAAGGCTGGTGCCACGTGGAGAATGCGCGGTTTATTTGGGAAAGTGAGAGTTCGGGTCGTTAAGCAGAGAAACTGGCGCAGAAGCCTTCCGCCATCTGCCGCAGTTATCCTGCAGCAAACAATTGGCAATCACTTTTTGCTTGGATGGAGTTTAGCCACGCCAAGCCTGGCTAGTCCGAAACAACCAACCACCTCAAGGTGCGGGCTTTTTGTCCACCACCAGCCGGTGGTCCAGACTTGCGACTCGCCAGCCGACTGCGAAGATCATTCTGTCGATTCGCTCCATCTTCACAAAATCGATCTTATCCACATCATCGGTTGTCCTGTGATAGTCGCGATGAACCCCGGTGAAAAAAAAGATTACCGGGATGCCGTGTTTCGCGTAGTTGTAGTGGTCTGAGCGGTAGTAGAAACGCTCCGGGTGACTCTCCGGGTTGTAGGTGTAATCGAACCTGAGTCGCGCTGTCTCCGCGTTGGTCTGCTCGTTTATCTGATTAAGCTCGGTCGAGAGCTTGTCCGCTCCGATTATGTAGATCGAATTCTTGTCAGTGAGCATCCGATCACGGGGGTCATCGTCTCCCTCGGGACGGCTGCGGCCCACCATGTCGATGTTGAAGTCAACGACCAGTTTCCTGAGAGGCACAACAGGCTCGTAGTCCGTATTGAACTCTGAGCCGAAGAGGCCCAACTCTTCGCCCGTATGAAAGATGATCAGCACGGAACGCGGGGGCCTCGGGCCGAGGGCGAAGGCCTGCGCAATCTCCAGCACCGATACGGTTCCGGAGCCATCATCGTCCGCGCCGTTATACACCTCGCCATTCGGTTCGCTCTGCAGATGGTCATAGTGCGCACTGAAGACGACATACTCGTCTTTGAGCTTTGGGTCCGAGCCTTCGAGGATGCCGGCGACGTTCTGAGCCGGCGGCGCTTTTTTCCCTCCAACGCTGACTTTGATCTCCGCGGCGGCCGCGATTGGCGAGGGCTGGAGCGGCTTGCCATTCGGCTGCATCAAGTAGGACTCTTCCTTTCCCATGAGCCTTGCGAGAGCCTTGATCAAACGGGGGCCGGCGTTGACGGCGGGAAACTCCTCGCTGTGCGCGGCACTCTTATGCGGTGGGAGACCAAGCTGCTCATCGCGGGTCGCTGCATTCTTGAGCTGGTCCCACATGAGCAGGTACTGAGGCGAGGTGATGATGATTGCTCCAACTGCACCGTGTGCTGCGGCGGCATCGCTTCCAGTTTCGCTGTCATTGAGCCTCACGCCGGCAAGCGATGAAGGAAAGCCTGACACGACGACGATGATCTTGCCCTTTACATCGAGCCCAGCATAGTCATCATACTTATTGTTCGGCGAACAGACTCCGTACGCCACAAAGACCAGATTGCCGCTGACGTCCACACTGGCCGCGGGCATGGTGTTGAAGTCGTCCGCGTACTTGAACTCCTGTTTCGTCGCACCCCCGTTGAGCGTAAGCTTACTCTTCGGCAGATCGACACTGGTAAAATTCAGCGGCACCTTCTGCAAGAAAGAACCGTCGCGTGCGGCGCCCCGGTACCCATATGATTCAAGCTGCGAGGCCAGGTAGCGTGCAGCGATGCGGTTCGAGGGACTGAGGGTGTAGCGACCTCCAAGCTCGTCGGAAGCAAGGAAGCTCAAATGCCTCTTTAGGTCGACCGCCGTAATGCTCGAGGTCGCCTCCACGGATGGAAGCGGCGGCAGACTACCGCCGTACACGGCTGCCGCGGTCAATGCGGCCGCTACTGCCATCAATACGCGCGCCCAACGTGAATTCTGATGCGTCATCGAGACTCCTTCGGGAACAGACTGTAGAGGCGGCCCTCCGTGACCGCCTCTGCTCGTGGATCTGACGTTAATAGGGCACCCCATTGTGTAAGAATGGAACTGAGGTAGGCGGCTTCAATCAGCCCTTGCTCAGCAGATCGCCTCGCTCATCCACCGGACCTACGACCACCGTCGTCAGGTGCTCGGGGTCCAGATACTCGCGCGATACGCGCGTGAGGTCGTCTTTCGTTACCGCGGCAATCGCCTCCGGGTAGCTCTCAAGATATCCGAATCCCAATCCGTAAAACTCGGCTTCGACCAGGAACTCGGCTACCTGAGCATTGGTCTGAAAATCAAACACGAAGTTCCCCGTCAGATAGGCCTTTGCCACGTCGAGCTCATCGGGACTGACTGGCTCCTTTACGATCCGAACGATCTCGCCTCGCAAACCAGCAAGCGCTCGCTGCAGATTATCCGGTGAAGTGCCTATGTAGGCTACGAAGCGACCGGGGTCGAGCCCGGCGCTGGAGGTGATGTTGCTGTAGGTAGAGTAAGCGAGACCCTGCTCATCACGCAGTACTCGCGGAATGCGAGACGTGAAACCCGGGCTCGATCCCAGAATCGTGTCCATAACCAGCAACGCATAGTAGTCGGGATTCTTTCGCTCGATGCCCAGGTGTCCCATGTAGATGTTGACCTGCTCTTTGGGCGCGGTGACGTACTTGACGATCTCTTCGGATTGGCGTCTTAGAGGGGGAGTCTTCGGCAGCCGCAGTTCCGCCCTCTGCCACTGCCCGAACAGGTCCCCTACCTGAAGCTTCAATTCAGCTGCGTTGAAGTCCCCTACGATCGCCAGCATCGCGTTGTTAGGCGCATAATAGCGCCGATAAAACTCGACAAGGGATTCTCGCGTCAGATCCTTTACCGACGCTTCATAGCCGACTGCCGGCCGGTGAAGTGGATGGCCCTTGAACACCAGCTCATTGAAGATGTCTGACGCCTTTACTCGCGGCGCATCGAGCCGGCTCCTGAGCTGGGCGACGCGTCGCTCGATGTGTGCCGTTACCTTATCCTCCGGAAAAACCGCGGTCATCAACAGATCGGCAACGATCTCCAGCCCGAGCAATAGGTCCTGTGAAAGGAATGCCGCATGGCACCCGCTCGACTCATAACCGCCATAGGTTCGAAGTCTTGCACCCACGTCCTCGACTGATTCGGCAATTTGCACGGACGTTTGCGTCCGGGTTCCCTCATCCAGCAACTCCCCTGTGAGCGAGGCCTGACCGGCGTGTTCGTCCAATTCATACCGCGATCCGGCCTGCACGACTGCGTTGATCGAGACCGACGGAGTCGTGTGATTCTCCGAAAGAAGCAGGATCAGCCCATTGGGCAGTTCCACGCGCTCAACAGCTAGTTTCACCCTGGCGGCGTGTGCCGCGGCTCCTCCCTGGGGCTGAAAGCGGCGTGTCAGAGAAATCTCCTGAGATGGTTCCTCCGGATCTCGCTCCTGATTTCGTGTGGCCACGGAATGCTCGCCGCTCAGTGAGCGAAAGGCGGCCCCGTCCGGCCCGGGAGGCATCGAACCGGTCAGCGTGTTGTGCGAGCCGTTGAGGCCGGCGCGACCCGGGAGACCGTCGCTTGAGATTTCCAATGATCCGCCGCCCGTGACCGTGTTCACGAGGTGCCCGATCGTGCGATTGTCTTCAACCAGGTATTCACTCACAGCTCTCGCTACGTCTTCGGCTTTGACCTCGCGCATGTGGTCTAGAAGGGTGCTGAGATACTCGTACCCACGCGAGTCTTCAGGCAAGCGGTCGGAAGAGGCGACTGTCTCGTATTGGCCCAGCAGAATCGCCTGCTGCAGCGGTTCTTCTGTGGTGAGCACAAGGTCGGCTTCGATCTGGCGCATAGCCCTCGCCAATTCGGCGGGTGATACGGGTTCGGTTTTGAGGCGGTCTATCTCTTCGAAGATTGCCCCCTCAAGCTGGGCAAGCGCAAAGCCCGGCTTCAACTCCGCCTGAATGCAAAAGAGCGACGGGTCGATATGCGAATTGTAGCTGGCCTTAACAGTTGTGACCGCCTGGTCCCCGTCAACCAGCCGCTTGTAGAGGCGTGACGATTTGCCGGTCGACAGAATCTCCTCCGCAACCTGGAGAGCGTATGAGTCCGGATGGCCCACGGCCGGAGCGTGATACCCAATTAGAAGTCTCTCGACGGGCGTCTCTTTTTTCACAATCACACGCTTTTGACCGCGCTGTGGCGGCTCAGCGATTTGAAGAGGCCGATGATCGGGTCCCGCGGGTATCGGGCCAAACAGGTGCTCTACGCTCTTTAACGCCTGAGAGGTTTGAAAATCGCCGACGATCACCAGGGTCGCATTGCGCGGGTGATACCACTTGTCGTAGTAGGCTTTCATGTCGGCTGCAGTCGCCATCTCCAGATCTTCGATCCAACCGACGGTCGGCCAGTGATAAGGGTGTTGCCGGAACGCGGTGGCCCAGACCTCATTCTCAAGCGCCTCCCAGGGGCCATCGAGGCCGATGCGCAGCTCTTCCTGGACTACCTGTTTTTCTGATTCGAACTCGTCCTGAGCGAAGGTGTTGTCGCGCATTCGGTTCGCCTCGATCTCGAGGGCCACTTCCCAACGGTCTGAGGCGAAAGTGAAGTAGTAAGCGGTGAAGTCTAACCAGGTGAAGGCGTTGTTGGCGCCGCCGCACTTGAGCGTGATCAAGTCGATCTCACCCTTCTTGAGACGGTCGGTACCCTTAAAGAGCATGTGTTCCAGGAAGTGTGATTTGCCGGTCTGGCCCAACTCCTCATTTCGCGAGCCGACGCGGTACCACATGATCGAGGCCACGACGGGCTTATCGTGCAGTTCCTTCGTCAGGACGGTGAGTCCGTTAGGCAATATGATCTTGTTAACGCCGCGTGTAATGAAAGGCCGGATCTGAAGGGCCGTCTCGGCGTCTCGGTCGGATGTTACTGTGCTAATTTTCATCAGTTGCGAGTCCTAATCGGAGTCTTCTACCTCGGCTCCTAAATAGACGAGAACCAGAATTCTAGTGGGCGGTCAGAGGGGGTGTCAAACACACGGGTTTGACGGCAGACCCGGGGGAAATTCGAATTTCGGATTTCGGATTTCGAATTTTGAGTTCAATTGCACCCAAATCGTACTTAGGACTTGATTTCCGGCCTTTCGCTGTAGATACTTGTGCGTGTTTGGCGCGGCTGACAACCTCGCAAAACGCATTTTTCAAAGAAGAGCAGAGTCAAGGTAGACCCAAGTTCGCACAGGCCGCCGAAAGTTTGCGGCGTATAGGAGGCAGATGACTAAGGCAGAGCTTGTAGAAGAAGTGGCGCGCGCCGCTGAGTTGAACAAACGCGACGCTGAAGTAATCGTGGAGACGGTTTTTGGCTCGATCATAGACGCTCTTCACAAAGGGGAGAAGGTGGAGTTGCGCGGCTTTGGCAGCTTCCGCACGAGAGAGCGGGGACCGAGGCGGGGGCGCAATCCGAAAACCGGCGAGCCGGTAGATGTTCCAGCAAAACGAGTCCCCTACTTTAAGCCCGGGAAAGAATTGAAAGAGTACTTCACCGAGAGTCCAGCGACCAAAACTGCTGAGCCCCCCTCCCCGGACAGTACTGCGCCTGTCACCACACCGGGATCTCCAGCCGAAGCGACCGCCGTCGCCTCCGACACCCCGGGCGAAGGCTCAAAGGGATCGGTAGACTAGTGGCGGGCATGCGTTGCGATCGCGGTTTCGGATTGAAGGTGTTTTCTCCAATCGCTGTGCCCTTTTGGGGCTAGTGCGTTCTGTCTTGCGCGAAGAGTCGGGGCGTTGCCCGCAAAACGTTCCGACTGGAATCTAGTGACAACCTAATGGGAAGCCCAGGCGAGCCAAACGGCAAAGAGCGGCGCTCCGGTAAGGACCGGCGCAAGAGCGAACGACGCCTTCCAGAACCCAATAGCGAGGCGGGCGTTCTCACCACCCGCAAGGCTCAGCGGCGGAGTGGCGGTCGCCGAGCTGCGGACCCAAAGCGCAGCGGGAAAAAATGACCGCTGACTTGATGCTCTGGCATCACCCGTAATTCAAGCCCCGGTTGTACTCGAACTAAACCTTCCTAACCAAAGACTGCCCCGCGAATCTTGCGCGAATGGCCAGGCCTCAGTTCCAATTCTCGAGGACAGCCGAGACCCATTTATCTGAGGTTCGGCTCGCGAGGCTTTGCGGAGGGAACACGCGGGCGGTTCTCATGAACAGGCTTATGGACTTTTCTCGGATCGGATGGAAAAGTGTTTACTCAGTCCTGTCCGGCGTAAATAATGATCCGGTCAGGTGCGACTATCAGCAGTCGTGGCCCGGCTCGGTTGAAAGGGCGACGTGATAGCACAACAACTGCAACAATGATCCTGGACCACACTAAACTTCTCCTCACCCTCTACCATCGGCCGTTGGACGCGATGAGCGGCATTCTCGACCAGGGGAGTTGGGTCTATGCGGGGGTCGCCGTCGTCGCGACTTCTCTCGTCATTCAGTTTGCAATGGGCGCGCAGGTCTACTCAGAAATGGCAGCGCTGAACCAACGGCACTCCGCACTCCAGCAAGCGAGCCCATCAGAAGGCTCACCCGTTCTCCCGCAGTCCGGGGAGCTGCAGGAGGAGGAGGGGGACGAGGAACCGGCGACGCCGACTTTCACAACAGGCTTCCCATTCGCGCCTCTGGTCGCATTGACGGCCGCTTGGCTGTCTTACTTCTCGCCCAGCTTCACTACGGTATTTTCGTTGGCTTTACTGTATGTGCCTCTGTTGGTTCTCGCAATGTCGGTGCTCGAGCCGATCGGCAGCTTCGGCGTCGCTCTACGACGCGACTATGGTGGGCTGCTAGCCTGCACTCTAATGGCTTGGACCGCCGCGCACCTGCCCTTCGCAGTCGCGGGGCTGGCGCTCATGAAATTGCACATCGGATTAATCGGAATAATTATCCAGTGGGCAGCAGGAACACTCGCCTTCGGCACCTTTATGGTATTCGCCCTTAGAACAGTATTCGGCGCGAGCTATGGACGCTCCATAGCGGTGGTCTGTGTCTCTCCAATCTCAGTTGTGTTCGAGATCGTCATGATGGCTTCGGGAGCCGTTTGGCTGATTGCCTCGCCGTTCGTCCTCTTCATGCTCTATAGCTTCTTTCGCGGAAGCATCGGGGACCTGGGTGCGAGCTTTCGCCACCGGCAGAGCTTCAGGCGCAACCTCGAAGTCTGCACGATCAACCCTCGCGACGCGGAGGCACATTATCAACTTGGGCTTATCTACCAACAGCGCCGCCAATACACGGAGGCGATCGCCCGCTTCCGACAGGCGGTCGAGATCGACCCTAACGAACTCGACGCCCATTTTCAATTGGGGCGAATAGCGCGCGAGCAGGGCCGGCCGCAGGAAGCGCTCGATCACTTCGGCCAGGTCATCAGCCGAGATGAGAAACATTCTCTGAGCGAAGTATGGCGAGAGATCGGCGGGACCTACCAGGCAGTTTCTATGTGGGCAGTTGGTTGCGCCTTGCGAATGCGCCGGTTGCGTCTTTTCTTAGGTTACTCCGCTAAGCTTACTGTCCCTGAAGTACCCTCAGGGCCCTTCTGAGCAGCCTGGTCGGACTCGGATGGGTCACGTCTGGCCAGCCCCTCGATCGCCGTCGCCTTCGATCGGGCCGTCGCGTGGGAGTAGACGCGGAGGGTCGTTGCCGGGTTCTTGTGGCCCGCGATCTCCAT
>DASYSA010000308.1:0-13759 GCA_036003885.1 Blastocatellia bacterium | reverse complement strand
GATTCAAGCTGTAGCTGGATGCTAGATCCTAAATCCTAAATCCTGGATCCTAGAGTAAGCCAATGGACTTGGGGATGTGTCTTGGATGCTTGTATGGTCGTTTGAATGTTGTTAAGGTCATTGAGCCCACGCAGGTGGGTGCAGCGTTCATACGACGCGATCGAAGCAACCATCAGCTATCGAGTGCCAGAGGCTCATTGATTTCGAGGCAGGGTTTTCGCTAATGAGTCCGGATTACGAACCGACAATCCCCGAATGGTTTCATCAGCAGTTTGAGCTGGATAGGTTCCTCGCGGAGCAACGGGACCGCGTTGATGCTGAAGAAAAGGAGATCGATAGGAGGCGCAGGCGTTACTTTGCAGCTACAGCAATCTGCTGGTTGGTAGCCAGTTTCGTAATACTGATTTCAACCGAGAGAACATCTTTAAGGCACAAAGGATCTGCAGAACCTATCAAGGCGTCTCAGCCCTACGTGCCGGCAGCTTCAGAAATTCCCGCGCCTCTGAATATTGTGTATGTCCCGGCTCAAAGCTCCATGTCGCCACTACTGTCTGAATCAGATGAATTGAAGCAGGTGATAGATCAACTTGGCGCGATCGAGGTTCAAGCCTCGTTGTACACACATACGGGCGAGAGTTACAGCGGCCCACTGTGGGTCCGCAAGGTCAAGCGTGGCGACGCAGTCTATCTGGAGGATGCGGCGCTTTTCGTAATCGATGGCCCATTTCGACTAAGGCTCCCATCGAATTCCACGGTTTATATTTACGCACCCGCAATTGGGCTGGATTGGAACGGTGGTTGGGGCGTTCCAATTCGAACGCCTGCGTGTAGTCAAACCGGTATCTGTGCCGTGCGACTGGAAGACTTGATGATCGCCTCAATGGGTAAGTAGCGTTCGCGCAAATAACCTTTAATGCTACCTGACACCATCGACGGAGAAGGCTTTCGGCTCCGACCATTTCGGCTGACCGATGTGGAGCCGGTGTTCACCTACGCGAGCGATGAGGCGTTCCTTCGATTTCTCCGGATTGCGACGCCCTACGCGCGTTCTGACGCAGAGACCTTCCTGGCAAAGCAAGCCCTGCTGGATCGAGAGATCAATCCGTCCTGGGCGATCGAAGTGGATGGGGTGCCATGTGGAGGAGTGAACATCCACTTTTTCGCGGACCATCGCGTCTCCGAGATTGGGTACGGCGTTGCCCGCAGGCTTTGGGGCCAGGGAATCGCCACCGTCGCAAGCCGAGTTGTAATCGCTGCCGCCTTTAAAGCCTATCCCATGCTTGAGAGGGTGCGTGCCAGGGCGGATGCGCGCAATGCGGGTTCAATCCGGGTGATGGAGAAGCTCGGCATGAAAAGGGAAGGTCTGCTGCGTTGCGACCGCCTTTGCCGAGGTGAACTCATTGATGAAGTCGTGTATGGACTGCTTCGTTCGGAGTGGAAGAGATTCAAGTCACTTGTCATTAGTTAGTTGTCATTTGTCACTTGTCACTTATCGCGCTTTGGTGTCACAGCGAGTGACAAATGACAAATGACCAATGACTAATAAAATCTCCAGCTTGATTTGAAGTCGCGGGAGAGCTTCTGTTTGGTCATTAGCGCCCGCACCATCTCAATGGGGATGCGGTTCTCCTTCAGGATTGCGTCGTGGAATGCCCGGTTGGTCATCTTCCCCGAATCCACCAGCTCCTTGTGCAAGGCGTAGAGCTCCAGCCCGCCGAGCAAATACGCAGCCTGATAGAGCGGGCCGTAGCTTCCGGCAAAGGAGCGGCGGACTTCCGCAGTAGCGTTCTCAGGCTCGTGGCCTACGCGATTGACCAGCAAGTTGATACACTCCTGCGGTGTCATCTTCTCCAGATGAAAGCTGAGTGAGAAGATGATGCGAGCGCATCGGTGCATTCGCCAGAAGAGCATCCCGATGCGATTCTCCGGACTCTTTGCGAAATTCATGTCCCATAAGAGGAGCTCCCAGTAGAGCGCCCACCCCTCACCCCAGAACGGCGTGCTGAAGATTCCTCTATGGGTGTTGAAACGCGAGCTCATATAACCCTGCAAGTGATGGCCGGGGATCAACTCGTGAAACACCGTGGCGCGCGAGAAGTGAATGTTGTTGCCGCGCATGCTCATCAGCTTCTGCTCGTGAGACATGGAATTCGTGGGATATGAGACGCTGATCGTCTCGCCGCCGGTGAAAAACGGATTCACCAACTGCCGCTCAGGCGACATCATATCCATGCGCCAGCTCTCTCGCGCCAGCGGCGGCACGGTCACCAGATCGTGATCATCCATGAACTTGATTGCCTCAAGGGCCAGGTCTCGTATCAACTCCGGCTGCTTGCCCGGCTCGACGTATAAAGTCTTCACGTGCTCAAGGGCCTTGTGCCAGTCGTCGCCATAGCCGAGATCGCGCGATGCCTTCTTCATCTCGGCCTCACACCAGTTCAGTTCTTTATTGGCGAGTGCGATCAGCTCCTCCGGAGTGTACGGAATCATCTCGAACGCCAGTTCAACCATCAGGGCTTCGCGGCCGATCGGATCGCCGATGATATCGCTTGAGTCTCCGGGCCTCGCGCCTGTGGTCCTTCCACGTTCCGGCGCCTGGCCGCCGCCGGCGCCTCTGTTGCGGTCCGGCCCGAGTCCCGCGCGGAGATCGGGCGGTGGAGCCTCACCCATTCTGAGGCCGACTATTTTTTCGCCCAGGAACGTGGCATAGCTCTGTAGAGTCTGGTCCAGTGTCTTGTAGGGCTCGTCTACCCACCAGGTAAACGTCGGATCATATCCGTTGTAATAGCCAAACCAGCCCCTCAGCGAGTTTCTCAAGCTATTGAGTGCGGCAACCGCGCGATTGGCAACCGTCTTTTTTACTTTGATCGGACCCGCCTTGCCATCGCCGTTTCCCTCGGGTCCGCTTTCGCCTCGGGCGTCGGCTCGAAGTCCCATCTCGACCGCCCGTCGAGTAGTGTCAACCTGCTTCTTCAGGTTCGTAAGCAGCGCGGCCGCTTTCGAGGAGTCAATCGGCTCCATTCGGCGTCGCGCATCAGCCAGATCGGTGATGCTCTGACTAAAGGGAATGAGCGGCGCGATTTCAGCCAGCGCCTTTGATTCGATCTCAAGTTGCAGGAGTTCATGCCTGAGGTGGTTTTTGAAGAGCACATAATCGACCTGGCCGCCCTGGCTCAAAGCATCGAAATTCTGCCGTCCAAGGGCCGCCAGCCACTCGTTATAGAACTGCTTCAGACGCGCCTCTCGGGTAGGCGACATATCGGTCGAAAAAGTTCGGCTCAGGGTCCCGCGATCGACTGTGTATCTCTCGATCATGCCCCGCAATTCGCTTTGCGCGCTGTTGAGGTCGCTCAGGTCGGGTGCTTGAGTGGCCCCACGCTGACTGGTGCGGCCGAGGGCAGAGTTAGAGGTTGCCACAGGTGAGAAGCCGGCGAAAGAACTGCAGAGGACGATCACCATGATATGACAGATCGTCAGAGGAGGCTTGATGCGCATCATTCCTGTTATCTCCTATCGAAGGTGCTCAGAGTTTCGCTGGAACCATATGAGGGATGCAACCTGTTTTTGGTGCAGACCCACAATCGCAGAGCGGACCGACAAGTATAGTTCAGAAACCTGAGTACACAGCAAGTCGCGGTTTCTGTCTTGGAAAACCTAAGGATCGCTTGAATGTAATTAGGCCGGCACCCGACGGCCTTCTTGACAGTCCTCAGAAGCGCCTCACCAAACTCCACGCAACCGTCGCCACGAGGCCCCCGAAGCATCTCAGTAGCAATGTTCATTTCGGCGAGGAATGAAACAAAAATTGAACGAGTGAGCCTTCTTTGACCGTCCCGACAGCTTGACAGTCAAGACAACGATACGGTATACACACGACCAGAGGTAACATCAAAGGATGGTTGTTTGAGGTTAGAGCCGGTGAGGGTTGGCTGAGTGAGTCGCCGGCAACCCACCGCGCAGGGGAAAGCGGAGATGCAAGCGATGTCGAAGCAACTAGCTCCGGGCTACCTCTATGGGAATAGTCTAAGGAGTCGCAAGGTCGCCGGCTTCGACCTATCGGAGCGCATCTATCCCCCGGGGTATAAAACCCCGAGGCACTCTCACCGTCGATCCCTGTTCTGCTTCGTCATCCAGGGCGACTACACTGAAACCTACGGAACCAGGACTCGCGAGTGCAAATCGTCGAGCCTCCTCTTTCATCCCGCGGGCGAACTGCACGCCGAGCATTTTCATGAGTCAGGGGGGCGGTCCTTCATTATCGAAATAGAACAACCCTGGATGGAACGCGTGCGAGAGCATTGTACGATAGAGGATCGTTCGGCTGATTTCTCTGGAGGAGAGATCGAGCTGTTGGGCAGAAAACTGTACAAGGAGTTCGTGCTCACCGACGAGGCTTCCGCGCTGGTTATCGAGGGTCTCATGCTCGAAATGGTAGGGGAGGCGTCACGCCGTGATCCAACTGATGCGACCGGACGGCGCCCTCGCTGGCTTCGCCAGGCAAGAGAGCTTCTCACTGAGCGATTCGCGGAGCGCCTGACGCTGGCCGATGTAGCAAGAGCGGTCGGCGTACATCCGGTCCACCTGGCTCAGACATTCCACAAGTCTTATACCTGCACGGTGGGAGATTACGTCCGCCAACTGCGGATTGAATACGCATGTCACGAACTGGCCACTTCCCAATTGCCAATTGTGACCATCGCTCTTGCCGCAGGTTTCTGCGACCAGAGCCACTTCACCAGGACATTCAAGCGTTGCGTCGGGGTTGCGCCATCGCACTATCGAGAATCTCTGGGAGTGGCTGACCCAGGCCCCTGTTGAACCTTCCCACACATTGCGACCTCCCACACTCCCATACTCCCATTCTCCCACTCTCCCATTCTCCCATTCTCCCACCCTACGCCAACGGGTCTCTGCTAAGGTTGCCATCCACCATACGCCAAATCTTCAGCGGGTTATTGCTCTCGAGCTCAGAGGGAAGGGCCGAGTCAGGAAAGCTCTGATAGCAAACCTGCCGGGCGAAGCGAAGGATGGCACGGGTGCCTACCGAAGTTGAGCGGCCGTCGGAAGTAGCGGGAAACGGTCCGCCGTGAACCATCGCGTGGCACACCTCGACACCAGTCGGGAATCCATTGAAGATCAAGCGACCCACGCGAGTCTCCAGGACCGCCAACAAATCCGAAAAGTCATTCAGATCTTGCTCGGTGCCGTGCACCGTCGCGGTCAACTGGCCCTCCAAAGCGTGCACAATCTCCAGCAGCTGTTCTCGGTTCGAATAGTTGACCAGTAGAGTTGAGGGCCCGAAGATCTCGGCGCCAAGCTCGGGGTCTGCCAAAAATGAGGCACCATCGGTCTGAAATAATGCGGCGCCGGAGTGGCAACCGGTGTTTCCGGGCTCCACGGCTTGTTTGACGACTGTCGTCACTCGCGTGTCATGCGCGCGAGTCGACACGCCTGCATGGTACGAGGAGCAAGTGCCCGGCGTAAGCATCGTGAATCTATCGGAGTTGCTCATGAGTGTTGCGAGCTTCACGGTGAACGAGGCGGCATTCGCGTCGTCCGGCAAAAGGACCAGCCCCGGATTGGTACAGAACTGGCCGGCTCCCAGAGTGACTGAACCGTGTAATCCAGCGGCCAGTTCAGCGAGGTCTTTACGCAAGGCGCCCGGCAAAATGACAAAGGGATTGATGCTGCTCATCTCCGCATAGACCGGGATCGGCTCCGGCCGAGAAGCGGCCGCTTGCATCAGCGCCTGGCCCGCGGCCCGCGATCCGGTGAAACCGACTGCCTTCACTGCTGGGTGTTTGACCAGCGCCATTCCTACTTCGCTCCCCGCGCCATAGAGCAGTGAGAAGACTCCTTCCGGAAGATCGCAGGCGCGTGCGGCTTCACAGATCACATTGCCCGCCAACTCAGCCGTTCCAGGGTGAGCATGGTGTGCTTTTACGATCACCGGGTTGCCACCGGCCAGAGCTGAAGCCGTGTCTCCGCCCGCTACAGAGAAGGCCAGCGGGAAGTTACTCGGCGCGAAAACCACAACCGGCCCGAGCGCCTGTAGCATGGACCGGACGTCAGGTTTCGGGAGTGGCTGGCGCTGCGCGTTGGCTCGATCAATGCGCGCATCGACCCAGGATCCCTCTTCGACCAGGTCGGCAAAGAGTCTAAGCTGCCCGCAGGTGCGGCCGGTCTCCATCGTAATGCGACCTGCGGGGAGCCCGGTCTCCTGAGATCCACGAGTGACGAGGATCTCTCCGAGGGCCTCGATGCCTTCAGCAATCTTGCGGAGGAACGCTGCCTTCTTGCGTCCTGGCAGGCGGCGGTACGACGCAAAAGCTCTGCCGGCAAGCTGCGCCGCCAGGTCAACCTCTGCCGCGCTCGCCGGGAAATAGGCCGGCGCCATCTGCTCCCCACTCGCGGGATTGTAGCCATACGAGGGGTTTCCCTCCTGCGTACCTCTTCGATATCCAATGATCGACTTGCCTGTTAGCTCAGCCATAGTTCTCCTCTGACCTCTGACTTCTGACCTCTGACTTCTGACCTCTGACTTCTGACCCCTGACCACTACAGTGACGGCCGATTCTTAAGAGCGGTGTGAATGACCGCCCTGGCCTCCTCAAGCTCTGCGCCAACCACTTCAAGTCGAGGTGGCCTCACGCGAGCATTGCCCATGCCGACCTCCTGCTGCACTAATTTGATAAGCTGAACAAACTTGGGCACCGTGTCCATTCTCAGCATCGGCAGAAACCAACGATACAGCTTCAGCGCCTTTTCGCGTTCAGCCTGCATCGCATAGTTGAAGAGGGATACCGACTCGTCGGGGAAGGCGTTGACCAGTCCCGCGATCCAACCCACTGCGCCTGCCGCGATGCCTTCGACTATGGCATCATCAACGCCAACGAAGATATCCAGACGATTGCTCACCAGGGTCTGTATCGCCGTCACCCGCCGGACGTCCGTGCTCGACTCTTTGACTGCGTTGAGGTTCTCATACTCTGCGGCCAGCTCCTGAATCTGCTCCGGCAAAAAGTCGGTGCCATATGCTACCGGATTGTTGTAGAGCATGCACGACAGCCTGGTCGCCCGCAGTATCTCGGCAATGTAAGCCTTCATCTCGCGCCAGTCGCCTCGGTAGACGTAGGGCGGGAGGACCATCAGCCCCTGGCAGCCTCTCTCGGCAGCCGCCTTCGCAAGCGCTACGCCCTCTGTCGTGCTCAGCGCCGAGATCGCTCCGACCACCGGTGCCCGGTCTCCGGCCGCGCTAACACAAGTTCGCCAGAGCTCGAGCTTTTCACTGAAGTCCAACGTCGCCGCTTCGCCCAGCGATCCAGGAGTAACAATGCCTGTGCAGCCGCTCTGGACGAGCCACTTGCAGTGACGCCCTACGAAGTCATGATCGATACTCAGGTCTGGATTGAAGCAGGTTGTCATCGCGGGCATAACGCCCTTCCATGTCATTGTCATAGTGTCACTCCCAGTCACTCATTCATATTTCAGATTCAATGTGACTGACTACTGGTCTCGCCCCGTTCTGAGATCTGTGCCAGACTCGCCAGTCTAACCGGAAAGACCGGTGGGCGAACAGACTCAAATCTCCACCCTAGGAGAAACTCAATTGCGGGTCCGCAAACGCGACCCTGGCAAGGGCCCATGCCGCAGCGCGTGTGCAGCTTTGCCGCGCGCCATCCGGTCTGTTTACGCAAACGTTCAAAGCTGACGTCTTCGCAGCGGCATATGAGCGTGTCCGGCCGCGGCGAGATCCTCAGTTCATCCCGCAATGCGAATGTGCGGTTGAGCAGGTCTGAGAACTTCCGGAGCCTTCGCCGAGATCCAAACTTGCTTGCGGCCTCGTGATGCAGACCAGAGGCCGCGTAACCTGCGATCTCGCCCTCAACCAGAGAAAGCTCCAGCCCGCCAATGCCTGTTGTCTCGCCAGCGCAATAGATGCCGGGGAGCGACGTCTCCTGAAAATCATTTACTCGCACTCCGCCCTCGGTCAACTCGCAACCCAGAAACGCCGCGAGCTCGATATTAGGCACGAGATGAAACCCGCATGCGAGATAGTCACAAGCTACATCCAGCGTCCGAGATCCATGCATAAGCTGGACGGTCTCCAGCTTCTCATGACCTTCGGCGGCAGTGACCCAGCAGCCGGTCAGGTACCTCACACCAGCGAGACTGCCTCGCAGCCCCGCCGCTTGAACAGCCTTGGCAGGAGATCCTAACAGTCTCAGGCCGAATCTGAGCAGTCGTTTCCATGGCGCCTGCTCCGCGATAAACGGTATTTGAGCACCGAGCTTGCGCAGATAGCCTGCGACAGCTAATAACAACGGACCACTGCCCGCGACAAGAACCCTCTTCCCCTGTATTGAGAGGCCGGATTTAACAAGCGCCTGGAGACCGCCGGCGCCGCAAACATTCGGCAACGTCCATCCGGGGAAGGGAAGCAGACGCTCGCGTGCTCCGGTCGCCAGGATTAACTGTTGGTAGCCGATCTCACGGACTCCGTCCCGAGTCTCTGCCAACAGGAGCCCCGGCTCGGGTTGGTCGAAGACGTTCGCGCCGTAGATGAACTCAACCCCGGAGCCGCGGGCCTTGCCGAGCCACGCCAGCGCCGGGCCGGCGTTCGGCTTGCGCTGGTCGCGGCGCCAGATTTGACCACCCGGGCCCGGGTTGTCATCAATTATCGTGACGCTCTTGCCGCCTTGCGCCGCGCGACAGGCGGCCGCCAGCCCTGCGGGTCCGGCGCCGACGATGAGGATATCGGACGCGTGCCCTGATTCATTCATCGGTGAGCACATCCATTCCTTCCTGACACGGCATCTGGCAACTTCGCGAATGCGCCCGGCCATCTATCTTCACTCGGCACTCGAAGCAAATGCCCATTCCGCAGAGAGGGCCGCGCAACTCGCCGCTGACCGAACGGCGAAATCCGGCGGCGCCCGACATGATCACTGCTGTCGAAACCATGCTTCCCTCCGGCACCGTTACGTTGCGGCCGTTGACGCGAAGTGTGATCTGTTCAAGCATGGACAGACTCCTCCGGCAAGCTCGTTTGAAGATATGGCTCGGTTGGGGTTCGGGCTGCCAGGTTGATGAAATGGCTCAGAGCAGCGCCGGCTAAGAGGCCGACGATTCTCCTGCCAACGATCAAAGCATCGAAAGCGGCACGAGTCATCTGCGGATACCGAAGCAGAAGGGGTCCTGTTGGTCGAGCACCAGATTCCCTTCAGCGACGATGAAGGCCGAGCCTTTTACACTTGGATGGATTTGGCCCCCGGCCATCTTGATCGATCCTTCAAAGATGCTTCCCAGGATGCCCTCTTGCCGCCAGATCTGACCTTCCTTCAGCTTGCCATCTGCATACAGACAGGCCATCCTGGCGCTGGTGCCTGTTCCACATGGAGAGCGATCGTATGCCTTACCGGGACACAGAACAAAATTCTTGCTGTCGACTCCGGGTCGTTCTGAAGGCGTCGACAGTTCTATGTGATCGATCTCCTGACCATTGTCGCCGGCGATTCCCGCCTGCTTGAGGGCTTCGCGTATCTGCCAGGCGAAGTCCGTCAGAGTGTCGACATTCTCTACCTTGAGCTGCTGTCGGTGATCGTCGACGATGAAGAACCAGTTGCCGCCCCACGCTACATCTCCGCGGACCGGCCCGTAGCCGCGAACATCGACCATTACGCCTGCCGCCGCTCGATAGCTTGCAACATTTGCTACGGTTACTTTTCCATCGTCGTGGAGAAGGGCTTCCACGGTGCCGACTGGAGTTTCGATCTGGTGGCGGCCGGGGCTGATGCGATTCAAGTGCGAGAGCGTAATCACGAGGCCCATCGTGCCATGGCCACACATGCCCAGGTACCCGATATTGTTAAAGAAGATCACGCCGGCTTCGCACGAGGGGTTTGCCGGTTCACACAGCAAAGCCCCGACCATAGCGTCCGACCCGCGAGGCTCGTTTACAACAGCGGAGCGGAAATCATCGAACTCGCGTTTGAAGATCTCCAACCGGTCTGAAAGGGGCCCTTTCCCCAGATCCGGTGCTCCATCGATAATGACGCGTGTAGGTTCCCCGCCCGTGTGCGAATCGACCACACGAACTAATCTTGTTTTCGAGCCTGCCATTTATATAGTTGCATCCTATCGGCTGGCTCCTGCTGCCAGTCGCGTTTCCGAGTACAGCACCGAGTCCAGCGAGGTGTCTAGAAGAGTTGTAAGGCCGATTGGACGTGCTTAGGCTTTCTCGGTGCTGGTCTTCTAAACGCCTTTGGGATTCGAAATACACTCATTAGTAATAGCGACATAGCGGCCAGTATTCAAGCGGGAATTGCGAAAGACGGATCACCCGCTAATGTCGCGAATAAACGCCAATCAGGTAGGTCAAGACTACGGCTATCGAGCCAATAATTGACCACGGTCTCTCGTTGGGCCTTCTGTTCGGTGTCTTAGCGAAGATTCGCGTTATTCGCGGACCACTCCGTGGGTGCGTAAGTTCTCCTGGGTTCCTGGAACCTTCTCGGGTCAGGGCGATGCTTTGATTTTTGATTTGAACTACCAGCCCAAGATAAAGCGCATTGGCAAAAAAAAAGGACCAGACCTACCTATTTTGGACAGACCAATATGTAGAGGCTTACACATGAGGTCAGGCCGGAAGGGAAATGCGAAATGCGAAAATTCGAAATGCGAGATTATGCGAGATGTGGAATTCAGGCGGCACTTTGCATTTCGAAATTCGCATTTCGAATTTCGCAATTCCCTGATACTCTGGCAAAATCTCGACGACATCGAATGCTACGACCGGATCACGCAGATGAAGAGACAACGTATTTGGAAACGGAGAGCGGCGATGATCAGTCTCGCGCTCTTGATCGCTTGCCCCGCAACCAACTCAGCAGCGCAGCATCGAAGACCTTCAAACATTGATCACCGCGAATGGCGCCAATTCGGCGGCAACCCGGACAACACCCATTACTCTACGCTCAGGCAAATCAATTGCGACAATGTTCACAATCTCAAAGTCGCCTGGACCTTCGACACCGAAGACGCCTTCAAGGGCTCAGAGATGCAGTGCAATCCGATCATCATCAATGGCATCCTCTACGCGACGACACCGAAGTTGCGCGTGATCGCGCTCGATGCTGGAACGGGAAAGATGCGCTGGAGCTTTGACCCCAACGAAGGCAGGAAGTCTCCGGGCAAGATGCGCAATCGCGGATTGATGTACTGGGATGGCGGAACGGAGAAGCTGATTTATTTCGGCTTCCAGCATTGGTTGTATGCGCTCGATGCGAAGACCGGGCAGCCGGTCAAAGACTTCGGCGTAGCGGGACACGTTGATCTGCGCGACGGACTGGGACGCGACCCGAACACGCTAACGGTCGGATTGACGACGCCCGGCGTCGTCTACAAGGACCTGCTGATTGTCGGCAGCATCGTGAGCGAATCGCTGCCGGCCGCGCCGGGCCACATACGCGCGTATGATGCGCGCACCGGCAAGCTGCGCTGGATATTTCACACGATCCCGCAACCAGGTGAATTCGGCTACGAGACGTGGCCAAAGGATGCCTGGCAGTACATCGGTGGAGCGAACAGTTGGGGCGGCCTGGTGTTGGATGAAAAGCTCGGCCTCGTCTTTGCTCCGACCGGATCAGCTGCGTTCGATTTCTACGGCGCGAATCGCCTTGGCGACAACCTGTTTGCAAACACCCTGCTGTGTCTCGACGCGCGCACCGGCAGACGGGTGTGGCACTTCCAGGCCGTAAAACACGATGTGTGGGATCGCGACTTTCCGGCAGCCCCGGCATTAGTAACGGTGAAACGTGGTGGCCGCTTGATTGATGCCGTTGCCCAGATAACAAAATCCGGCCACGTATTTGTATTCGAGCGCGCTACGGGCAAATCGCTCTTCCCGATCGAGTACCGAAAGGCCTCCGCGTCCGACGTTGATGGAGAGAGGCTGGCAGAGACTCAACCGCTCCCGATGCTGCCGCTGCCGTTCGCGCGACAGGAGCTGACCGAAGATAGTCTCACTCGGCGTACCCCGGAGGCTCAGGGTGCGGTGCTCGAACGTTTTCGCGCGATCCGCAGTAAAGGACAATTCGAGCCGCCTAGTTTGACGGGTACGGTGGTCTTCCCCGGATTTGACGGGGGCGGCGAATGGGGCGGCGCTTCGTTCGACCCGGTAACCGGGCTGATGTATGTGAACTCGAACGAGATGGCCTGGATTCTGCGACTCGTCGAACGTCGCAAGCCGGCTGCAGTCAGCGGCAAGAGCCTCTATGTGGCCAACTGCGCGAGTTGTCATAAAGTTGATTTGAGCGGCTCGCCGCCTGAGTTTCCCTCGCTAGCCGGCATTGGTAAGAAATATGCAGACGCAGAAATCCTGGATATCGTCAGGTCGGGGATGGGGCGGATGCCGGGCTTTTCGAGGCTGGGCGGCGACGCAGTCCGCGCTCTGACGCGCTACGTGCTGACCGGCGAAGACATGAAAACAACCGAGGCCACCGGCAGTTCGTCGCCGATCGATTTGAAGTATTCGATCGATGGCTACAACAAGTTCCTCGATCCGGATGGCTATCCCGCTGTCGCGCCGCCATGGGGTACACTCACCGCCATCGATCTGAATAAGGGCGAGATCGTATGGCAGATTCCGTTTGGCGAATACCCGGAGCTGGTGGCGAAAGGGATACCAACTACCGGCAGTGAGAACTACGGTGGGGCGGTGGTGACGGCGGGAGGGCTGCTCTTCATCGGCGCGACAGACTTCGATAAGAAGGTCCGCGCCTTCGACAAGCGCACGGGCAAGCTCCTGTGGGAGACGGTGCTGCCGGCCGCGGGGAATGCAACGCCGGCGACCTATGAGATCGATGGATGGCAGTACGTGGTGGTTGCGGCCGGAGGCGGCAAGTCCAGTGCTCCTACCGGAGGGAGCTATGTAGCCTTTGCGTTGCCGCGAGTTGAAGGACCCTCGGCCAAACCCGAACGCCAGCACAAACGATCAGAAGCAAGTTCTCGACGTAGGGTGCAACAAGGACCGGCCACGAATCACAAGAATTCCACGAATGATCACTAATAATGCGTGTGAGATTCGTGTAATTCGTGGCTGGCCCTTGCTCGGGAAAGCTGAAAAGCACGCGGAGGAACGCAGAGGCTTGAGCTGGCCTATGAGAACTATGAGACGACGGGATTTTCTCTATACTATTGCACTCGCGGGACTCGCACCACTTGCCGCTGGTCATGCTCAGCCCGACAAGACGAAGGTCCTGCTGGACACAGACATTGGCGATGACATCGACGATGCATGGGCTCTGGCATTCGTGATTTCGTATCAGAGGTTTACGCCGCTCGGCGTGACGATCGCGCACGGCAACACACCCGCGCGCGCAAAGATCGCCTGCAAATTTCTGCACGTCACCAAGCGGGATGACATACCGGTTCACGTCGGGCGCAAGACCAACGACAAAGTCTTTCCGCAATACTCGTGGGCTGAAGACTTCACCGCGAAGCAACCAGACAAGAAGACGGCGGCCGAGTTCATCGTCGAGACGGTCAAGCGTTATCCGGGAGAAGTAACGCTTTTGGCGGTGGGGCCATTGCAGAACATGGCCGACGCGTTGCGCAAGGAACCCAATCTGACGAAGTACGTCAAACGCGTAGTGCTGATGAGCGGCTGCGTCTACGGCACGTCATACAGTCCGGACAAGCCGATCAGAGAATGGAATGTCTACCAATCCACCGCCGATGCACAACTGGTTTACGGGGC
>DASYSA010000307.1:0-10949 GCA_036003885.1 Blastocatellia bacterium | reverse complement strand
TTGGCGTGCTGCCTCGGGAATTTCATTTCGCTCCTGCCGAGCCTGCGGAATTCTGGACCGCTCTTGACGCTACCGGTGGTTGTGAGAAGAGGCGAAGCTGCCACAATCTCTACGGTGTGGCGCGGCTCAAGGACGGTGTCTCAGTTCCGACCGCCCTGGCTGAGATGACGTCAATCGCTCAACAGCTGCAGGAACAGTATCCCGACTCCAATCGCGATCAGGGCGCAGCGGTCGTACCTCTGACGGAAGTGATAGTTGGAGACATCCGTCCGATATTGCTGGTGCTGTTGAGCGGAGCCGGCCTGCTGCTGCTGATCGCCACCGTTAATGTAGCAAGTCTCCTGTTGGTCCGTTCCGAGAGCCGCAAGCGAGAGATCGCGGTTCGCAGCGCTCTGGGAGCTTCTCGCGCCAGGTTAGTCCGGCAGTTTGTAACAGAGGGAGTGGTGCTGGTCGCAGCCGGAAGCGGGCTCGGACTGGCGTTTGCCTATTGGGCGATGCAACTTCTCGCCAGGCTTATTCCTGCGGACATGAAGGCCAGCATGACGTATCTGGATGGTATCGGCTTGAATGTCCGCGTGTTCGCATTTGCATGCGTGATCTCGCTATTGGCCGCAGTGCTGTTCTCTGTCACTCCCACGTTGCGCCTGTCCCTGTCCGAGAGTCTCGAAGGGCTTACGGAAGGAAGTCGCGGTTCTGCGGGGATGCTGTGGAGCCGGCTCGGGTCCAAACTCGTTGTGCTGGAATTGGCCACAGCGGTTGTGCTGTTGGTGGGCGCCGGGCTGCTTGGCCAGAGTCTGTACCTTTTGCTCAACGTGGACATCGGGTTTCAGCCGGATCATCTTGCCATGCTGGAGATCACGGCGCCGCGAGCAAACTATGGAAAGGACGACCACGCCATTGCGCTGCAGCGGCAGATCGTGAGTCGCTTGTCGGCTCTGCCGGGTGTGAAGTCCGTTGGCATTTCGTCCAACGGACTTCCCATAGGTCACAATGGCAACACCACCTGGTTCCGCGTGCTGGGCCGGCCCTGGCACGGAGAACACAATGAAGTGCCCGAACGTGATGTGACTCCCGACTACTTCACAACGCTGGGGGCAACGCTGTTGAGCGGCCGTTACTTCACAGAACCGGAAGACATTTCCAAACCGCGCGTCGCGATCATTAATCAGGCGCTGGCACGACAACACTTCTCAGGTGAAGATCCTCTCGGTAAGCAGCTCACTTATCTTTCAGATCCGCCGGTCCCGATAGAAATCGTCGGCATCGTAGCGGACATCAAAGAGGGCCCTCTGGATACGCCGACGCCGCCAGTACTTTATATTCCTTTTAACCAGAGCACGGATTACGGTTTCGGTGTGCTTGTTCGGACGTCACAGCCCCCGGGGCCGCTGCTCCCCGCAATTACGGCTGCGATACGTGAGATTGACCGCGACATTGTGGCCACCGGCGTAATGACAATGAACGACAGAATAAATGATTCTCCGTCAGCGTATATGCATCGATCCTCGGCATGGCTGGTGGGAGGCTTCGCTGTCCTTGCATTGCTGCTCGGCGTTGTCGGACTCTATGGCGTCATCGCATACTCGGTCAGCCAGAGGACTCGGGAAATTGGAATACGCATGGCGCTTGGCGCACAGCGCAGTTCGATCTATCAACTCGTTCTGAGAGAGGCTGGTTGGTTAACGGCCTTTGGCATCAGCCTGGGCCTCGTGTCTTCGTTGGCGGCGGCTACTCTGATGCGCGGGCTGCTGTTTGGTGTGAGCTCGTGGGATGTGCCAACGTTGGCCGCCGTCGCCGCCGTGCTGGGAGTTTCAGCGCTCCTGGCCAGCTACATCCCGGCGCGGCGTGCCGCATCGGTCAACCCTGTAGAGGCTCTCCATGCCGAATAGCTAGACCTCGTCGGGCAACTCTCCGCGAAGCTGCTTATCGGTTCGATTGCGGGTGCTCCACTGCACAACAAGGGGCTCGCACCGGAGAAGTCGTCGAGTCTCCCATCTTCCCCATTGCGGTAGTCTGAACTCGAGATTGCGTGTCTTCGGGCCTCTCGTGACACTCTTTCGAGACAGCGCTTCGCCGCAAGACTCACCGATTGTGCAACAAGATCATTCCTTCCACGTTCACTCAAGTGTGATACTTTATTAGCCAGGTATTCGGCCGTGCCCCTGTTGACATTGATTCTGCATCGCAATCACCCACAGAAGGAAACGTGTGAACATGAGATCCCTCGCCGTCTTTTGTCTTCTTTGTGCCCTGGGTCTGGCAGTCACTCACGCCTACCAGTCCACCGAACAGTCAGACTATTCCAAGGTCCGAGGTGAGGCCGAGAAGCTCTACGCTCAGGCCTCCTACAGCAAAGCCCGCGAAGTCTACCTGAAAGTCTCGCCGCAACAGCTCTCGCCCGCGGAGGCCCGATGGCTGGCTTTCAGACTTGCCGATACCCTTTGGCGCGCGCAGGCCGCGACCAAGACGGCCGACTCGACAAAGTATGAAGACGCTCGCCAGAAGCTCGAGGTTCTGATCCGCGACATCCAGCGCGAAGAAGACCGTGACCTGGTCTGGGCTGAGGTCAACGAATCGCTCGGCGACTTCTGGTGGTCGCGCGACGATTCAAAGAACTGGCCGCAAGGCTGGCAGTTCTATCAACGCGCGCTTGACTGGTGGGCAGGCTCTCCCGACCTCGATGCCGCACGCGATCGCTACCTGACTATCGTCTGGAAGATTTCAAAGCCGTCCTGGGTCGATCCCTCGTACTACTACGGCTATTACGGCAACTACGCCCCGCTTGACGTTCTCGAAAATGCCCTCAAGATCTCGCAGTCGGAGAACGACCGTGCCCACCTGCACTACCTGATCGCAATGACCATTCGCGGACAGGGCGGAGACTGGGATCTGCGCAGACGAGTGTCCGAAGAGTTCGAAGCCGCGATCAAGACCGGCAAGGCAACTGACTGGTACGACGACGCGCTTTATTACTACGCCGAGTGGACGATGAGTGCCGGCCGAATACTTCAACTGGACGGCGGAGCCTGGCAACAGGAGCCCGATTTTCCGAAGGCGCTCGAACTCTTCCGCCGCTTCACCAGTGAGCATCGCAAGGGTGAATCCCGCTACTACGATCAGGCGGTGAATCAGATCGAGAACATCACCCGGCCCACGATCCAGGTAGGCGTGTCGAACATCTTCCTTCCGAACTCCGAGATTCAGTTTGGGTTGAGCTGGCGCAATGTCAAGCGAGTCGACCTTGCGATCTACAAGGTCGACCTCACGAGCGACATTCGGTTCAACAAGGATAACAGTCAGGGCGACTGGATACAGCGGATCAATACGGTTGGTCGAGAACGCGTACGGGCGTGGACGAAAGAGACCGGCGATCGCGGCGACTACAAGCCGGGACAGGCAGAGGTGCGAGTAGATGGCAAACTGGCGACCGGAGCCTACATAATCGAAGCCGGCAGCAATGGGCTCAAGTCTCGCGACCTGATCCTTGTGACCGACACATCGATAGTGCTGAAGACGGCTAACAAGCAAGCGCTGGCGTATGTGTGCAACGTGCAGACCGGCGCTCCGATTCCCGAGGCGAACGTGAAGGTGTGGGAACGCGGCTACGACGGCCAGAATTACGTATGGCGCGAGTACTCGAAGTTGACCGGCGCGGACGGCCTCGCAGTCTTCGACCTGAAGGGTGACAACAGGGGCAGGGACGAACTATTTGTGACTGCAGTTTCCGGTGACCGGCAGGCCTTCTGCGCCGGATGGGGATCATACTCCAGCGCAAGCGATCAGCCGTGGCACATCTACGCGTTCACCGACCGGCCGGCCTATCGGCCGGGCGAAACCGCGCAGTGGAAGTTCGTAGCGCGTCGGGATGAAGGCAGTCGCTACGTGACGCCGCACAACGAGACGATCGAGTTCGAAGTCGTCGATCCTCGCGGAGCAAAGATCAAAGAGGCTAAGGCCGAACTCAACGCCTTTGGAAGCGCATGGGGAGCCATCGAGCTCAGCGAGGCGATGCCGCTTGGCGAATACCGCGTCAACTTCTACACCCTGAATCGCCGCTCCTCGATCGGCAACGCGGTGCTGTTCCGGCTCGAAGAATACAAGCTCCCCGAATACAAAGTCAGCGTTCAGACTCCGGAAGAGAATGGCAAGAAGAAGACCTACCGGCTCGGAGAAAAGGTTGAGGTCAACATTCAGGCTGAATACTACTTCGGCGGCGCGGTGGCGAATGCCACCGTCGAAGTCCTGGTCTATCAGAATCCGTTCTTTCAGTACTGGCACCAACCGCGCGACTATGAGTGGTATTACGAAGACCTGTCTCCCGAGCGAGGCTATTACCGCCGAGGCCAGGGACAGGGCCCGATCATCAAGCGCGAAACCCTAAAGACCGATGCGCTCGGCAAAGCGAAACTGGTGTTCGACACTCCACGCGGCGGCGGGCAGGATTTTGAGTATCGAATCGAAGCTCGCGTTCACGATTCATCGAGGCGAGAGGTTGTAGGATCGAGTACCGTGCGTGTGACTCGCCAGCGGTACTTCGTCTATCCGCGAGCGAAGCATTATCTGTATCGTCCACAGGAAAAAGTCACCATCGACATCAAGGCGCTCGATGCGAACGATCAGCCCGTCTCAGTTGAGGGCCGCGTTAAGGTCACCCGCGATTACTGGTACGAAGTGTGGCTCGATCCCAACGGCCGCGAAGTGAAGGGTGATGAGCTGAGACTGCGCCGCAGAAGCGCATTCCCTCCCCCGGTCAGCCCCGGCTCGAAGCCGTGGCAGATCAAATTCCAGGGATACGAGCACGAGGATATTCTCACTCAGCCGGTCAAGACCGATGCGCAGGGTGACGCTGAGTTCACGTTCACAGCCGCGCGCGAGGGCTACTACCGCGTTGCATGGACCAGCCTGGACACCGGGGGTGCTCCCATCACGGCCGAGACGACGGTGTGGGTTGCCACCGGAGCGACTACCGATCTGGGCTACCGCCACGGGGGTCTCGAGATCATCGTCGACAAGGACACCTTCCGTGCAGGCCAGAAGGCTCCAGTGATGCTGGTTGCTCCGACTAATGATCGATACGTGTTGTTCAGCGTCGAAGGCGATGACCTCTACAGCTACCAGCTCGTCCACCTCACTGGGACGGTTAAGCTAATCGAGTTGCCCATCGAAGATAAGCACGTGCCGAATGTGTTTTTGCAGGCCGTGATGGTCAGCGACCGTCAGATCTTCGCCGATACGAAACAGGTGATCGTTCCGCCGGTCGAGCATTTCCTCAATGTGGAGGTGAAGCCCGATCGAACAGAGTACCTGCCTCGCGAGGAGGGACTGCTTACAGTCACGACGCGCGATGCCGACGGCAAACCCGTCTCGGCGGAAGTAGCGCTTGGACTGGTGGATGAATCCGTCTACTACATTCAGCAGGACTACGCCGGCGACCCGCGACGCTTCTATTATGGAGCGAAGCGACAAGAGCGAGTTCAGACCACCAGCACCTTTCAACAGAAGGGCTACAGCAGGTTGGTCGAGGGAACAGACAAGCAGTTGGTCGATGACCGGATCGCCGGACTTAAGAAGGATGAGGAACGGCAAGCCGGAGTGGCCTACGGGCAAATGGGGGGCGTCGGCAGCGGCCGTGGAGCCGGAGTCGGACCCGCGACTCTGACGAAGAGCGGAACGAACGAGCTCAGGTCAGACGGTTACGTCGCGGAGTACGGCCGAAACAATATGGAAATAGACGGCATGGAACGTGCGGAGCCCAAAGCTCCTCCTCCTCCTCCCGGTCAGGAGCCCGCTGTTCAAGTCCGAAGCGACTTCCGTTCAACCGCGCTCTGGCAGCCGGATCTGGTCACCGACAGTGAAGGCAAGGCCACCGTCAAGGTCAAGTTCCCCGATTCGCTGACCGGCTGGACGGCGACCGCGCGAGTCGCGACTCAAGGAAACCAGTTCGGTATCGCAAACGCCACGGCGCGCACGAAACAACCCTTGATCGTACGCTTGCAGGCCCCGCGATTCTTTGTCGTTGGGGATTCGGTCACGATCTCGGCCGTGCTCAACAACAACACGGACCGAGCGATGAGTGTCTCGCCATCACTGGCCGCCGATGGCGTAACCGTGACCGGCCTGGTTCAGGATGGACGACCGGTTAAGGGAGAGCAGGGGCCGGTCAGCGTGCCGGCCAATGGCGAGGCCCGAGTCGACTGGCTGGTTGCCGTAACCCAACCCGGAAACGCGAAGTTGAAAGTCGAGGCTCGAGGAAACAAACACTCCGACGCCATGGAGAAGAGCTTCACCGTCTACGAGCACGGCATCGAGAAGCTCATCACGAAGGCGGGTAAGCTGCGCGGCGATGACGTGACCATCAAACTCGACATTCCTGCCGAGCGCAAACGCGAATCTACGACTCTATCAGTTCAAATCGCGCCCAGTATGGCGGTGACGATGCTCGATGCCCTGCCCTATCTGATCGATTATCCCTACGGGTGTACCGAGCAGACGATGAGCCGCTTCCTTCCCGCGGTGATAACGCGAAAGACACTGAAAGACCTGGGCCTCAAACCGGAGAACGTTATGGGTCGCCTGTTCGGAGGCATCGAGCCTGCAACCGCGGTTCAGACTCACCCGAAAGGTGAGAAGGATCTGCGCAAGCTGGACGAGATGGTCAAGCAGGGCCTCGATCGGCTCTACGCGTTTCAACACGCGGACGGCGGCTGGGGCTGGTGGAAGGATGGCGACAGCGACCACTTCATGACTGCGTACGTCGTATGGGGATTCACTCTGTCTCATGACGCGGGTATCGACGTGAAGGCCGACGCGCTTCGGCGGGGCGTCGACTATTTGCGAAAAGAGATCGTGGAAGAGGAGCTGAACTACGACATCCAGGCCTGGATGCTGCACGCACTTGCGGTCAATCATGCATCGTCGCGCAACCGCGCAGCTCAGGAGTTCGAGACGAAAGCTCTCGACAACCTCTGGACCAACCGCGAACGGCTGAATGCCTACACTCGCGCGCTGCTTGCTTTGAGCGCCCATAACTTCGGCGACGCGGAGAAGGCCAGGACTCTCATCGACAACCTCGAAAACGGCGTGAAGCTCGATGCGACGCCGGACGTCTCAATCGTACAGCAGGGCCGTCAGGCTTCCCAGGACTCGGTCATCGCAACCGCGCACTGGGGCGAAGACGGCATCTACTGGCGCTGGTCCGAGGGCGGAGTCGAAGCAACCGCCTTTGCCCTCCGAGCGCTGCTGGCCATAGATCCAACCAACAAGCTGGTCGAGCCGGTCACCAACTGGCTCATCAAGAACCGGCGCGGTGCGCAGTGGAGCAACACCCGCGACACCGCCATCACAGTGCTGACGATGAACGAGTACCTGCGGCGCAGCGGTGAGCTTCAACCGGAGGTCGAATACGACCTGCTGGTGAATGATCAGAAGGTCGCGTCGCGAAAGCTGACCGCTGAGGATGCACTCAGCGCCCCCAGTAAGTTCGAGATCGATCCCGGCATCATTCGAGATGGGGCCAATCAGATTCGGATCAGCCGGCATGGAGCAAAGAGCGGAGGGAAGAGTCCCATCTACTTCTCCGTGAGTGCGAAGTTCTTCAGCCTCGAGGAACCGGTAACGGCCGCGGGCAACGAGATCTTCGTCAGGCGCGAGTACTACAAACTGGTTGGCCGGCCAACGCTACTGAAGGGCTATGCCTACGAACGAGTCGCGTTGCGCGATGGCGAGTCGGTGACCAGCGGCGACCGCGTCGAAGTTGTGCTGACAGTCGAGGCGAAGAACAACTACGAATACCTCTTGTTCGAGGATCTGAAGCCGGCGGGACTGGAAGCTGTTCAAGTGCGCAGCGGCGAAGCGCTGTTTGCGAAACAGCTCAAGTCCGGCGCGGTCGATCGCAGATTCGGGAACAGCGGCTCTCAGATCTCATCTGGCTCACGGACGAACGGCGACCTGGCTTCCAGAGTTCGGCCCGTGAGCAGCGGACCCGAGGTCAGCGATTACACGGGTCAGGCACATTGGGTCTATCAGGAACTGCGAGACCGCAAGGTTGCGTTGTTCATCGACAAGCTTCCGGAAGGGATCTGGGAGATGCGGTACGACTTGCGGGCCGAGGTGCCGGGCGTGTTTCATGCATTGCCGGTGATGGGTCATGCGATGTACGTCCCGGAGATCCGCTGCAACGGAACGGAGGTGCGCATCACCGTCGAAGATAAGAAGTAGGACCGGCGGCGGGCAATCGTTTGCATGCGCATGGATGCGCGTCACGATTTTGGGGTGTGAGTAAAAGAGAGACTTCAAGGGTCGCGGGAACATCGCGGTTCTCATTAACGAATAGCATTCTTGCGACGCTCAGGCCCTGGCCTCTCGCCCAAAACCGTGACGCGCACCCTGAGCATTGCTGAGCGATCCAAACACAGCCGCGCTGCATCTTATGACGGGCAACTCGGTTTCAGGGTGGTTGCGAGTCCTGATCGCATCGAAAAGGCCGGTGCCGCGCCGACTATGAATGGTTTGTTGATACTATGAATAATTCGCTTGGATATGTTGATCCGGAACGTCTCCAGGAAGGTACCGCCTGGGAACAACTGACCGCCGCAGAAAGAAGGATACTCGCCCCGAAGCTTGTTAGGGTGGCGAACGGTGGAGAGACAACAACCGCCGAACCTGAGACCGCGTGTGACGTATTCAATAAGAACTTTGGAGGAGCAAATGACAGGGATTCGGCGGTCCTGGTAACGGGCGTCAAGAACTTCATCGACAACGCCGGGGGGCACTCGAACACCGAGGTCTGGCAGCTGATATCTTCTCTAATGGGTGGGTGGTCAGGAAAAAACGACAGCGCGGGAATTGCGTTCCATGTGAAGAATGCTGCCGATTTTCTTGACGTGCTCCGCCAGAGCGGACAATACGATGTGGATGCCGGCTACGAGCGCCTCAATCTTACGTCTGATCACATACACTCTGCGCGCTTCATAACCGAAACCTCATACCAACCTGGAATGCATCTCAGCCAGGAGAAGGGTTATCCCGACACAAGGTTTGATGTGCACTGGGATCCAAGATCGGCAGCCTTTAGAAATCTGTCTGATTACATCCTGGTACCGCTTGCCGCTGTCAGGAAGAATCTGGAGCGCGCAAGGGCGGGGTTATCGCACAACAATCCAAAGTCATCTGCCCAGACGAGGCAGGAGTTGAGAAGAATGGGAATAGTGCCTTAGAAATCTTGAGGTGGGACGAGATACCAGCGCCCGCGCGTCGAGTTAGTGGGGCGTGAAATAGACTAAATTGCAATTTGCGCGTCTGACCCCAAGAGGCTTGGACGGTCGCTCATGATTCGAGGCCCAGAAAGGCTCGCATGCGATCCAACTCCGCCTCAAGTTCACTCTTGAAGGCGCGATCGCGCGGTGGCGATTCGACATAGCCGAACTCCGACTTAAGCTCACCGTTCTTCACCGAGAGGTTGCCCCAGCCAATCACGCGGTCGCGCCAAAGCAGCGGCAGAGCGTAATAGCCGAGCTTGCGTTTGGGCGCCGGGGTGTAGGCTTCGAAACGGTACACCCAGCCCCACAACAGCTCGAAGCGCGCGCGGTCCCGCACTACCGGGTCGAAGGGCGCCAGCAAGCGCACCGTGGCATGCGGCGCACGGCGCGCCGCATCCTCCTCGGCCGGCCAATACCAGTCCACGCCATCGACCCGTGCATGCAAGAGCCGCTGTTTGGCCCGCTGCAAGGCGCTCTTCAACTCACCGTGCCACTGCGGAACGGCAAAGCGCAGCCGGCGCACAAAGTCCGACAGGCTCGCAGCGGGCAGCGGCGCGTAGATGCGGACGGCCACATCGACCAGCAGATCGATCCGCGCGCGGCGCGCGGCTGCATCGGTCGGCCCGGGCCCGTGTTGGTGTGTGGTGTAGATGCGGATGCCGCCTTCGCGTCGCGCCACACGCAGCAGGCCGCGGTAATGCATTGCGTCCAGCATCTGGGTCGTGGCGTTCGACGAGCCGCCCCAGTAGTTCCTCACCGTGCCGTGCGAGAAATGGTCATCCACCTCGCGCGGGTGCACCGCGCCGCGTTCGCGGACGAACTCCAGCAGGAGCTTTGCCTGCTTCCTGCGTGCAGCGGGCCAGGGCAGACGGCTTTCGGCAGGGACGCAGGTATCCGAGCGCGGATGCATCAGCCCATGTATGGAGCTCGTCACGAAGCCGTAGGTGACGAAGAAGTCCTCTTCGATGCCGAGCTTCGTATAGTGGCGTTCGAGGTCACCGGCACGGTAGTCCTTGACTCGATGGCGCAGCGTCAGGTCCTGAGCGCGCGCTGGCGCGCGGATTGGGTCGGCCTGCACAAAGCCCAGCCTGTTGAGGGCGCGTCTCAGCGTAGTGGGCTTGAAGAGGCTGTGGGCGACGGCAAAGCGGCGCAGGTCGTCAAGGGTGATCAGCATGACCGGGTGTTGTCCAAAGTTCGCAGCTTCATCACGTAACGCTGACCTCCGTACATTGCGATTCTCAGAGGCCCGGACGCTCGGGCATTACTCTTTAAGCCCTACGCGCCGCACAAGGTCCTCAAACCGCGGGTCCGAGTGCAGACTATCGAACTCCGGCGCGAATTGTAGAAGCGTCATCCTCCCCTCCCGATCGCATCTTCTTTAGGACTTCCTGGCCACTTTCGGAATACCGTCTGGGACCTGAGGAGTGAGGAGGTTTGATACCCGCAGCGCCAATCCAGCCATGCGCCGGATTCTAACTGAAATCGCTTCATCGGCGCAAAGGAGCTGGCGGTTACGGTGAGGACTGCGCGAAAGGCCAATCACTCTTCGGAGGTGGCCGGGCGCTAACCTCAAATCACTTCACCTTTATCCAGTCTGAAAGGAGAACGACCATGTACAAACTCAAGAACTCGGTCATTGCGATTTTCGCGTTACTTGGCCTCTTTGTAGCTATTAGCGCTATCCTCTGCCGG
>DASYSA010000306.1:0-4774 GCA_036003885.1 Blastocatellia bacterium | reverse complement strand
AGAAGGGGTCAGCGAATGGTGGCCTATCTACTGGCGCCATTCTCCTGCCGGTGACGTAGAATGGGGCTAATTGGGCCGTGGTGAAAAGGTAAAGATTCGAGACGCGTGAATAGAAGATCCCGTAACCGCCGCGCCAGACCAGGCGCCCCGAGTCGAGCGGCGAGTAGGCGAAGCCCAGGCGCGGGGCGAAGTTGTTCGGGTCGATGCTATTGACGACGCGCTTGTTCACCTTGGGCAAATCCGGCAGATTGTATTGCGCGATCACGTTGCCCGCTTGGACGAATCCACCGATGGGTGGGCCGCGGGGAATGCCATCAACGACAACCGGGCGCGGTTTGTACAGCGTCGGGTCGAAGGTTGCGAGGCGACCGCGCGTGTCATACGGCGGCAGATCCAACTCGTAGCGCAAACCAAGGTTAAGGGTTAGGTTCGGCGAGACCTTCCAATCATCCTGAACGAAGAGGTTGTAATCAGCCGCTCGCAAGCTGCGCTCGCTGATGCCCGTGCCTAGGACTGAAGTGAAAGTAACGCCGCTCAGGAAATTCGTGAAACTCTGGAAATCGATCCCCCCACGACTGTTCTGATTCGACGTGAAGTTGTGTTGGTAATAGATGACCTCAGCACCCGTGCGGATGCTGTGCCCACGCCGCGTGATCGAGAGCGTATCAGCCGCGGTGATCGAGGGCACCGTGTTCCGCGAGTCGGGGAAGGATGGGCTGCCGAAGGTCACGCCGCCCGCACCAGGTGCGATGCGAATCAGCGGAAGACCAGGAAAGGCATTGGCGTTGGCGCGCCTGATGCCGACATCCGAGTCTTTCACTGGCGCTTGTGTGAAGTTGTCCTGGCGAATGAAATTGTAGCCGATACGTGCTTCGTTGATGAGGCGCGAGTTGAAGGCATACACGTCCTGGAGAGAGATGATCCGGTTGTCTTGCTCTTGATCGTTGCTGAAGCCGGGAACATTTCCCCCGTTGGCGGGCAGCGCAAAAGTCGTTGGCGCATTCGAGAAGAAGAACTTCACCGCAAGCCAGTCACGCTCGTTTATTCGGTAGTCAAGGTTCGTGTTGAACTGGTCTTCACGGAATCGCGAAGGGGCCGAGCCAGAATATCGGCCATTCACCTGCGGTGTTGGGATCAGGAACTGCCCGCTTGCGAGCTTCACGTTTAAGAGGGCGAGGGAGATTGGGTTGATCGAGAGCAGATCAAATGCTCTGCGCAGCGTTTGCTCCGACCGGTCATCGGTCAGACCACGTGCGATGAGGACGTTTGACGACAGGCTGTTAGCTGATGCCCCGTTGCGCTCGCGCGTCCCTTGATAGGAGCCAAAGAAGAATAGTTTGTCTTTCTTGATGCGCCCACCGAGTAGGGCGCCAAAAACATTGCGCTTCAGCACGGGTCGCTTCACGCCTGCAGCTTTCAGGAATGGGTTATTGGCGTTGAGCGCGTCATCTCGGAAGTATTCATAAGCGGCTCCGTGAAAGTCGTTGTTGCCGCTCTTGGTGACGGCTTGAATGTTGCCGCCCCCTGATCGCCCGAAGGTGGCGTCATAGAGCGAAGTCTGCACCTTGAACTCCTGGATGCTCTCCGGCGCTGGCACCGCCAGCGAACCACCGGTGGTAGTGCTGTTGGTGTGGATGCTAAGGGCATTCACGCCGTTGATCTGGAAATTGTTCTGTGTCGAGCGCGCGCCATTGACCGAAGCATTCTGCGAGTTGCGTCCCACAGCCGTGTTGTCGGGGAGATCAACGGTTGCGCCCGGCGAGAGTCCTAGAATCTGCGTGAAGTTGCGTGTTGCCAGCGGCAGCTCCGAGACCGCGCGCGAGTCGACGACGCGGCCAAGCTGCGGCCCATCTCTCTGGACCAGTGGCGCAATACTTACCTCAACAGGATCAACGATGACTCCTGCAACTATGAGGTCGGCGTTTGCTTGAGTGGTTTCAGTGATGAATACCTGAACGACAAAGGGCTTGGTGTTAAATCCTTTGGCTGCGATTCTTATCCGGTATGTGCCAGGTGGCAAGAATGGCACTGCGTAGTTGCCTTCACCATCCGTGGTAACCTTACGCTCATCGCCAGTGGCTTTACTGACGACGGTCACTTCCGCTCCGATGATGACGGCTCCTTTCTGGTCTTTGACAGTTCCGGCAATGCGACCCGTGGTTTGTGTTTGGGCAAAGGCGGAAGACGACAGAATCAAAAGGGCAATCACTGTGGTTGCTTTTCCGACGATCATTGGCTTTCAAGCAGAAAAAGAAGAGTCGCACGTCTTAGCTGGGAGCTCAGGCGTCTCGCCTGCATAGGCTGCGGCAGCACGCTCATAAAGATTCGTTAGGCGCTTCAACCTTGAATGATAGTGCCGCTTAACTTCGCGCTTGCGCGCTCATTGCAGGCGGGACGCCTGCGCTCCCAGCAAGAGCGCTCCCAGTTCACGGCGCTAAGCCTTTGCGCCGCGCGAAGGCTGCGAACCTCGGGTCTGAGCGAAGGCTGTCGAACACGAAATCGATTTTGAGATAGGGCGGCCCAGAGCGGTCTTTATACGCCTTGTCCAGCCAGGCGAAGGCTTGATCCTTATCGCCCAGACCGGCATAGATGATAGCAAAGTTAATAGGCGCGATATCACGTTGCTTGGCTAGCTCCTTCAACTCGTCGAGCATCTTCTGCGCCTCCGCTCTCTTTCCCGACGCCGCATAGGCATAGGCGAGCACCGCAAACCTATAGGGTCTCTCCGGGGAGTTATCTAAATCCCTGGCCTTTTTCAACTCCACGATAGCTTCCTCATACATCCCCTTTTGCAGATAAGCCAGGCCGAGGCGAGCGCGCACCGGGGCGCGGTTCGGGTCTATCTCGAGGGCTCTCCGGTATTGTTCGATCGCTCGGTCGTACTGGCCCACATCATAGAACCGTTGTCCCACCAGCGAGTTCAAGCCCGGCGAGAGCGGTTCAAGCTCTAGAGCTCGTTTCGCCTCGGCCATGGCCTCATCGTTTCGTCCTATCGCCTGTAGATAGTCAGAATAATACCTGCGAGTCTCCGTAGAGCTAGGGTTAAGTTCGATGCCACGTTTGAATTCTCGCTCGGCAGCCCCCCAGTCATCATCATCCTGCCTGATGGATCCTAGCAAGGTGTGAGCTTCGGCGAGGGTGTCATCGATCCCCAGGGCTTTCACTAATGCCTGCTCCACTTTTTGTCGAGACTCCTTTGGGGGCAAGGGGGAGGAGTTATCACGGTAGGCCCTTGCTAAGCCGACATAAGCTGGGGCGTAGGCCGGATCGATTTTGATCGCCTGCTCAAAGTACTCGATACTTTTCTTTAGTCCCTCGCCCGTATACCTACGGAAGTAATAGCGGCCCTGAAGATAGGCCTGATAAGCTTCGGTGTTTTCGGTGTAACGTTTAGCCAGTTGCTTTCTCTCCTCGCCCGTCAACTGCAGTCGCAGCTTCTCGGAGATTTCTCGCGAGATTTCTCCCTGCACCTGAAGGATGTCTGAGAGCTTCCGGTTATACTGCTCGCCCCACAATCGCCGGTTGTCTCGCGCGTCCACTAGCTCGGCGCTAATCAAAAGATTATCTCCCCGCTGAATGAGTCTGCCCATCAGCACTGCTCGAACATTCAACTCTCGCCTCACCATTTGTGGGTCCGTCTGCTTGCCCTTGTAACGCAAGGTTGAACTGAGCGACATCACTTTTAGATTAGGTAACTGTGAAAGGCTGTTGATGATACTGTCGCTGAGTCCGTCGGAGAGGTATTCTGTGTCGGGATCGCCGCTGACGTTGACGAACGGAATGACTGCGACTGAATCTATCGCTTCGCCGGCCTTGGCAAAGTAGAAGAAATAAACGACGGCCGCGACTGCAATCACAAGTGTCACGAGCACAAGCAACACACCTGGCTTGTGACTCTTGATCTCGCTAACAATGTATTCAGCGCTCGAGGGACGGGTGTTTAGAGTCCCGCCTTCAGGCGGCGCGGTTTTCGCGTCACTCGACCATTCGCCTGGAACCGGTACTCCAGACTTCTCTAACTCCTGCTTCAGGCTCTTCAAATCGAGAGCCAAATCCTTGACCGTCAGGTGTCGTTCTTCCCGGTTCTTGTGCAGTGCCTTGCTGACGATCCGCTCAAGCTCTGCCGGCACTTCTTCTGAATACGATGCGAGCGCCGGCGGTTCCCTTTCTACCACCGAGAGGATCACATCAGTTGCTGTTTCGCCTTCAAAGGGAGCGTGCCCCGTGAGCATCTCGTAGAGCACTACGCCTAGACTCCAGATGTCGGTGCGGGCATCGAGTGCTAGACCCCGGGCCTGTTCCGGCGACATATACGCGGCAGTGCCCAGCACCATTCCGGGAATGGTCTCCACCATTGGTCGTGTTGCTGCTTCAGTGTTCGCCGTGAGCGCTGCCCGCTCCGTCAGCTTGGCAAGTCCAAAGTCTAAGACTTTCACCAAGCCATCCGCGCGCAACATGATGTTTTCTGGCTTGATGTCCCGGTGCACGATTCCCGCTTCATGCGCTGCCGAGAGAGCAGAAGCTACTTGCGCGCCAATATCGAGCGCTTCATCCAGTTTCATCCGCGCGTCCGCAACGGAACGCCCGTCGGTGGAAGTCTGTCCTCGGGGTTCTGTTATCCGCTGGCGGAGGGTTTCTCCCTCGACAAACTCGGTGGCAATAAAGTGTGACCCTGCGGTTTCTCCGAT
This sequence comes from Blastocatellia bacterium, assembly GCA_036003885.1. Taxonomy (GTDB): domain Bacteria; phylum Acidobacteriota; class Blastocatellia; order UBA7656; family UBA7656; genus DASYSA01. The sequence continues at coordinate 86 of DASYSA010000306.1, read as the reverse complement.
CTCGTAAATCGTGAGAATGTTTGGGTGGTTCAATGCGGAAACGGTGCGGGCCTCCTGCTGGAAACGATGCAACCGGTCTACGTCCC
>DASYSA010000305.1:0-4575 GCA_036003885.1 Blastocatellia bacterium | reverse complement strand
CCGCTTCCAATGATGCGCGGCCTGGCGACGAGATAGGGCCGGGCGGCAGTCCGTTGTAAATATAGGTGTTATAGCGAGAGTCTCGGCGGCGATGGCGGGGCTGATTCGGATTGCCATCATAGTCGTGCGCCAGTTTCGCCGCATAGATAAAAGTGGGATCGCTCGCCAGCGGCATACCTCTCTTCAGCCGGTTCATAAACACCGATGCCACGCGAGGGCGCTCATCCGGGACGCGCGCCTCCTCTTCAATCATGGACGCCAGCGTAACCACCTGGTGCACCGACAAGCCGAGCTGGCTGGCACGAGTAGCCAACTCCGGCGTGAATACATCGTTGAACCGCTCCACCATCGCCTTAATCAGATCCTCAGGCGTTGTCATAGTAGTAAATTGATAGGTGTCCGGAAACAGGTAGCCTTCAAGATTGTTGGCGGACGGGTCGATCTTCTCGATGAGTTCGGTCGCGTAGGTCAACAACATAAACTGTTCGGCGCTCGCCTTGCCTGTCCTAGCAGCAAGCAGTTCGGAAATCTCAAAACGGTCTAAGCCTTCGGGTATGGTGACTCGCTCGACGTAGACTTCTCCCCGTTCGATCTTGCCGATGGCCTCGAGTGGTGAGATGGGCGAGTCGAATTTGTAGTCGCCGGCCTTCAAGCGGCCGCTGCGGCCCATGATTCTCAGGTAGATCTTGAACGCGCCTGGATGTCGAACTATGCCCGCGTCGGCGAGCCGGTTAACGATGCCCCCTGGACCCATTCCCGGGTGGATCGTTATGATTTCGGCGGCCGCACCGTGCTCAACGGGTTTATTGAAAGTGAACCTCATCCAGAGGAAACAGCCGATGGCGGCTGCTATTAGGAAGAGAAACAGAAGCACGATAGAGCAACCGGGCCGCCTGGCGGGAGGCGGCTTCCGAGCGGGTGCCCAACCGGCACGCCCTTCCTGGCGTCTCGCCTGTTCAGGTGTCGTCGGGTGAGGATTCAGTTTCTCGCCGTCGCTCTCGATAAATAGTCCTGCAAGATTATCATCGCCGCGAACTCGTCAGATCGAGCGCGCCTCTGGTCGCGTTTGAGCCCGCGTTCGATCATCATCTGCTCAGCTTCGTAGCTTGTGAGCCGTTCGTCCTGCGTAAAAACCGGAACACCGAGTTCGGCCTGAAGCCGTTCGACAAATCGCATTGTCGATTGTGCGGCATCGCCTGCGGTGCCGTCCATCCTGAGCGGCAAACCCACAACCACTGCTTCAGCTTCGAGGTCCGCTGCCAGGAACTTCAGTCTGGCGATCACCCGCTTGTCGCTCGAGTTGAGAATCGTCTCGACGGGCCGTACGGTGATGCCTAACGCATCCGATACAGCCGTTCCAATCTTCCTGGAGCCGAGGTCGATGGCGAGTACACGCATTGAAGAGAGTATAGGAAGCGACATCGAGCGGTGTCAACGAGCGGTGAAAGGGGTCAGGCACTCGATTCCACGATTCTGACTCTCGTTCGTTGGCTCCTCGTGTCCCCTTTTGCCCCTTGTCAGTTGTGTTCCGAGATCCACAATAGGGACTATTCACGGCATTTCATACAACTGTTAACGCCCGGTCAGACCCCTCAATTAGTGAGAGACCTCTGCGCCACCATTGAGTTAAATCAATTTACTTGCCTGCACCGGCCGGGCGGGTTAATATTGACAAGGCTTTTGAACCCACTTTAAGGAGTCTTCGGATGCAGTTTAGGACCAAGATCGCCATCGTAGTCTTCTCCAGCGTCGTCGCCTTCTATGCAATCGTCGGGAGCTTGATGTCGAAGTCGAGCCAGGTGATTGCGCGAGGGAGTCAATATAGTCAGATCTCGACCTACGATGATGTCATAGGACACATCATCCGCGACTATGTTGATCAACCTGATTTGGAGAAAGTGCGGATAGGAAGCCTGCGAGGATTGGCGGAAGGCCTCGATCCATACAGCGCCTACCTGTCTCCCGAACAGTACAAGCAGTACGATCCAAAGGCGACTCGCCCTGAAACCGGCATGATACTGTCGAAGGTCGCGGGTTACTCGTATGTCGTGGCTGTGCTGAAGGGATCGCCGGCGGAACAGGCCGGCATTCGGGATGGCGATTTCATCGAGTACCTGGGCAAGTTGCCATCGCGCGATCTCAGTCTCTTCGACATTCAGCAACTCCTCTCGGGACAGGCGGGGACATCGGTTGAAGTTCGAATCATGCATCAGGGACAGTCTCGGAAGGTGTCGGTCACCCGGGCCAGGATCACTCAACCAGCAATTGAGTCGCGCGTTGAAGAGTCGGGAATCGGCTACATAAAGGTCACCACGCTCGCCGAGGGCAAAGCTGCCGAGGTGAGGACGCTGTTGAGCGAGATGACCTCGAAGGGGGCGCAGAAGATACTGCTTGACCTCCGCGGGTCAGCAAACGGTGACATCAGGGAAGGCATTGCGCTGGCCAACCTCTTCGTCGGTTCCGGGACCCTGGCGAAGGTGGTCGGCAAGGGCGGCAAAGAAACTCAGTCTTTCGATGCCGATTCGAAGAAGGTCGTATTCAACGGACCGCTTGCGGTAATCATAGACAGAAGCACGGCAGGAGCGGCTGAGATAGTCGCCGCCGCTGTCCGCGATCACAAGCGCGGCGAAGTAGTCGGGGAACGAACATTCGGAGCAGGGTCTGAACAGCAATCATTTCCGCTATCGGATGGGGGCGCCCTCCTGATCACCACTTCGAAGTACGCCCCGAGCTCCGGCAAGCCTTTTATGGAAGAACCGGTTCACCCCACAGTTAAGGTCGATCGTCCGACTGAAACTGAGGTAGTGCTGCCGGCGGGCGACGACGAGGAAGAGCCGTCCGACGAAACAAAGCCCGACCAGCCTCCGGTCACTACCCCAAAGGCCGAACCACCTCCTGAGGACGTCCAGCTCAAGAAGGCTGTTGAGATTCTCAAGCAAGCCAGCGCGAAAGGCGAGGGGGGCCAGAAGCGGGCCACTACCAGCATCAAGCTTACGCGACGATCAGTATTCGAGACGGCCCTCGCAACGTAGTGCCGAGTTCTGAGTAATGAGTGCCGAGTTCTGAGTTCTGAGTGCCAAGTTCTGAGATTCACTCAGAACTCAGCACTCATTACTCAGAACTCGGAACTCACTACTCAGCACTCTCATCCCTTCAGCATATTCTTCATTACGAACCACACGTTGGCGGGTCGCTCTGCCAGCCTCCGCATGAAGTAAGGATACCAGTAGCGCCCGTAAGGGACGTAAACCCGGACGCGATACCCTTCGGCGACCAGCTTTTCCTGAAGATCGCGCCTTACTCCGAACAGCATCTGAAACTCAAAGCTATCAGCCGGAATTCCGCTGCTTGCGGCAAACTCCTTTGTCGCCGCGATCATTTTCTCATCATGAGTGGCGATGCCATGGTAGATGCCCGAACCAAGCAGCTTTTTCATCAGCCTCACGTAATTCTCATCCGTGTCCGCCTTGCGGGTGAACGCCACCGAAGCCGGCTCGTCATAAGCCCCCTTACACAACCGGATCCTCGCCCCAATACCAAGCAGTTCATCCACGTCCTTCTCGCTGCGACGGAGGTAGGATTGAATCACAATTCCGACGTTCTCAAAGTCGAGCCTCAAACGCTTGAATACTTCGAGGGTGCTGTCCGTTTTGGTTGAGTCCTCCATATCGATACGTACGAAGTTCCGGTGTGATGCCGCCGCTTCGACGATCGCGCGGGTGTTCTCGAGACACAGATCGGCATTGATGTTCAATCCCAGTTGGCTGAGTTTCACTGAAACATTCGAGTCAAGCAGGTTTTCACTGATGCTGTGCAAGACCCGCAGGTACTCACGCACCTCTTCACGCGCCTCGAGCTCCGACGCGATGGACTCACCCAGATGGTCGAAGGAAGCGGTTGCCCCCTTTCGGTTCAGTTCGCGAATGGCCCGGGTCGCATCCTCCAGACTCTCGCCGGCTACAAAGCGGCGCGTAACGTTGTTAAACGACTTGAACCTTGTGAGGAAGTTCTTGAGACCTTCGCTTGTGGACAGATAGAGAAGAACTGATTTGATCGGCATTGTCTCTTTTCTTTTGATCTCCTGTTTAAGGGGCACCGCAAGAGACAGGAGAGAATAAACTACCTAAACCTGCTAAATCAACCAAACGGAAATGCGAAAACGGAAATGCGAAATGCGAAATGCGAAAATGCGAAATGAGAATTTCGAAATGCTAAATTCCGAAATTGCGCATTTCCGCATTTCGCATTTCGCATTTCGCATTTCTCTTCTATGATGGCGGCATGCGAGACAACGGTGACTTCAACGACGACGTAATAGATATCAAACGGCCGCGGAGACGGAAGTGGCTTCCCTACGTGCTCGGCGGCGTTCTTGTCGCGCTCCTCCTCTTTGGAAGGGGACTGCTGGAGTTCTACATTGACGCGCTATGGTTCTCGTCGCTCGGGTATGCCGACGTCTACTGGTATAAGTTTCGCCTTGGAGCCGCGCTCTTCATAGTCTTCCTGGTCGTGACTTTTCTGATTATGCGGCTTCCCTTCGTCCTGTTGAACCGCGTGCTGCCACAATTGACCGAG
>DASYSA010000304.1:0-12855 GCA_036003885.1 Blastocatellia bacterium | reverse complement strand
CTTCTCTATAACACTGTCGCTCTGGTGATTGACTCCGATAACCCGGACATTCTCTATGCTGCGATTGCTGAGCCAAACTTTTGCTCCCATTCCGATCGTCGCTTGTTCAAGAGCATCGATGGAGGCACGAGTTGGAACAATAACATCAGCCCGAATATCAACGGATGTGACATTATCCATTCGTTGGTGATGGATCCTTCCAATCCGAAAACTCTCTATGTAGCAAACCACGACGATTTATTCGGAGATACCTGGTCTCCGCTGGTGAAGAGCACTGATGGTGGCGCAATCTGGAGCTATCTTCTAGGCCCTCCATTCGCTGCCCTGGCAATTGATCCAGTCAATGAGAACACTCTCTACGCGGGGACTTTTGACTCGCCCTATTACGGATACGATGGCCCGGATTACAGGAATGGAGTGTTAAAGAGCGCTGATGGCGGCGCGCACTGGAGCACCACGGGTCTCACGAATACCGGAGTCAATGTGGTGGCGATTGATCCTGTCAACCCAGGCATTCTCTATGCAGCGACTTGCAGCTTTCGCGGCTATCCCCGTCATCCTAATGTTTTTCGGGGGTTGTTCAAGAGTACCGACAGCGGCGCAAGCTGGTTGGCAATCAATAACGGTCTGGCCGACCTGATCAACACTGGCTCAAACATCGCGGCCCTGGTGATTGACCCGGACAATCCAGACATGCTCTATGCAGGGACATCGGGCAGCGGTGTCTTCAAAAGTATCGATGGCGGCACAAACTGGAGCTCCTTCAATGACGGCTTGACGAACCTCGACATTCGAGCCTTGGCCTTGGCGCTAGGGAACGTAAACACTCCCTATGCGGGTACCTCCGGTGGTGTTTTCAAAATTATCGATAACGAGCCGGCACTCTCACTGGAATCGAAGGAATACTGCATTGGGGCGTCCTGGAAGTTGAAGGTGAGCAATGGCGCCATCAACTCTTCTGTGCGCCTCTTAGGAACCAGCAATGGTCAATCCTGGGAGATTGCAGGCTGGGGCAAAACCGATGCCAATGGGAGCTTCAGTGTAGCAGGAACATTTCCCGAAGGGACTGAAGGGAGCTACACACTGCGTGTTGAGATCGGCGGAGTGTTGTCCAATACCGTCTCTTTTGCGGTCTCAATGTGTAAGCCATAAGTTGCTTGCGGTACAGGTTGCAAGATCAAAAACTGATTGCCGGGAAAGGAGATCCTCGTCGATGAAACGTCTACAACGCACGAAATGGTTGCCGGCGATTCTCTTGCTCGCAGCAGCAAGGCTGCTGGCCCAATCACCCACGGGAGCTATCGTCGGGACCGTGACTGACCCGACGGGCGCTGTCATTCCCGCGGCGGGGATCACGATTATCAATAAAGATATCGGCCTGAGCCGTGCTTACATCACCGAAGTGAATGGCTTCTACAGCGCGGCGGCTCTGCCGGTGGGATCCTACGAGATCAGGGCAGAAGCGAAGGGCTTCAACACGCTGATGCGGCAAGCCATTCTCGAAGCCGGTTCCACTACCACCGTCGACCTTTCCCTCCAGGTCGGCGAAGTAACGGAACAGGCCACCGTGATCGAAACAGTGTCGCCTCAAATTCAACATGATTCCCATCAGGTCGGCGGGGTGGTCACCCGAAGTCAGATCGAATCGCTTCCTCTCAATGGCCGGAGCTTTCTCGAGCTGGGCAAGCTCGAACCCGGCGTGCAGCCGCCCTCCCGATCCAGCGACAATCGCACCCTTGTGTCGGTAATGGGGGGACCCGTAGGGGCGGGAGGCATTCCGGGGCGGTTCACTCGCGTCACCGTCGATGGCGGAAGCATCATGGCGGTCGGCCAAGGCGGCGCGGCGATGGGCTCGTCTCAGGAAGTGGTGCAGGAGTTCCAAATCGCGACCGTCAACTTCGATCTGTCCACCGGCCTGACCGGAAGCGGATCTGTGAACATTGTCACCCGATCAGGGACCAACGAGCTGCATGGAAGCGGGTTCTTCTTCTTCCGCGATCATAACCTGGCAGCTTATCCGGGGCTCGCGCGAGACGCGTTTAATCCTGACCCCTTCTTTCAGCGCAGGCAGTTTGGCGCCGCCGCTGGTGGTCCGATCCGAAAAGACAGGGTCTTTTTCTTCGGCAACTATGAGCGAAGCGAGCAGCGCAGCGTGCGCGCCACCCAGCAGCTCACGCCCGAGTTTGCGCCTCTGAGCCGGATCACGCCGAGCCCGCTTTTTGAGACTCAGTTCAGCCTTCGCTTCGATTTCCGCCTGACGGATAACCACTACCTGTTTTTGCGCCATTCTCATGATGGAGTGCGGCAGTTCGCGCCGGGGGCCGCAAATCAGACGGCTTATCCTTCTAACTGGCCGCGGTTGACGGCATGGGCCGACCAGAGCCTGCTTGGTATCACTTCGACACTGTACCCCACTTTGGTCAACGATTTCCGCTTCTCCTATTTCTTCACGAGTTCCGCCAGGCTGCCGGCAGGCGAGAGGGACTGCGCGGGTTGTCTCGGTTTGGGAGCGCCGTCAATTACAGTCGCCGACACCGGCCTCACCCTGGGCAGTGTTGGGACTGTCACAGGTCTCGCCCGCCGCTATCACTGGAGCGACCTTCTGGCCTGGCAGAAAGGCGTACACCAGTTCCGCTTCGGCGCCGACTGGGAGTACCTCCGCAGCGGCAATCTCACCATTAATAACGAGCCGGCTACAATCGTCCTCTTCTCTCCACGGCGGGTGCGGGATTATAACGCCCTGCCCTCCACTCCGCCTGGGCTTCGCATCCCGCTGCCTGCGTCGTTTCCTACACTCCCCGACATACTTCAGTTGCCTCTCCAGAGTGTCACCGTCGGGATTGGCAGCGCCCGCGTGTTGCAGAAAAATTTTGGCGACACGCGCACGGGCGACATCGTCCATCTCTTCTTCCAGGATACCTGGCGCCTCCGTCCCCGCTTGACGTTCAACTATGGCCTCGGCTGGACTCTCGACGACGAGATCAACTATGACCTTAGCAAGCCGGCATATCTGGCGCCCATTCTCGGCTCCGGAGGTCTCGGGCCGGTGCGAAAGAACTGGACCAATTTTTCGCCTCTCATGGGCCTGGCCTGGAGTCCGGGAAGGGACGGAAAAACGGTGCTGCGCGCCGGCGGCGGCATCTATTACGACTTCCTATTTCCTGGCAACGTCGACACCGAACGCTACTCGCTGGGTCCACTCGGCACGGGCCGGCGTAACATTCCCGGCAGCCGCATTGTCAACCCGCTGTCGGACATTCCCGGTGTTCCCTTGAACATTCCGCTCGACTTCCGCGCCAATCCGACACTGTTCACCGGGACTCGTCTGCTGGAAATCCTGCCTGCTGTTCGGGCGGCCCTTGCAAGTGGCCTCAATCCCAGCAATCGCAATTTTGCCCTCAGGAACATCGAAGCTGATAAGACTGGGTCGGTCATTCAGGAGTTCACTCCAAATCAGTACGCGATCCACCTAAACGTGGGCCTGCAGCGTGAGATCTTTCCTCACTGCGTACTGAGCGCCGATTTCGCCTTCCGCCGCTTCGTCAATGTCGGCGCCGGACAACTTGATTTCAACCATTTCAACAGCGTGCGTGGGCCTGTACTGCCCCGGTGCGTCGGCGCGCAGCGCGACGATCCGAAGGCCGGGTGCTCGCTCGGACCGATCAACGTCCTTACCAATTTCGGCCGCGCCGCTTACAAGGGACTGCTCCTGCGTGTGGATCGGAGATTCTCGCACGGCTTCCAGGTTCTGGCCTCCTACGCGTACTCCCGGAACGCCGGCCTCAATGCCGGAATGGGTTCGGGATTCAACCTCGACAACTGGTTTGAAAGCTATGGCCCCATCCTGGGCCAGGACGTGGCACACCTGCTGAACTTCTCCGGCGTCATCGATCTGCCGCGGCGCTTTCAGCTTGGCTTCATCGCTGCCTACAGCAGCCGGACTCCATTTTCGGCCTGGGTGGGCAGCAACGATTTCAACGGCGATGGCACGACTGCTGATCTACTCCCAGGCTCTCATGTTGGCCAATTCAATCGCGGTTTCGGCAAACACGATCTTGAAAGGCTGGTTAACGAATTCAACCCGAATTTCGCGGGTAAGCGGGACCCCCAGGGTCGCTTGATTCCGCGCCTGCAGTTGCCCTCGCACTACGAGTTCGGGGATAGCTATTTCACCCTGGATCTTCGCCTCAGCCGTAACTTCAACATTCGAGAACGCTGGCGGCTGACGCTGTTGGCTGAGGTTTTCAACCTCCTGAATATCGCCAATCTGCAAGGACACACCGGCGACCTGACCAACGCAGGCTTTGGCCAGCCTACGTCGCGCGTGGATCAAGCCTTCGGCTCGGGTGGGCCACGGGCCTTTCAGTTGGGGTTAAAGATGGGCTTTTGATAACGTTTAACCACATAGGGACAACGCAGCGCTGGAGCGGGGTTGGGGTCTGTCCCCATTCGAGCGGAGGTCTCGTGACCGGCCAGAGGCCGGCTGCGGCTTGCCAACCCGTCGAGAGCTGCGGTAGGGCAGAGCCTTACCGCACGGCGGGCGGCTGAGCCGCGAAGTATAAGCGAGCGGCACTTCAGACTGACCAGCCAGATCGGTAGCGTCGACAGCGGTGCGGTTAAGCTGAGCCGTAGAAGACTTTTGCTTCCGCCGTGACTTTGATGATGAAGTCGGTCTTGGCCCTCGTATAAGCCACTCGATCATTCGGATAGACCGTGGCCAATCTTTCCTTAAGTTGTTGATACTGTCTGGCCAGGGCGGGATTTTGGATGAGATAGTCCCTGAAGAGGAGTCGCTCCCAGTGCTCGAAATCATGCTCGATCATGTGAATGTGATGAGTTCGACAGCCTCGGGAGTTCCGCTTGATGAACCATGCATAGAAGGGAGGCGTGTCATCACCCGAGGTCGGTCTCCAGAGATAGTCATAACCTTGAGACTCCAGGATGGGAGCGATCCTTGTTTTGGTTTCTTGAAGGTCTGTTACTTCCACCAGCATATCCACAATCGGCTTTGCGGCTAAGCCCGGAACCGCGGTACTGCCGAAATGCTCGATTCGTCTGATCAGCTCCTGCGGCAGACAGGACAGGAGATGTTCCTTCTCGTGTTGGAACGACATCGGCCAGCGAGGATCGTATGGGACGACAGTGATATCTTCCTGTATCAATTTGCGGATTCTTTCGTCGTGTGTTTCCATTCCACCACTCGGGCCTGGTCCAGTCGCTAGTTAACTGAAGATGCCCTTCAAGACAAATCCCTGTCGATCCATGGCGGACTGGTGAATTGTAACAGCAACATCACCTGGTCGCGACGATGCCGGAAAAGTCCTTCTGCGAAAGAAAATTTTCGGCAAGGCACAGCCTTGCCGAAGGAGAGGGGGAAGGAGGAGGGAGGACTCCGGTAAGGCGGAGCCTTACCGCACGGCGGGCGGCGAAGCCGCACTGGCACGAAGGGACGGAAGCTGACGCCGATTCAGGCGCCTAGGCGAAAGCGATGACTGCGACGACTGCATGAATCGCGACGCCTAAGAGTGCTGCCCGCGCGAAAGTGCCGGGCGGAAGTTCCTGATGGCCGCTGAGAATCGCGAGCGAGCCTACAGGAAGTAGAGCAACAAGCCAGTTACCAGCCCCGGTGAGTAAGATGAAGACACCACGGTACCAAGGCCGTGCAGGGCTGCATTGATAACGATGACGGTGCCGAAACTCGTCACGAACCTGGAAGCTACTTAGGACGCGGGAGGTGAGAGGCATTGGCTACGTCTTTTTCTGTACGAACACGACCTGGCAAGGAGAAGCGTCTTCACCGAGTAACCTCCTCAGCGATAGCCGAACAAGGGCGCGAACACGACAACTACCAGTGCGGCCTATATTGCGTACACGGGCAGATAGGCGATCTGCCATCGCTCCAAATCGGCAAACGAGCTCGGCGGCGGTAACTTCTCGGTCGGCCATGGATTCGTGCTGCGCTTTCCTTCCGCCGGCTGGTACACGTGGCGGGGCGCTATCGTCGAAGGTCGGGGCGTAGAACCGGATGTCGATGTGCCGCTGTCAGCGGACGGACTTCGAAGGGGCAAGGACAACCAGCTTGAGACTGCGATCGCGACAGTGGAGGCGACGTAGTTTTAAAGCACTCTCGCCCGAAATGAGGGTTCTTCAATCTGCCGCGGTGGTTCGATTCCCACGCGGCTCGCCAAAATCTCTTGACGACAACTTTACCGAATGCTAATTTTTTGGCATGTCCGCTAAAAAATTGGCACAGCCGGACCTCAGCCGTCGCGAACGACAGATCCTAGATGCGCTCTACCGGGCTGGAAGTGCCACGGCGGCGGAAGTTCGCCAAGCCATACCACGGGCACCGAGTTACTCGGCCGTTCGGACGCTGCTGCGTATCCTCGAGGACAAGGGTCACGTGCGCCACGAAGAGGAGGGAACGCGATACGTTTACAGACCCGTCATCGAGCGAGAGCGCGCGAAAGGTTCTGCGCTCCGCCACGTGCTGAACACGTTTTTCGAGGGGTCGACAACCCAGGCAATTGTCGCGCTGCTTCATGAAGACTCGAAGCAATTGTCCGCTGAGGATTGGGACCGTCTCGCGGAGATGATCGAGCGCGCACGGAAGGAAGGAATGTGACGTGACAACCGAGCTGCTCCCATTCTTCATCGGCTGCACCGTGCGAGCGAGCCTGTTGCTCGGCTTCGTCTGGGGGCTGACCGCATTGCTGCGCCGCGCGTCCGCGTCGACGCGCCATTTCCTCTGGGCGTGTGCGATTGTCGCGGCGGCGCTTGTGCCCTTGATGATCGTGATGCTGCCGCCGTGGCAGTTGCCTTCACCCGCACCATTCGCACCTGTGGCTTTAGTAGTCACACATTCAGTACCGGATGCCATCGCCTCGGAGCCGCGGGATTCACGTGCAATCAGTAGGCCGACATCAGAACCGATGTCTCTCGATCGACACGTCACGCCTGCGAGCCCATTGACGACAGCACAGTCCGATCAGTTGCCGCATACGGGAATCGTAGCGACCGTGTGGATCATCGGCACGACTGCCGTTCTTCTCTACACAGTACTCGGATTTGTCGCCGCATGGCGCCTCCGCCGGTTAGCCACACAGTTCGAAACATCTTGGACGGACACAGCGCAGACGCTGGCGACAGATCTCGAGATCCGCGGCGTCGCGTTTGTCGAATCACCGACGGCAGCCATGCCTGTGGTCTGCGGGCTCTGGCGCCCGACGATCGTGCTGCCGCGAGACGCCCGCACGTGGCCGCAAGAACGCCTCCGCATCGTCGTGCTGCACGAACTGGCACACGTCAGGCGGCGGGACGCCCTCACGCAAGCGGTCGCGCAGTTGGTCTGCGCCGGCTATTGGTTCAATCCGCTCGTCTGGATAGCGGCCCGCTGCCTCCGTGCCGAGCGCGAACGTGCATGCGATGACGCCGTCCTCACGACTGGTACCAAGGGTTCCGAGTACGCGCGCCACCTGGTCGAAATTGCGCGGGCCATGGAACCCCGCTGGCTCCCAGCATCGGTTGGACTGCCGATGGCCTACCGCTCGCAGTTGGAGGAACGACTGAAGGCGATCCTCGATCCGCAGGTCTCGCGATCGCCTACACGTTGCGGGCGCGTCGCAGTCATGGCGGCAGTAGTGCTAATGTCGATCCCTATCACGGCTGTCGAACTGGGACCGCCCACCGTCGTGCGACGCCAAGTCCCAGGCACATCCGACGCGCATGCCTCAGCATTCCCGACCATCCGATCGGTCGCAGTGCCGCCGGCGGTCGCCGGCAGCTGGTCCGACAACCTCGCGGGTGACTCCATAGCGACCGCAAAACGGCCGATAACTGGCGTCATTCACATGCAGGAGGATCAGCAAGACAGCCGCACGCACAGCGGGCTGCGACTGCTTGGCGGAGCCAGAGCTGGCAGGACGACACGTGTCGGGTCACTCAACACCATCGCCATACAGCGACCGTCACAGGCGCACTCGTTTCAGTGGACTGGGACTCTTAATGAGGGGGAAACCCTCGAAGTCCGTGGCTTGTATGGCTCGATTCGGACGATCCCGAGCAACAACGGGCTGATCCAGATCGACGCGCGCACCGATGATTCGGCCCGCGATCGTATCGACGTGGTGCAACGCGACACGGGAATCACGATCTGCAGCGTCGTGTCGACTCCACAGGGAGACCAGAGCGCGTGCCAGCCAGGCCGTCGAGCCGCGAGCGCGCAATTGATCGACGATCGTGTCGATTTCGTGGTGCAGATCCCCGCTGGCGTTCGCTTTGCCGGCAGCATGATTCGCGGAGACATTGAAATCAGCCGTGTGCGAGCGGATGTGAATGTGGCAACGGTGGAAGGCGACATCGCACTCCGCTTGGCTCCGGGCGATGGCGTGGAGTTCAGGGCGAATGTAATCACGGGATCGATCGATGCCGATTTCCCAATTTACGACAGCACTCCGGTACTTCCTTCTGGCGATCGTCCGGGTGGTCCCGGCGCGCCGAGAATCGTTCACACCATCATCGGCGGGGGCGGCCTCGCGCTTGTAGCGACGACGGTCAATGGTGACATCCATTTGCGACGTCGATAGCTCGCGATAACCGAGACCGCTGACTAAAGCCATTTTGAATCGTAAGGAGCGTATATGGATTCCACAGCCAAAGCCGCGATCCTCAGTGCCAAGAAATTAGCACTCCTGATCTTGAACGCATGCGTCGTCACATCGTTCGCCGTGGTCAGAGAGCAGCCTCTTGCCCAGAAGGTCAACGACGCGCGTATTGAACGCGTTTTGCATGGGTTGCGACCGCCGGTCGCGATTAAGGGCAGGCCTGAGGTGCGCTGGACGATAGCGGAACGGATGGCGTCGCACCACGTGCCTGGCGTGAGCGTCGCCGTTATCGATGATGGACGGCTCGCATGGGCGGGCGGGTTTGGCGTCAAGGAAGCCGGTAAGGCCGATTCAGTGACGGCATCGACACTGTTCCAAGCCCAGTCAATCAGCAAAGCCGTTGCGGCGACGGCCACGCTGGTCCTGGTGGATTCCGGCCGCCTGTCACTCGACGAGCATCCAAACACCTACCTCAAGTCCTGGAAACTACCAGACAACGAATTCCAGGTTCAGGAAAAGGTGACGCTCCGCAGAATCTTAAGTCACAGCGCAGGACTCACGGTGGGCAGTTTTGATGGTTACAGGTCGGGCGAACCGATTCCCACCCTTTTGCAGATCTTGAACGGCGAGAAACCAGCCAATAATCCGCCGATTCGCGTGGATGTGACTCCGGGTTCTATCTCGCGGTACTCCGGTGGCGGGGCTGTCGTGATGCAGCAGCTCTTAATGGATGTGACCGGCAGACCATTTCCCGACTTGATGAGACTACTGGTGCTCGAGCCTGTCGGCATGGCCGTGAGTACATATGAGCAGCCGCTGCCCGGCGTTCGTACCAATGAGGCGGCCAGCGGCCACGATGGCGAAGGCGTGGTGGTTAGAGGCAGATGGCCGATTCAGCCGGAGATGGCAGCAGCCGGACTCTGGACGACGCCTACCGACCTCGCGAAATGGGCGCTCGAAATCACCAACGCCTGGAGCGGACGTTCGAGTAAGCTGCTCTCGAAGAAGATCGCTACAGAAATGCTCACCATTCAGAAGCCACCGTTTGGCTTGGGTGTGAACATTCAAGGAACAGGACAAGCTCTCAGTTTCTTCCATGGAGGGTCAATCTGGGGCTTCCGAGCGTTGGTCGTGATGTTTCCGGCAATTGGCAAAGGCGCCGTGATCATGGCGAATGCAGATCGGGCCGATGCGCTGATCGGTGAATTGATCATGAGCGTTGCCGCCGAATATCAGTGGCCAGCCCGTGCGCAATCTGTGCGCGAAGTTGTGCCGCTTACCTCCACACAATTGGACGGCTTGGTCGGCACCTATTCGTTGCCGCCGGCACCATCCGGTCAGCCGGTTGTCTACGAAATCTCGCGCGACGGCGAACAATTGTTCGCCGAGCTCAAAGGGTTGGGCTCTTACCCCAAGACCGAACTGTATCCCTCAAGTGCCAATGCCTTCTTTAGTACGACCGGATTGAATGTTGTTTTCACACGCGATAGCTCTGGTCGAGCAGTGAGCGTCAAGATGGGTCAGATAGAAGGCACTCGCAAGCAATGATGGTGGGCATGACACAGCGACGACGGGTCGGAACCCACAAGAGAGGAGGCTGTTGATTTTACTCTTTGGCACCTGTCCTCTTTTACATCACGGGTGAGGTATGGCGTTCGGAGCTGGCGGCGCAGTGGCGTCCAGTACGAACCCTACTTGTACGCGACCGGGCTCTTCGACCGGAGCTGGAAATCTCTGGAGTGCCAGTCGAAACGCACTTGACACCGTACGTCGAGGGGCGCGTCAGCGCGCAGACCGCGTTCCGGGTGTTGATCGAGTCATTATCAGAGTGGTGCGCAACCGCGCACGTGGCAATGGCCGATTGATCTGTGGGCCTACGATCAACGACCTCGGCTGCTGCGCCGCGAAGCGGCGGCGCTCGCGTTGCCGCACTGAACAACGGCGCGCGAATCGAGTTGCAGATGATCGCAGTCAAGCGCTAGCGACTGGACCAGGGTCTCGGCTTCGATTCCGCCGGGAACCAGTTTGGCCGTAACCGGATCGCGTCCAAGGTGGCCGGACAGGTAGAGCGTGTTACCGACAAGAATCCCCGGACTGTAGGGAAGTCCCGTGTTGGGAGACCTCTCCGGACGAATCACTCGCCGAGCGTCCCGGGACTGCAATGCCGGCGCCCCGCCTTGTGACATGAGAGTTACTACGACTCCAACGATCACACCTGCAAGACTGGCCAGGACAATGACCCGATTACGAGCTCTCAACATGATGATGCCTCCTTATATTGTTCCACTGGAGATCCCCTTCAAGACAACTCCCCGTCGATGCACAATCGTCTCCTCAGCCGCCCCGCTCGCCTGGGACTTCTTTTTCGGTTTCGCTATGCGCCTACGCACCACCCGACAGAAAAACCTGCGTAACCAAAGCCGGATTCATCAGGAGCATAAGTGTTTCCATGATCGTCAGGTACGGCTCGCTCGGCTGAAGCCTTAGAACCATCGCTGAGTCAAGGTTCGACACCAGCCAAATTGTGCCGGTTGTGATGTACATACTGCCAGCACCACAAGCGTCAAGGCTGACCACTTCCCGATTTGCCGGTCTAATGGTGTCCATGAATTCTCACGAGGCACGTACGGTCAGCGGCTTGTTGGACGGTGCATCGCTGCGCTGGCCGAATACCAACATCGCTGGGGAAGCCTCTGGTTCGAACGGCGCGCCGGCGGGACTTCCGAACACTCGCAGAGAGCGGAATCCGGCGCGCGCAACGGCGTGGCGCAGTTCCTCGGCGCTATAGAGGCGCTGGTGTCGTTCGTATTCCCCGTTACCGCGCGCCCCGCTCACGGTGACTCTCTCGGTCATATGTGGCGGTTCTAATGCGAGCGTCCGCGAGATGGTAACGATGACTCCTTCGCGCTCTTCACGATCGGCCTTGCGAAAGCTGGCGAGAACCCTCCTGCCGTTTACGACCTTCAGCCCAAAGCGCCCGCCAGGGACCAGCACGCGCGCGGCCTCACCCAATACCGCTTCATTCTCTTCCTCCGTCTCGAAGAATCCGAAAGCGTCGATCAGGACGGCGGCGCTGAAGGACCTGGATCGAAGTGGCAGTCGTCGCATGTCGCCCCGGATCCAATGAGTCTGAACTCCAAGGTCGGCCGCAAGGACCTGCGCCCGCGTCAAGAGCGCGCCGGCGAGGTCGACCCCGACAACAGCAGGACCGCATTCTGCCAACGCGAGCGCATGTCTTCCATGTCCACAACCGATGTCGATAACCCGCGACTTCGGCGTGAGCTGGAGTTGATCCCAAAGGGCCCTCACTTCCAACCGAATCTGATCCGACACGGGCGGCAGACCCCACCGCTGCGCATAGCCACGCTCAAAGTACTCGCGAGCCCAATCGGACATTGCTAGTTGTTGAAGCCGTTTAACAACTCAGCTGAGCAGCAGCTGCAGTCGGGCTCAGTATGCCCGGACCGGATTTCCCCGGCCGGGCTTTACATAATCTGGCAATGACGTACCTTCCCACAAGTTTTCCAGTGCATGCAAGAGAACAGTGATCAGAATAGAAAACATTGATGCCTGTCACCATACCGGCGGTCCTGGAAATCTGCGAAAAAAAATTTTAGGCAAGGCATAGCCTTACCCTGGAGTTTCTACATTCGGGGCTATCCGAAAACGTTGAAGGGGCGACAGGACCGCGGAGTGGTCAAATAGAATAGCCCGGGGCAGAGCGTGTTTTTTGCGCGACGCCCCGGGTCGATGATCACAATCAAACGTGGACCCCGGCGGGGTCCAATAGGCCAGGTTCAATCCCAAGACATATCTCAGATCAACCGGCCAACATGCATTTTTCCGAAACCAAATTATGCAACCCCTTCCGGGGTTTTACTTCACGCGTGGTTCTTAACCCGGGGCGACGCGCAAAAACGCGCTCTGCCCCGGGCTACCCTCTTTGACCGCTCCGCGGTCCCGTCGCTCTCAACGTTCGCGGATAACCGCAAGAATTAGGAGCTCCAGGAGGGAAGCTTCTCAAGAGAGGCCGCGGCTGAACTCTGAAGAGCTGATGTCGGTGCAAGGGGGCGGGTCGACCTTGCGGACTAGCCGCGGGCTGAAGACTTGTTCAAGGCCACGGCGGCCCGAATGAGAGCCTTCAGAGCCCCCTCGCCCAGCTTGTCGCCTTCGTGGAAGTCGCGGCGGCGTTGAGCGCCTGTCCGTGCAGCATCATCGCGATCAGAACCGCGCACGATCCGGCAGTTGCCAT
>DASYSA010000303.1:0-6828 GCA_036003885.1 Blastocatellia bacterium | reverse complement strand
TCGCTGCTGCAGCCGCTGTCGCGTGCTGCAGCAGTTCCCTCGGCTCCCAAAAGACGAGCCTCGGTGCGGGTTATCGCCAAGCCGTTGGGCGGCCAAGAGAGGAAGCTCCATGAGAGTCGTGCTGATTCAATTACTAGTAATTTGTCTCCTGCCAGCGCCGCTTGCTGCCCAGGAAGTTCCTGGGCTCACCGTAGGTACAAGGGTTCGAGTATGGACTACCGACATTCGCAAAATGAGTGGACGCGTTGAAGCGTTGACCACAGACACTATTGTGCTCCAACCTGAGGGGAGGACCGCTTCGATATCCATACCAATCGCAGTCTTGACCCGAATTGAGATCAGCCGTGGATTTCTGTCACGCAAAGAGTCCGCCTGGAAATATGCCAAATGGGGTGTTGTGATCGGCGCGGTTCCGGGCGCGATCTCATTGGGATTGCAACATGAGGAGGTTGGCGGGGGCTCTAGCGTTGCCAAGGCTACGGCGCTTGGAGCTTGGTCTGGCGCATTGTTCGGTGGCTTGATAGGTGCAGCAATTGGCGCCGGTCGCCGAGGCGAGAAATGGGAAAGACTTCGTTAGAAGCGCACCCTCATACTCCGATAGGACTCTCCACCCTTGCCGGAGTACAGAGCATTCGGGCGTTGGCTCGATAGCGGGGCGAATTCAACAGGCAACGCGTTGAACCCGTCGCCACTGCAGCTGTCGCGCGCCCCGGCGGTTCCCTCGCTCGTAAAGATGCGCGCTCAGCGCCGGCTAACATTGAGTCGTTAGGCTGAGGCGAGAAGTGCATGCTGAGCCGAATCTTGCTGCACATTTTCTGGCAGGAGGACAGATTCTTGAGGCGAACATGGGCGGCTGTTGTCGCGACCTTTGTCATCTCGGTTCCCACGACCAGTTGGGCACAACCACAATCTCCTCCCACACCGAGGTTCACTCGAGAGGTATCTGTCAGTGTCGGCTTGGGCCACGTATTTGTGTACGAGGGCGCCACACTCGGCGATCGGCTGAATATTGGTGGTAGCCTGGCGATTGTGCACAGGTCGGGAGTCGGTGTCGAATTCGAAGTGAATCGCACGCTGGGGTTCTCTCCGGGGCTTGCTCAGTGCGCGATCGAGGGAACATTCTGCTTCGTCACCACGCACGCTGGCATCCGCCCGCCGACGATCGCATCGGTCAATTTTCAATACCGCTACAAGGCCCGGCGTGTTCAACCATACGTGACAGCCGGAATCGCTGTGGTCGAAATCAGTGCAGAGTACCGGACGGATAGGTGGACCGGAGGTGATCCACACCGAAGCCGAGGTGAGCGACACAGGGGTCGGACCAGATTTGGGCGCGGGTCTTCGGCTGTCCCTTCCTTGGGCGATATCCATCAGTCCGGAAATTCGGTGGCTGGATGGGAGCCTTCGATCACGGACGAATCTGGCAGTAACGCGTCTGGTCGTTCGCACAGCCTATTCCTGGTAACGTTAGAGGCCGCCCACGCAATGAAAGGCGCCCCTGATCTCTTAGTAAGGTTGCGTTGCTGAAACAACAAACGCCACGAGAAGAAGGCGCCCTTTGTATCAGCGAAGAGAAGCATGGTGAGTTTAGATGTCCATCCAGTCAACGATAGTGGTGGCCGTTCACGACGAAGCGGCAGGAGCGTGATCGAATCGATTCTGGAGACGGAAGCCAAAGCGATTCGTGATTTGCTACGAGGCTTGAGTGGGCGAGTGCAGATAACTTTTGAAGAAGGGACGCAGTCCTATGCCCCCCGGCTCGGCAGAAAAAGCACGCCATATTCGCCATGGATTCCCACTGAAGCCATGGTAGGTTGGTTGCGTCAATTTCTCTCGCGAATCGGACACCAAGCCACACAAGACCTCTCCTATGTCACAGATCACATTTGGCCGCGGCGCAGATCACGAAGGGACGTAGGCAAATGAAACCGACATTTCGGACCCTAACGATGTTGTTAGTTGGGTTTACTACCTCAGCTCTGGCGCAGGACCTTCGCTTTGGTGTGAAGGTCGGCGTTCCCTTGACCACGTATTTCGAGACTGGCCAAATCGCGGTTCGTGGCGGAGTTCTTGAGTATTCGTCCGCGACCCGCCGTTATACCCTGGGCCCCTCGGTTGAATGGCGCCTAAAACCTCGTGTCGCCTTGGAGTTTGACGCACTCTACAAGCATCTAGGCTTTGTTAGGACGGAGAACACTTCTGTGTCTGGCGTCACTCTAAACTCGTCCTATGAAGTTAAGGGTAACTCCTGGGATTTTCCAATGATGGCGAAGTATCGATGGAACGGGCGCGTCGTTCCTTACGTGGCAAGCGGCTTCGTTTTGCGTTATATGGGACTAGGTCGTACTCGGGGAGTAAAGACGGTGCAAACGGCCCAGACCACGATCACGACGCCGATTGAAGGCGAAGACACCGTTGCCGCGTTCGTCCCAGGAGCAACAGTCGCCCTTGGAATGGAGTTCGGTCGCACTCGGATGCGTCTGCTACCTGAGTTCCGATACAGCCGTTGGCGAAGGACCATTTTCGGCCAGCTGTACCTGGAGCCAAACCAGATTGAGTTCCTACTGGGATTCCTGTTCTGACGATGCCAAACGAAATGCCAAAGACCTTGTAACCGGTGATTGAAAACTATTTCTCTTACTTCGTCACGCTGGTAAAACTGCGGCGTTACTCGCGAGTTATCATGGCGGGAATGTTTTGCTGATCCGGTCTGCAAAACGTACATCTAAGCTTGGCTCAATGCCCGCGCTAGTGGCTGGCCACTGCGGCCTTTTCTTCGCTAGCGTGACAATGAAAACGTCAAAGTCATAGTTGGGCTAGCCGAGGATACGTCAATCGATGTCGCGCAGCCCATCGCAAAGATCGCCCAGCGTCGGCTTGTGGTCCTCGCGAAAGATCTCGAACTGCACGTCTCGACCGAACGCCTGGTGCGCTCCGCTCTCGCTGATAACATCACGGTAGGTCACGTAGCAATCGAGCGCCTGGTGCCACAACGTCATGTCCGCGTCCGTCACGTCGAATCTGCAATCGATCTCCTCGGATTTGGTGATGCTCACGTGCCACGGGACGCCGGCCGGCGGGGTGGCCAGCGTGAAGAACGCCAGTCGCTGCAGCCAAGGGCGCTCGGGCGCTTGCAGCTCGAGATACACCCGGGTGACTGCCGCATAGCAGACGATGTGGTCGTGGAATCCGCTGATTCCGTGGATTGGAAATGTAATGACGACGTGCGGCCGAATACCGAGAATCTCTTCGCGAATGACCTTCTCAATTGCCCACGGATAGAGTTCCTTAAGCTTGCCGTCCGGCAGCGTCAGCACTCGCAGACCCGTGAGATCGAGGGTCTTCTTCACCTCCAGCATTTCGTTGGCGCGTGCGTTCGCCATCTGTTCCAGAGTCCAGCCGAACCTGTTTCGGACCTTCGTCGCTTCACCGCGAGTCAGAGTGAGCAGATAGACTTCGTGTCCTTGACGTCGCTGCGCGGCCATGGCTCGAGCGGGTCCGAAAGACTCGTCGTCGGGATGTGGAAAGACGTAGAGCAGCCGCATTGCTTTCGTGCATTGTAACAGTTTCAGGGAGGCGTCGATTTGGCAGCAAGACAACGGCCTGCAAGACAACGGCTGGCAAGACAACGGCTGGCAAGACAACGGCTGGCAGCGTTGACAGCGAATGGCGGCGATCAGATTGAGGAGGGCGTTGAGTTGCTGCAACTGCTACCTGCGAGCGATCGTGAGCATCCAGCTACTGGTAGATGTGCTTGGAAAACAGGATTGTTACGAGAAAAGCATGTTCGTTCTAGGTACTTTTCTCAATCTCAAGTCCCGAGAAGTCGCGCAGTGTTTAGCAACCGACCCCGCTGGCGTCAGTGGACGTATAACCGACAAACCACAGATGTGGATGTGGCCAACGCTCACGCCCCCAGTCTGCGAGAGGCCGACATCCCGGACAAATGGCAGCCAGACCCAAAAGTCCGGTTCGGACACGGGATCCTTCCGTGACGATGCGTCATGCCGATCACGAATCTTCTGGTCCAAGATGCCGTCTGGCAAGTGCGGGAGGCAGAGTGCATGCGGCAGATGCCGTCCGGCAAGTGCGGGAGGCAGAGTGCATGCGGCAGATGCCGTCCGGCAAGTGCGGGAAGCAGAGTGCATCCGGCAGATGCCGTCCGGCAAGTGCGGGAGGCAGAGTGCATCCGGCAGATGCCGTCCGGCAAGTGCGGGAAGCAGAGTGCTTGCGGCAGATGCCGTCTGGCAAGTGCGGGAGGCAGAGTGCATCCGGCAGATGCCGAGTGCGAACCTGATGAGCAGCGCCAAAATCTGGCCTGCGCGTTTGGTTTTCCGACAATTCTGTATCTTTCAAGAAAAATCTTGAAGCGTTTCAAGAAAAATCTTGAAGTATCGGTGTCTCGTTCCTTCTACAGCAGGGGCCTTCCGACTCGTAAATCGTTCACTTATCTAGGTGACCATCACAATAGTGTGAATGGCGGCAGCCGTGCCGTATATGGCCGCGTTCGCTGAGGGAAGAAGGTCCGGTTGCCCTTCTTTACTCGCCATTGTCTTGATGCGGGCTTGCACTCGCAGCCGCTCGTGATGGCGGCCCTGTGTTTTCACGCGCCGGGAAACCGTTAACCATTAGCCGCGGGGGTAATCTTGAGGCTGCGCGCTATCGCGCTTGCGCTTCGCGCCCGCAAAATGAAAGCGAGAATCTATGTCGAAAACGAAAACAAAACCGATCAAAGCGATGCTTGGTTTCACCAAGACGGGGCCCACCGATATCTTAGCGCGTGCGACCGCCGTCTATACCGGGATCAATGGCGACACGACCGACTATGTCACGCCGCCCGTCGATATGGTTACGCTCAAGGGAGCGATCGACACCTACTCGTCCAAAATCACGGCGGCCATGGATGGAGGCAAGCAAGCCATTGCCGAACGCAGCCATCAAGGTGAAGTCGTGATCAAGATGTTGCGTCAGCTCGGCCATTATGTCGAGGCGAACTGCAAGGACGATATGCCGACTTTCTTGAAGAGTGGGTTCGAGGCCGCGTCCACTGTGAAGGGCGCCAACCAGCCGTTGTCTCAGTTCATCCGCAAGATCAACCAAGGCAGCAACAGCGGTCAAGTCCTGGTAACGATTGCCGCCGTTCCCGCCGCGTTCAGCTATGAATTGCGCTGGGCCGCGACCGGCGCCGGAGCGACGCCGGGCACGTGGACGACGCAACCGGTCAGTAGAACCCGGCCAGCCACATCGGTTACCGGTCTGACGCCGGGTACGAGCTATGCTTTTCAGGTCCGTTCCCTGGGCAACGCCGGCTACTCCGACTGGAGCGACTCGGTCACGCGCATCTGTACGTAACCGTAGTCCTCCTCATCTCCTCGGATGAGTTCTCATCCGAGGAGAGAGCAGCAGCTCGAAAATACGCGACGTCTACAACATTGTTTATACGGAGGTCTGGGATATGCATCCATCAGGAGTTCAATTCGGTTTGTCTCGAGGGCTACTTCAATTGAGGAGCGAGGAAGTTCTTTTATCGGATCCGCTTCTCGAGACCATCTCCGTCGAAGCTCAACTGCGCCTTCACCTCGGCAAGGCTCCGATTGACGGAAATTTCCTGGTCGAGATTACGGTCCGCGCCGCTCAAGACGCGCTCGGGAAGGAACAGACCGGGCGGAGGCAGGAAATCGTGCCATTCTTCGCGGGGCTGAACCGGATAATGTATTACACCCTTTGCCGCGTGGCAGAACGGGCGGGACTCGCGCGCAAAGAGCCACGCCGGCTGGTCACGGATCCCGGCTTCTGGAACGAATTCAGCGCCGCAGCACTGGATGTCAAAGTCACGCCCGGTAAGAACATCGCGAAGCTTCAGAAATCGCTGTTCAAGGTCTGCCATGAGCTGGTTAAGAAGCGCTATGCACAGAACGACCCAGATAACGCCAGGCACGCGGATCTGATCGCACTGTTTGTGTTCAATTTCTGGAATGCGACGGGGCTGCTACCCATGACACAAGCGGTTGTGATCTTCGGCTCGAACATATAAATGCCAACAACAGAGGTCAAAGCTGCCTTAGAAAACCTTTCCGCGGATGATGATCGCCTGATTCCGCGCACGCTCTTGGTGGCTCCAAAGAAGCGCGTCAGCACGGAGGCGTCCAAATCGTGATTTGCGGATCTGAATGCCGAGCGACGTTTCCCTATGTACGGGGAGTGGCTCGCTCCTTTTCAAGCAGCCGGTACAATGCGGGCAGCACAAATAGCGTTAGCACTGTAGATGTCACCAAACCGCCAATGACTACGGTCGCTAATGGCCGCTGAACTTCCGCACCGGCGCTGGTGGATAGAGCCATCGGGATGCATCCGAGACTCGCAACAAGCGCGGTCATTAACACAGGACGGAGCCGGGTAAGTGCGCCCTCGGTTACTGCGTCATTGACGTTCCTGCCCTCTTTTCGAAGCTGATTGATGAAGGCGACCATAACGACGCCATTCAGTACCGCAACGCCAGAAACCGCGATGAAGCCGACGCCGGCACTCATGGAAAAGGTCATTTGCCGCAAGATCAGCGACAGCACTCCACCCGTAATCGCAAACGGAATTCCTGTGAAAATCAACGCAGCCTGTTTCACGGATTGAAATGTTGTAAACAGAAGGAGGAACACGACAAAGAGGCGGTCCCGTCCGCTTTCGAGGTGTTCCCAAAGGCCACCCCATTGAAAATGATATCCCGGCGGCAGCTTGACTTGACGATCCACCGCGTCGCGTGCCTCAGCCACAAAGCTGCCGATGTCTCTACACCGCACATTGGCCTCTACAGTGGTCAACCGCTCGCCTTCT
>DASYSA010000302.1:0-9870 GCA_036003885.1 Blastocatellia bacterium | reverse complement strand
GGCGAAGGCTGAAACGGCCGCAAAAGCGGCAGGGAGTAGCAGCCAAAAATAGAGACGCAGACCTCTACAGACGGAAGGAGTAACCATCGTGAAGAAGTCGCTGATAACCGTCGTCGTTATAGCATTCCTGGGAGCGTGTTGTTTCAGTCTGCTTCCAACCAGCAGTGCAAGCGCTTCCAGGAAGGGCTCTGCCACCTTTAGCAAAGACGTCGCGCCAATCTTCTTTAAGAATTGCGCCGAGTGTCATCGCCCGGGCGAGGCAGCTCCGATGTCGCTGTTGAGCTACAAAGAGGCGCGTCCATGGGCTCGCTCGATCAAGGAGAAAGTCGCAACCCGCGAGATGCCACCGTGGCATGCGGATCCGCATTTCGGCGAGTTCTCGAACGACCGGCGGTTGAAGCAGTCGGAGATTGATACCATCGTCTCATGGGTTGACGCGGGCGCGCCCGAAGGCAACCCAAAGGACCTCCCTCAGGCGCCGAAGTTCGTCGAGGGATGGACCATCGGCAAACCCGATGTCGTGCTCACGATGCCTGAAGAGTTCACCCTGGCCGCGTCAGGCCCCGATGAATACCAGTACTTCGAAGTCCCGACGAATTTCACCGAAGACAAGTACGTGCAGTTTGCCGAAGCTCGGCCGGGCAATCGAAAGATCGTTCATCACATCATTGCCTTCATTCAGGCACCGCAAAAAGGCGGCCAGCCTCAACGCAAAATGACCAAAGAGGAGATCGAGAAGTACCGCGAGCAGATGGAGAAGGATTCGATCTTTTATCGCGATGGCTTCCTGATGCGAATGAAGTCCGATGTACCGGTCTACGATGATGGATGCGCGCTTCCAAGCGGCGGATCCGGACTTCGCCGGGACGGCACAGGCCAGGATTCTCTGGGCGACCTCATCGCAGGGTTTGCGCCGGGGATGAACGCTACGTTCCTCGCTCCGGGAACCGTCAAACGCATTCCGGCCGGATCGAAGATGATTCTGCAGTTGCACTATTCGAAGACAGCGGGCAAGGTCGAGAAAGACCGATCGATGGTAGGCTTGATCTTTGCCAAAGAGCCGGCCGACAAGAACGTCTACACCTATCCGATTTCGAACAACTACTTCAGGGTTCCGCCCGGCGCCGAGCATCACCGGGTAACCGCCTGCTGGACCACGAAGGATGACATACACCTGATCACCATGATGCCTCACATGCACCTGCGTGGGTCGGCAATGGAGTTCAAAGCCTTTTATCCCGATGGCCGCTCCGAAGTGCTGTTGAATGTGCCGAACTACAGCTTCTCATGGCAGACCGTTTACTACAGCAAGCAACCTCTGGCCATTCCGAAAGGCACCAGAATCGTAGTCACCGCCTACTTCGACAACTCGGCCAGGAACAAATACAACCCCGACCCGGCTCAGCCAGTCCGCTTCGGCGAGCCAACCTACGACGATATGATGATAGGCTGGGTCAACTACACCGTCGACAACCAGCACCTCAGAACCGTCGAGGCGCTCAACAACGGGGGACCGGCCAAACAGTGAGCGGGAATTGCGAAATTCGAATTGCGAATTTGCCTCGAGTACGGACTTAGCGTTTTCTATCAGAATCAAACAGCGGCGAGTCCGTTTCGGAAGACTCGCAGTTCGCAATGCGAAATCTGTACTTGATTCGACCGTATAGCCCCTCCCTGCGAGCGGGAATTGCGAAATGGGAAACTCGAATTTTGAGATTCGTCGAATCTAAAGGATCCTACGTCAACAGGGACGCCAACTTTCGATTCGGGAAATTCGCAATTCGAAATTCGCAATTCGGAATCTCTTCCGGATTTGCCTGTGCAACCCTGCATCGCTATCTTGCTTCTTAGGAGCGCGCTTTCAGGCGCGCCGGTGACAATCACCCATAGCAAGATAAGGAGTCACACAAATGAAGAAAACTCTCGCGACTTCGATAGTCTTCACCTTCGTGTTAGCGCTCTGCTTCATCGCCGTGCCGTCAACCAGCGCGGTTGACACGAAGAACGCCCGGACGGCAACCTTCAGCAAGGACGTCGCTCCCATACTCTTCAAGAACTGCGCGAGTTGCCACCGTCAGGGTGAGCTGGCCCCGATGTCACTGCTGACGTACAAAGACGCTCGTCCCTGGGCCCGTTCGATCAAAGAGAAGGTTGTGACTCGCCAGATGCCGCCGTGGCACGCGGATCCGCAGTACGGCCACTTCATCAACGACGCGCGGCTGAGCCAGGAAGAGATCGATACGATCGCGGCCTGGGTGGATGGAGGGGCGAAAGAAGGGAATCCAAAAGATCTGCCGCCTTCGCCGACCTTCGTCGCAGGATGGAAGCTCGGCAAGCCGGATGTTGTGTTCACAATGAACGAGGAGTACACCCTCGCGGCAGCGGGATCCGATGAATACATCAACTTCACCATGCCCACCAACTTCAAAGAGGATGTGTGGGTCCAGGCGGCTGAGGTCAACCCGGGCAACAAGAGAGTCGTTCACCACGTGGTCGCTTTCGTACAGACTCCTCAAATGATCGCGCAGGGCGGAAAGAAACCGCCGAGCTCTCAATCGATCTTTTACGAGGACGGCACTCTGGTCAGAGTGAAACAGGATGCCCCCGTGTACGACGACACCTGCGATTCTCCCACCGGGGGCTTTGCTCGCGGCAGCGGACAGGAGGGTCTGGGCTTTCCGCTTTGCTTCTACACGCCGGGCAAAGATGTCGACGTATATCCTGAAGGTATGGCCAAACTGGTTCCGAAGGGTTCGAACATCATCATACAGGTGCACTATTCAAAGACCACCGGTAAGGTTGAAAAGGATCGCAGCAGCGTTGGTTTGATCCTGGCCAAGGCGCCCCCGAGGCAAGCTGTTACCTCCTTCGGTGTCCTGAATCACTACTTCAAGATCCCACCGGGCGCCGTCAATCACGAGGTTAGAGGGTGCTATACCTTGAGCCGCGACGTCGAACTGCTCGATTACCTGCCCCACATGCATGTCCGGGGCAAGGACATGAAGTATGAAGTTCTCTACCCCGACGGCCGGCGCGAAACGCTGATCTTCGTTCCTCGCTATGACTTCAACTGGCAGACGTTGTACAGACTCGAGAAGCCGCTGCTCCTTCCGAAGGGCTCGAAGTTGATCGTCACTGCTCACTTCGACAACTCGGAAAAGAACAAGTCCAACCCCGACCCGACCAAGGCGGTTAGATTCGGCGACCCGACCTATGACGAGATGATGGTCGGGTACTTCGACTTCGTGAACAAGGCCCGCACAGTGTCCAAACTGGATCCGCGGATATACGACGCCTACGCAGGCGATTACTCCCTGGGGCCGGCGACCTTCACCGTTTCGCGCGAGGGGGACAAGCTGCTGTTCACCGGGTCCGGCTTGCCTAAGATCGAGGCGTATCCGGAGTCTGAGACCACATTCTATTTCACGGTTGTTGAGGGCCAGGTGACCTTCGTTAAGAACGACAAAGGTGAGATCACGGGACTGGTGCTCGATTTCAACGGTAGAAGCTTGCGGGCCAATCGTGTAAAGAAAGTTGCTTCGACCCCGACGCCGAAGTAGACTGGATTAAGTCCGCAACGCCGCGGCCCGCAGAATAACTTCGGCGGGTCGACAGCAGATTCGGCAGTCCGCCAACAAGAACGCGCTCGGTGGAGGTATGAATGAGAAAGGCTATCCTGACTTCGGCTGCGGCCGCATTCCTGGCGATCATATGTTTCATTGCAATGCCTGTTGGTGACGCCAGCGATACAAAGAAGGACTCGAACGTCGCTGTGACGTTCAACAAGGACATCGCCCCGATCTTCTATGCGAACTGCGTGCAGTGCCATCGCGCGGGTGAGATTGCGCCGATGTCATTGGTGACTTACAAGGAGGCCCGGCCCTGGGCCCGCTCGATACGCGAGAAGGTTGCCACGCGCGAGATGCCTCCCTGGCATGCTGACCCTCGTCACGGCGAGTTCGCGAATGACCGCCGGCTCACTCAAAAGGATGTCGACACCATCCTCGCGTGGGTCGAGCAGGGAACACCCGAAGGCGCCCCCAAAGACCTTCCGCCGGCGCCGAAGTTCGTCGAGGGCTGGAACATAGGCAAACCGGATACCGTCTTTTATCTGCCTCAGGAGTTCACCGTGCCTGCGGAAGGTGTCGTCGAGTATAAGTACTTCAAGGTGCCGACCAACTTCAAAGAGGATATGTGGGTACAGGCAGCCGAGATTCGGCCGGGCAGTCGCGCAGTAGTTCACCACGTAATCGTCTTCGTTCAGAAGGCGGGCGATTCCCAGAAACTGCTGGTCGGTTACGCTCCGGGCGAGCAGCCCGCCGTGATTTCCGAGGGATTCGGGAAGAAGATCCCGGCCGGGTCGGACCTGGTGTTTCAGGTGCACTACACGCCGACCGGGACCGAGGCAAAAGATCGTTCGTATCTGGGGTTGGTCTTCTGCAAGCAGAAACCAAAGCAGGAGATCATCACGCGCCCGATTATGAACGGGCGATTTGCAATCCCGCCTGGAGATGCGAACTACAAGGTTGAGTCAAGCTACACCTTCAACGAGGACGGGCAGATCCACTCGTTGATGCCGCACATGCATCTTCGCGGGAAGGACTTCGAGTATCGGGTTACTTATCCTGACGGTAAGTCGAAAGTGATCCTCTCGGTTCCGAAGTACGACTTTGCGTGGCAGAGTTACTACACGATGAAGGAGCCGGTGCCTGCGCCGAAGGGAACCCGCGTCGACTGTCTCGCCCACTTCGACAATTCGGAGAAGAACAAGTTCAACCCCGATCCAAAGAAAGAGGTTCGCTGGGGCGATCAGACCTGGGAAGAGATGATGATCGGGTGGATGAGCTACACCCTGGATAAGAGACCGGAGAACAAAGAGGTCGTGGGCCAAAAGTAGCATCTGTTGAGTCACTCTTTTGGTTGAAAAGCGAAGGGCCTCAGTCGACCGGACCTCTTCCGGTTGATGAGGCCCTTCGCGATTGAAGCGCCGGAGTCGAGAGTTCAGAATGCCGGACCGCAATTTCCACAAAGCCACGCTTCAAGGTTCCACAACGCTGAAGCTCATTCTGTCTCTCTGCGCCGCCGTGGCTTTCACCCTATGCGTGCGCGCGCACGAACCGATAACAACCAAAGTGAGATTCAATAACGAGGTCGTGCGCGTGCTTCAACGCAATTGCCTGGGCTGCCATCGCGGCGGCGGCATTGCGATGTCGCTTGCGACCTATGAAGAAGCGCGCCCGTGGGCAAAAGCCATCAAGGAAGAGATTCTCGAGAAGCGAATGCCGCCCTGGTTTGCAGTGA
This sequence comes from Blastocatellia bacterium, assembly GCA_036003885.1. Classification (GTDB taxonomy): domain Bacteria; phylum Acidobacteriota; class Blastocatellia; order UBA7656; family UBA7656; genus DASYSA01. The sequence continues at coordinate 4,569 of DASYSA010000302.1, read as the reverse complement.
AGGGTTATGGTGAGTTCCGCAACGCTCCCGCCCTCACCCAGCACGAAGTTGACGTGATAGTTAACTGGGTCGAGGGAGGCGCTCCAAAAGGCGATGACAAGGAGCTACCGTCCGGGCCGCTTGTGTCCGATGACTGGCCGCTTGGAAAACCGAGCCTTACACTGAAGATTGCCGACAAAGTGGAGGTCGCGGCCGACGCAGACCTCGAGCGAACGTTCCTGATCGAGACTAAGCTGAAAGAGGATCGCTGGATTGAAGCCGTAGACCTGCGGCCGGGCAACGCATCGGTCGTTCACTGCGCAACGATCATGGTCGAAACTGCCGACAGCGCCATTAAGACCATTCGCAACAAGTCAGAGAAAGCGAGGAGCAACCAGTTCTTCTCTTCCGATCAAGTGCCCGCGGCGGCTGTTACGACCGTGCTTGGCACGTGGATGCCTGGACAGAAGCCGACTGCGCTCCCCGAAGGAGTCGGACAGTTGCTTCCTGCCGGCGCGCGCATCGTCCTGAAGGTCCATTACCGCGGCTCAGGCGAAGCGGCCAGAGATCAGAGTACGGTCGGGCTGTACTTCGCAAAGACTCAGGTCCGCAAGCAACTGCGTGAGCTTGCGATTTCCAATCCTGACCTCGTGATTCCCGCGGGGGCAAATGCTCATCGGGTCGACGCGGCATTCGTCGTGCAGGATGACGCTGAAGCGATCGCGATCCGGCCGCGCGCACATCCGCTGGTGATTTCACTTCAAGCGACGGCGTACAGGCCTGACGGCACGCAACAGGTGTTGATCTGGACCAGGGATTCTCGAAGGGACTGGCAGCCGGCCTATTACTTCAAACGGCCGGTGTCGTTGCCGAAGGGAACGCGCATCGAAGTAGTCGCTCACTTCGACAACTCAGATGAGAATCGGGACAATCCGAACGACCCTGCGAAACAGGTGCGATGGTCGGAGTTGACTTCCGAACCAATGTGCGCGGTGTTGATTGCAAACAGCCGCCCGACTGAATGAAGGCCACATATCCTACCCGGACTGACTTCCTTCCAACTGAACCAACCGCCTCTGAGGCATTCCCATTTTTGATTCTTCCCGCCAGAGACAATCGGCCACTCCCAGCGGCCCCTCCACGCTTCCGTCGTAGTCGCGGCACATCTGAGGCCGGGTTTCATACACTCCACAGACATACTCGGTCGACCCTGAGATGCTCTTTCGCTCTTGAAGCATGTTACAGCGCTGCGGGATCGTGAAGTAATACTCATCGATGCCTCGTTCTCGGACGTAGTCTATTTTGAGTCCGTGCAACTCCATCCAGTAGATCTCGTCGCGGGCCTCCTCATCGACCTCACCGCCAAAGAACGTCATCGCCATGCAGCACCTGCCGCACTGGAGGCACAGTTCGGATTTTCGCTTTGCCGACAATCTCTGTTTTCTTTTCATAGCGTTTCTCGATGTAGATGCGACGTCCTCTCTGGTGAGGGGTATCATCATCCTTAGCGGACTGATTATAGTGCATCCCAGTCAATTGGAAAGCATGCTCTGGGTGCGCGGAACGATTTTGCGCAAGAAGCCAGGAACAGCTTGAGGGGAGCAACGAATGATAATCAGAATCGCAGAATCGAGGGCCTGACCCCGCCAAGAGGCGGCGCGGTCTTTACCCTTCTCAAATTGGGGTTGCGGGAGTTAGGATGTGCAGGAGAATTCAGTTCCAGGTTAGAATTGAAGACCCTCTGTCAAAAACCTCTGCAGGTTTTGCCCCCGATCTCTTTCATGTATTTAATAGAGGAGGGGATGTCGAGTGGGAGCGTGATTCGCGATGCCTGCTCGATCGTAGAGGCTGAAGATGAAATGCGCATGGCCGCTCAAGGGGTGGAGCAATGGTCTTTGTCGCCAACTCTGAAAGGAGTCACGACCATATGAAGAAAGTGTTTCAACTGCTGTTGACCGCGGCTGCGTTAACGTTGCTCGTGCTGGGAAGCCCGGGAAGCAGTGCGTTTCAGGACGAGGTTACATTCAACAATCAAGTTGTGCGTATCTTTCAGGCGAAGTGCCAGGTCTGCCACCATCCGGGCGACATTGCTCCGTTCTCGCTTATGACCTACGCAGAGGCGAGGCCCTGGGCTCGCGCAATTCAGGAGAAGGTCGTACTGCGCGAAATGCCTCCCTGGAAGCCCGTTGACGGCTGCGGTGAGTTCGACGGGGATCGGCGCCTCACTGATGAAGAAATCTCCACTATTTCCCGTTGGGCTGACACAAGCGCTCGCGAAGGCGATCCCGCCATTTTGCCAGAGCCCAGGACATTCCCTGATGTCTGGCCGCTCGGCCCGCCCGATGTCGTGCTGCAACCCGATGGGGATTATGTCGTAAAGCCTGGCGCTGACATTTATCGCTGCTTCTCTATACCGACCTCCTTGCGCGGCGACCGCTACATATCGGCGGTCGAGATCAAGCCCGGGAACCGCAATGTTGTCCACCACGTCATCATCTATCTGGACCAGACGGGTGCATCGAAGCAGCTCGATGATGCTGACCCGGAGCCCGGCTATACCTCGTTCGGCGGACCGGGATTCGATGCTGCAGGAACGCTCGGCGGCTGGTCGCCCGGTGCGCGTGGGCGCTTTGAGCCGGAGGGCAACGCCTGGCTATTGACCGACGGCGTACGCGCGGTGATTCAGGTTCATTATCACCCCCGCGGCAACATCATCGAAACCGATCGCACGCAGGTTGGGCTCTACTTTGCCAGACAGCCGGTCAGAAAAGACATACAGGCGGTGCCGATTGTGAACGCGTCGTTCCGTATCCCCGCAGGGGATCCACATTATAAGGTCACGGCCTCGGAGACCGTGCCGCCTGGCCTTGCGCTGCATCTCATAGGGGTGTATCCGCATATGCACCTGCTTGGGCGTGAAATGAGTGTTGAGGCGCAATCGCGTGATGGATCGACTCGCTGCCTGATCAACATCGACAAGTGGAGCTTCCAGTGGCAGGGCATGTACTTCTTCAAAGAGCAGATACCCTTGCCCGCAGGCACGACGGTCAAAGTCACGTCGTATTACGACAATTCCGCTAACAACCCCCTTAACCCCAACAATCCGCCAAAGCCTGTAGCATGGGGCGAACAGACAACCGATGAGATGTGCGTGGTGTTCCTCGAAGTTTCGCTCGACGCACAGAACCGTATCCCATCGTCTCCCGCGATCAATAACGTTTCAATCGATTCAAATAGTCTCGTGGTTCAAGGCAAAGGATTTCTCGCAGGCTCGGATATTGAGATTGACGGCACGCGTCTGAGCGATACGATCAACCACAAGAAGAAGAAAAAAGCGACCAAGCAATTGCTGTCGAGCGACGATTGGAAATCGCTTCTAGTCCCTGGCAGACAGGCTTCGATAACCGTACTCAACCCTGATGGGGTGCGCTCAGGGTCGGTTGCATTCACGAGATGACGTCCCGGGTTTCGGGTTCCGGGTTCCGAGTTCTGAGTCCTGAGTTCTGAGTTACGCGATCTAGACTGCTAGTAGACTCACAATGGCGAAACCCGGAACCCGAAACTCGAAACCCCGGAACTAAGTTCATAGAGAAAAACCGATATTCCGGTCGTTTCAAAGGCATCAATTCTCTCTCCAAGTAGAGAGACCTGGTCGAGGAACGACTGTCGTTCCTGCGCTGTCCTGTCGTTGCGAACCAGGAACAAGACCCATACTCGCCTGTTCCTGCGCAACTGATCGAGATCCTGCAGGAACTCGGACGGATCGTCCGGTTTCTTGGCGCCTTTGAAATAGTCGTCCTCTTCGAAGCCCGTCCTGCCCGCGTAATACTTGAACAGGCGCTTCACGGCATAGTGAACATAGAGTACATCGCCCTCCTGCCAGTTGCGTCTCACATACGCGAGGGCGGGCTTAATGTCTTCGCGACTGTGGTCACCTGTAATATTGACCGCTGCATTGATCATCGGATGAACGAACAGAGCCGCCGCCAGCGCGACACCCACAATCACCGTCTTGTGTGCTGCCAGGTGAACTCCTTCTGCAATCAGAAGGAGCAGAGACGGCACCAGAAACAACAGGAGCCTGTCTAGGAAAGGGTACGTGCGCAGGGCCGAGGCCAGCAGAACAAACGGGATTGGGGCGGCCAACATTAAGAGTCCCGATCTCCGGTAGTACAGGGCAGACGCACAACCCATGAGAAAGGCGAATGCCGCCAGCACGCCCCAGTTGAAGCCCGCCGGGTTCTCGAAAGCTTTCACAAAAGCGCTGATGAACCACCAGGCTTGCGACGGCGCGGTGGCCGCAGCCGGCACGAACCCTCCGTAGTCATCCCAAAACGTCAGCAGAAAGCTCGAGTGACTGGTCTCGCGAAGAACTGCAACGTATGACACCGCGAAACTGATCGCCCATAACGAAGCTGCCGCCAGGATGAGCCGCGCCTTCGACCATTCCCTTCTCCAGCAGTACGACAGAAACAGGGTCGTCCCGATGCCGGCCAGAACAAACACTGAAGGATGTGAGAGCCAGACCGCAAGCGCCCCGGCCAACCCAAACAAGGCAGCGCTTTGCCACTGAAGGGTTCTTGCCCTGAG
>DASYSA010000301.1:0-6025 GCA_036003885.1 Blastocatellia bacterium | reverse complement strand
GCACGCGACATAAGCAACCCCGAGCATCGAGCCTATATTGCCGGGGTCTGGGGCGTTGATCCGGATGAATTGCCCAGGGCCGGGGTCGACGCCTACGAGATCTTTCGCCAGATCGATCGCGGCGCGATCAAGGGCCTGTTGAGCATCGGCTTCAATCCAAAGGTCTCGCTCCCTGACAACGCGTTCATTGCTCGAGCGCTCTCGAAGCTCGAGTTCTTCGTTGCCATCGACTTCTTCTTGAATGAGACCGCTTACCAGGCGGATGTAGTGCTGCCGGGTTCGCTTCATGAAGAGGACGAAGGAGTCGTAACTCAGGTCGAGGGCCGGGTGATCAAGATCAACAAAGCCATTGATCCGCCCGGCGATGCGCGCCAGGACTGGCGCATCATTCAGGACATTGCCCGCGTACTTGGCCGCGAGCGCGGCTTCACCTTCGCTAGTCCGCGCGAAATCTTCGACGAGCTTCGTGAGGCGTCGCGCGGAGGAGTGGCGGACTATTTCGGCATCACCTACGAAAAGATTGAAGCGCAGGACGGAGTCTTCTGGCCTTGTCCGGATCAGGACCATCCGGGTACGCCTCGCCTGTTCGAGGAAGGCTCGTGGAACCCGATTGCTCGGGGCACTGGCCGGTTCTATTTCCCGGACGGAAAAGCCCGGTTCAATATCGCCGAGTATTCGGTCCCGGCAGAAGATATCGACAAAGAGTACCCTGTGATTCTCACCACCGGTCGAGTTGTCAGTCACTTTCTGTCGGGCACCCAAACCAGGCGAATTGGGCCGCTGGTCGATCAAACCCCTGAGCCTTTCGTGGAGCTGCATCCGCTGCTTGCCGACAAGCACGCCATTCGAGATGGGGACTTCGCAACGGTCGAGTCGCGCAGGGGAACCATCACTCTGCGGGCGATGGTGGTGACCACAATCAGGCCGGACACCGTCTTTATTCCATATCACTGGGCCGAAAGGCAGAGCGTCAATCAGTTGACGATTTCCGCGCAAGATCCGATCTCGAAGATTCCGGAATACAAAGCCTGTGCGGTGAGGATAAGGAAAAAGGGTTGAACTCCCTGTAAGGCCGTCCGAGGAGAGCGTCCTCAAAAGAAGATAACTACATGGACATGGAATTCTTCATTGACGCGACGCGGTGCATAGGTTGCCAGGCTTGCGTTCAGGCCTGCAGCGAGTGCGACACCCACAAAGGCTACTCGATGATTCACCTTGAATACCTCGATCGCAAGCATTCGGTGCAGACCGCGCCAATAGTCTGCATGCACTGCGACTCGCCCACCTGCGCTGAAGTGTGTCCGGCAGATGCAATCAAGCGGACCGATGACGGAGTGGTTCAAACTGCGCGCAAGCCACGATGCATCGCTTGCAATAACTGTGTGCTGGCATGCCCGTTCGGTGTTCCGAAGATGAAGACTGAGTTCAAATTGATGATGAAGTGCGACATGTGCTACGACCGGACGTCGGCGGGGAAGAGGCCGATGTGCGCAACTGTCTGTCCGAGTCAGGCGTTGTTCTATGGCACGCGCGAAAGGATCCAGGAGCTTCGCCCGCGCTCGACGCCAATCAACCAATTCCGATTTGGAGATCAGGTGATAACTACAAAGGTGAGCATGATGGCGCCGCGCGCTTCACGATCCGAGTATATCGACGTGACCTCGGCGATGAGTGAGCAGACTATCGGCAAGAACATCTCGCTCAACGTGCTTATGGACTCGCTGTACACCGGGGAGGACGACGGATGCGAGAGTCAGATCGCGAACGATCTCCGGTAGCCCCCGATGGCAAACCGCAGTCCGAGCAGCCACGCTGGCGCCACGACTTTCCAATCGACCTCCCCGAGGACAACTACATCGCCAGGCGCGACTTCACAAAGTTCCTGGTGCTCACCAGTCTTGCATTCACTGCAGGTCAGTTCTGGATTGGATTCCAGAACATCCTGCGCAAGCGACGCGGCCAGCCCCCGATGAAACTGATTGCAGCGGTTGATGAGATCCCGATCGGCGGCGCTGTGACCTTCGCCTACCCTGACGAGCACGATCAGTGTGTGTTGGTGCGTTTGGACCAGACCACGTTCGCGGCCTTCAGCCAGGAATGCACCCATCTCTCGTGCAGCGTTGTGCCCGACCCGGCGAAACAGTGTTTCCGCTGCCCCTGTCACGAGGGTCTGTTTGAGATTACAACAGGCCGTCCTGTCTCCGGGCCGCCGAGGCGGCCGCTTGCGCGCGTGAGACTCGAATTCAAGCAGGGCGGCGTCTACGCGAGCGGCGTTGAGCAGAGGATGTCATGAGAAGGCGCATCACACGCCAGCAAAAGACCACCATCGTCTACGGCATTCTCTCGGTGGTTCTGATCCTTGTCGTGCTCCAGCTCTGGCTTCTGACGGCCACGATGAATGCATACCTGGGAGGCGACGAATCGATAATCTGGCCGGCGGCCGTTGCGAGCATGGTCTGTTTCGGACTCAATGCCGGGCTTCTCAGGTATCTGTACAGAATGGAAGGGTCATAGTTATGCGGAAATCATCGGAACAGGCGGTATCGGGCAGCACTCTTCAGCTTGCGATGGCAACAGGGGCTTTCGCGATTTGCTTCGCCGTATTCGGATCTGTCTCGGCGATGATGCCGATCATTCGCAAGTCGCTGGGGTTGACTCCGATGCAGGTAAGTATGGCCATCGCTATTCCTGTTCTGTTGGGGAGTCTCGGCCGAATACCGCTTGGAATTCTCACGGACCGCTACGGTGGACGCCTGATCTTTTCTATAGTCATGGCATTGTCGATTCCGCCGGCATTCCTGATGGGATGGGTAGGCAGTTATTGGCAGTTGGTGCTGTGCGGCTTTTTCATTGGCATAGCGCTGGCGAGCTTCTCTGTAGGAGTTGGGTTTGTGAGCGGCTGGTTCGCTCCCGAACGCCAGGGGATGGCGCTCGGTGTTTACGGTGCAGGGAACATCGGTCAGTCGCTTGCGGCGTTCGGCTCACCTCTGATAGCGGGCGCCCTCGGTTTCAAGTGGGGCTTCTGGATCTTTGGAATTCTGTTGGTGGCGTGGCTGATAGTCTTCCTACTCAAAGCGGTCAACGCGCCGCGCAGAAATGTGGGTCGCTCGCTCAGCGCTATTGCGCAGCCGTTGCGCCAGCCCATGAGTTGGGTGTTGAGCCTCTATTACTTTTTGACCTTCGGCGGCTTTGTCGCTATGGCGATATATCTGCCAATTTTTCTAACTGAGATGTTCGGACTCACTCCCCAGGACGCCGGCTTTCGAACCGCGGGTTTCGTAGTCCTGGCGACCGCGATGAGGCCTGTGGGAGGTTGGTTGGCCGATCGAGTTGGCGGACGGACCATTCTGCTTTGGGTCTTTCCCGCGACCGCCGCGATGGCGATTTTCCTGGCGTGTCCAATGATGTCGACGTTCACGTTTGGTGCTCTGGGAATGGCGATTGCGATAGGGCTGGGGAACGGCGCCGTCTTCAAGCTGGTGCCTGAGCACTTAACGCAGTCCGTTGGGAGCGTGACCGGTTTGGTGGGAGCGGCGGGCGGCCTTGGCGGGTTTTTTCCGCCGCTGGTGGTTGGCGGCTTGCGACAACTGACGGCGACCTTTACGTGGGGCTTTGTGTTGTTGTCGGTGTTCTCGTTGATCTGTTTGGTTGTCGTATGGAGGATCGGCGGGTCGGCTTCACGACCTCTGCCTCAGCAGGCGCCGGATCCGATCTGAAATGAGGGGTACGTCCTTCCGCGGATGATCGTGATGGCATTCAGTGGAGGGATGGTCAAGGACCGGAGTCGCTTCGATCTTGCATTCAGCGAAGTTCGTTCGTCTCAAAAACGAAAAGTCGGGCCCTGGTGACACTTCTTGCAGTCTGAGAAATTGTCTCCGCCAAACGCTCGTTTGTCGTTATGACAGCTCGCACAACTCTGCGTTTGAGCGGCGGCTCGATGCATCGCGGGAAGAGGCCGGGTCATCTGGCTCGATCGAACTCCCGATCGCGCCCGATGGCAGTCATTACAGCTCAGTTTATTTCGCCCGCCATGCTCTGCGTGGCTGAAGTTGAGCCTATAGGCCTTTGCAAGAATGGTCGCCCGAGCGGGACTGCCGGCAGTATGGCAGACGTCACACGCCGAGAGATCGCGACCCTGTGCGGAGGCCCCGGAAGAGTGACACTGGAAACAGGTTGCGTGAGCGCCAGGACCGCTCGGTATCGATAGCGCCACGCCGCGGCTGGCAGGTTTGTGACAGGTACCACATCCAACATTCTGGTGCCGGGTGTGGTCGAATCCCGCGCTGAAACTCCTCAGGCGTGCAGGAGTCTTGATCTCAGGGCTCTTCGGTTCCGCGGTCGCATGGCAAACAGTACATAGCTGGTCCTTCAAACTGGCGAACTTCTGCGAGTGGCAGGACGAACAGGGCCTATGCCCGAGCCAGAGTGACTTAGGAGAGTTGTCTTCTCTCCGATGGCACGCCGAGCAGCGCAGCCGGGCGTGCGCCGAACTCGAATGAGAGAACCGCGAGAAATCTTCCACGGAAGAGGGGGTCTCCGCTATCGAGTGAGCGCCGGCCCAAAGGGTATGCGCTTGCGCATCCGGCGAAAAGACCGCTGATTTCGGCTCTCTGATCAGCCCTAAGCCAACTCCCACGCACGCCAGCGCCAGCACCACAAGTGATAGCAATCGCCGCTTACGCGGAAGACCTTGTGAGACGGCCGAGGGCGATTCTTGTACAGGAATTTCGGGCATAAGGGTCGTTCAACTACTGCTTGCTCTTGAGGGCTGTGAGGGCGGCGACGTGAGATTGGGGGACGGGTTGTTTCCCCATGATTGCGTGGCACTTCGTACACTGAAAAGCTGGGTTAGCCTTCTTTTCGCCGAACTCCGCGTTGAGGGCGCCTCCATCCTCGAGAGTCGCGGTTACATGGCATCCCGTTCCACTCCCACCGCAGGATAGAACTTGCACCTTGGGTCCGCCCTCCGCGAGCGTGTCGATGGCGGCGACTTTGTGGCAGTCGGTACAAGCCAGGTCTACATGGGTAACCCACTCGTGGCGAAACTTGACGGCTTCGCGCTTGCGCCATTTCTCGAGAGTAGTGCGGTCGGTGATACCCATTGCCGCCGCCATGTTTGGATCGAAGTCGCCGTGTTCTTCTCTTCGTGCGGCTGCCTGTTCGGGCGAGATCAACTTATGGCACATACCGCAATCGTTCGCTGTCGGCGGGAGCCCGCCATCCTGCGAGTGGCAGGTGAAGCAAACGGTGTGGCCTTGTGGAGTTGTCTTGAAGATACCTTTCTTCAGCCAAAAGGCATTCTCCGCGAGGTCCTTTGGAGGCTTCGTGACAAACTCCTCGTCGGAATCGCCCTGTTGCTGATAGGTTTGATGGCACTTTGCGCAGCTACCATTCTTTTCGGATTGGTCCGACCCTCGAGCCGCATGGCTCCAGGAAACGGCGATGAGACTGCCGTGTCGCTCAGGTTCGAGGCGCGGGCGGTATTGTCCGAATAAGCCGTCGTGCTTCTCATGCGGGAAGTAAACTTTATACTCCGAAAATGCACCCTGGCCTTTTTTCGACGCATCAAAGGCCTCGCGTGGATTTGGGAATGGGTGTCGGGCGCTGTTGCGCGGAGAAGGATCGGTGTGGCATCCGGTGCAGATGGTTGGTATCGCACCGCTGAAGAACTGCTGTCGGTGGCATGGCAGACAGGATGCGTGCTGAGGATAGTCGGTGACATCCGGAAAGGCATCGTCTCCCTTGCGCACTTGTTTCCAGTTTGAAGAGGGAAACTTATGGCACGCATCGCACGCTTGCTTATGCTTCGCGACCTGGTGAGTGTATCGTGAGTATGCGGGAGGCGCTTTAGATGGGGCCTGTGCTTTGGATCGTTGCCACGGATCGGTATTTACGCCCGTTCCGAGTGCAGCGCTCAGCAGAAGTGGGCAAAGCAACGCTCCTCCGGCAACCAGGAGAAGCATTGTCACCTTAATTCCTCTATATCTCATTTGCGCTTTTATGATGTAGACTTTATCAAATTCTC
>DASYSA010000300.1:0-5988 GCA_036003885.1 Blastocatellia bacterium | reverse complement strand
GTCACGGGTCAGGCCACTCGCGCAGGTCGTCTCTGAATCGATGGCGAGGGAGCGATTCCTGATGCTGCTGCTTGGCATATTCGCCGCGGTAGCGCTCACTCTCGCAGCAGTGGGGCTTTACGGCGTCATCAGTTACTCGGTCACCCAGCGCACACATGAGCTCGGAATTCGCGCAGCTCTGGGAGCGCAGCGGAAGGATGTCCTGAAGCTTGTAGTAGGTCAAGGGATGGTGCTTGCACTCATCGGCGTGGGTATCGGGCTGGTTGCTGCGTTCGCGTTCACGCGAGTGATGGAAACGTTGCTATTCGGCATAACCGCTACCGATCCTTTCACGTTCGTTTCAATCCCGGCGATCCTGACAGGAGTGGCTCTGGGATCCTGTTTCGTGCCTGCGCGCAGAGCAACAAGGATCGACCCGATGGTAGCGCTGCGATACGAATAACTCCGAAGACAGAGGTGAGTCATGCAAAGACTGTTACAAGACCTCCGCTATGGCGCACGCATGCTGGCGACGAAGCCCGCATTCACTCTCATAGCTGTTGTGACGCTCGCACTGGGCATCGGAGCCAACACAGCCATCTTCAGCGTCGTGAATGCCGTGCTGTTGCGACCCCTGCCCTACAAAGACAGTGAGCGGATCATGACCATCTGGCAAGACAACTCCAGGGCAGGAATGAAACGAGAAGCGGTCTCTCCCGCAAACTTTCTGGACATCCGAAACCGCAATCAACTCTTTGAAGCAATCGCCGCCGCCGAACCCTTCGGCTACAGCCTGACAGGTCAGGGAGAGCCGGAGAGGTTCAGCTCATGGCTCGTATCAGCGGATTTCTTTCAGATCCTCGGCGTTGACGCCCTCTATGGACGGACCTTCCTGCCGGAGGAGTACAAATCCGGCAACGAAGCCGTGGTGGTGATCGGCCATGGATTGTGGCAACGCCGATTTGGCGGAGATCCCGGCCTGGTGGGGCAAACTGTGTTGCTGAATGGGCAACCTTACACGATCGTCGGCGTTATGCCTCCAGAGTTCCAGTTCCCGCCGGGAAGGGAGTTGTGGGCACCTAATGTCATTCCCAAATCTTACAGCAGGGATCGCGGCTCTGCCTGGATACCGGTAGTGGGGCGGTTGAAAGCCGGGGTGAGTGTCGTACAGGCGCAACACGAGATTGATGGGATCGCGGCGCAGCTTGCCGCAGAGTATCCGCACACAAACAGCGAAGTCGGAGTGAGGGTTGTGCCCTTGCGCGAACAGATGGTCGGACAGGTACGGCCGGCGTTGCTGGTGCTGCTGGGTGCGGTAGGATTCGTTTTGCTGATCGCCTGCACCAACGTCGCGAATCTGCTGCTGGTCCGCGCGGCCGCGAGACATAGAGAATTCGCGATTCGCTCTGCGCTGGGCGCGAATCGAGGCCGGTTAGTCCGGCAGTTGCTGACCGAGAGCCTGTCGCTGGCTCTGCTAGGGGGGATCGGCGGCACGCTGCTGGCAAGCTGGGGTGTCGACGCGATCATCGCCCTCAGCCCCGGGAATCTGCCGCGCATCGATCAGATCATTCTCGATAGCCACGTGCTCTTCTTTGCGCTCGGAGTCTCGGTTCTCACCTCCCTGATATTTGGGCTGGCACCCGCGCTACAACTCTCGAAGCCGAACCTTCACGAATCACTCAAAGAAGGCGGCCGGAGTCTGACTCCGGGGTCCGCGCGCCATCGTTTCCGCAACGTCCTGGTCGTTTCGGAGATCGGGCTCGCGCTGATACTCCTGATCGGAGCCGGTTTGCTGATACGAAGCTTTGCGGGTCTCTTGCAGGTCGATCCGGGCTTTGCGACTCAGAAAGCCCTGACGCTCGAGGTGCACGTGTGGGGTCAGAGCCGTACGCCCCAACAACGAATGGCCTTCTTCGATCAGACTGTGAATCGCATCGCCGCGCTGCCCGGAGTCGAGGCCGCGGGTGCGGTATCGGCGCTGCCCTTTCACACTAACAGCATCGACATCAGGTCTGAATTCACAATCGAAGGAGTCCCTGCTCCTCTTGCCGGCGAGGAACCAACCGCTTATGCGACGGTGGCGACCGTCGATTACTTCAGCGCTCTGGGGATTCCGCTAAGGCACGGTCGTCTCTTCACTCGCTTTGACAACCAGGACTCTCCGCCGATCGTATTGATCGGTGAGACGATGGCTCGCCGCTTTTGGCCCGCAGAAGATCCGGTTGGGAAAAGGATTAAGGTCACATTCATGGGGCAGCCGAAGGTGCGCGAAGTCATCGGCGTCATCGGCGACGTGCGACATACCGGCCTCGACAGCGATCCGCGCGTCGAACTCTTCCTGCCCCATCTGCAGGAGCCGTATGGTTCGATGACCTATGTCGTGCGCACCGCCGCTGATCCGGCGGCTCTGCTCCCGACAGTGAAAGAAGCGATCTGGTCAGTGAACCGGGATCAGCCCTTCGCGAGCACCGCGACGATCGAGGCGCTCGTCTCGCGCTCGCTCGCGGAACGACGTTTCACATTGCTGCTTCTTGGCTCCTTCGCGGTAATCGCCCTGACGATGGCCGCTGTCGGCATATATGGGCTGATCAGCTTCTCAACGAGCCAGCGCATCCACGAGATTGGCGTGCGGATGGCGCTGGGCGCGCAGGCACGGGACATCTTTAAACTGGTGGTCGGGGAGGGAATGTTGCTCACCACGTTGGGGGTGTGCGCCGGTCTGGCCGGAGCCTTCGCGCTTACGCACGTGATGAGCGGATTGCTATTTCGCGTGTCGCCGACCGACCCAATTACCTTTGCGGCAATTACGATCCTGCTCATAGTGGTGTCGCTGTTGGCGTGCTATCTGCCGGCGCGGCGAGCCACAAGGGTAGATCCAATGCTGGCGCTGCGAGGCGAATGATCTACAAGGAATCAGTCACAACTGTTAGTGATGGGGCAGCGCAGGGGCTGCCCATCTTCTCAGCCGGCACCGATCAGCAGGTCGCTAGAATCTAAGAGTCGCGCCTACTTGTACTCGAACGTTGTTTCGCCACTCATTCTGGAGTGTGAACGGGTTTTGATCGCGGAAGGGAATGTAATCAAGCTGAACCAGCCGGATCCCAAAGCCGTGGCTAACCTTGACGTCAACTCCACCTCCCAGTCCCAGCGCGAAGTTCACATTCGAGTCGAAAGAGTCGAACTTTCTCTGTATTCCTCCGACGAGCGCATGCGCAAATCCTTCGACCCTGTCCCCACGTGCCGTGAGTCGAGGGCCAAACAGAAAGTTGAAGGTGTGGAAACGTATATCGCCTCCTGGAACCGCGAACGTTTTTCGGTGATAGCTGAAGTCTCCCACCACCCCGAAGTTCCTTGAGAGATTAGCAGCTCCGCTGAAGCCGACTCCGTGTACCCCCTCGTTTTGCTGGAATACGGGATTCCCACCCGTGTCGAACGGATTGTTGATTTTCACATCATAGCTGAAGTGCGAGTACCCCACGAATACTTCGCCCCGGGGATAATCGCTTTGGGCTCGAGCCGGTATGGCCAGGAACAGGGCCACAGCAACAAACATAAGAACTCTCTTCATAAAAATTCAGCCTCCTCAATTGAGATGGGTCCGACAGGAACCGCAATGCCGAGAGACTCGGTGCAACAGTAATTCCACACACTTTGCCACTGCGAACTCTGAAGACCGTTCCTCGTTCCGCTTGAGACCATTCGATCTAACTTCGCGAACGACTGAAGAAGGGGGAGGGCGCAGACAGCTTGTTCGATTGTGAACGATAAGCGAACTGTGGCAGACCGTGAAATAAATTCACGGTCTCCAGTACACATATGTAACCGCGGCGCTCACTGTGTAAGCTAAACGGACACGCGCGATTGGAGCAGGTCGGGAGCAATCTGGTTAAGATTGGAACGCCTCTACAGTTTAATGCCCAGGCGAATACCGATCTGCTTAGCGGCGAAATCCCAGAAGGGCTCAACGTACACCGGTAGATTCAGTCTGTTTACTCTGGTATCGAACTCCACGCCGAGCCTGCAGTGTTCCTCTTTGTGCCCCTCAGTCTTCCAATCCAGGCGCAGGAATAGCTTCTCGTTTCTCTTGAGGTCGAACATCAGTCGATGTCGCGTGCCGTTTGTATGTCGAGAGTCGGTGGCGAATCTGGCATAGCCCAGGTAGGCGATCGAGTGGCTTCGGAGTTTAGTCACGAGGCTGGCTCCAGCGAGAACTCTCCTGTTTGAATCCATGCCGACGAGCGGCCCCAGCGCCGACGCCCCTTTTAGAAAGAACCGTCCTGCCGCGGCCTCGATCGCCAGTGAACCACTGCCCTTCATCGGCTGTTTCATGCTACTGTCAGGCTCGTTGATGAAGATGCGCGCGAGCGCGAAGAACTGATACTTAGACTGATAGTATCGGGCGTCGCTGTTGATCGACACCCCCCGTCGCTGGGTCGTCAGGCTGACTTCCCCTCTCGCCTGCTGCCCTTCCGCATTCGCGGCCAGCGCAAGTGTGACAACTGCCGTCAGCCATATTCCCATCCGCGAGCACATTGGCCTGATCCCTCCTCTCGGATCCTGAGTGTCTGCTTGCAAGAGCTGGGCAAGGATTATTGAACTGTTCTAGAACGCTCCTTAAACAGTCAAACTGGTCGGAGCATATCAGGTACACTCGAAGATTTGTCAACTCGGGTTCGGACCACAAAGAAATCGAGTGCCTGACCCCAGAACAGAATCGAGAAATCGAGTGCCTGACCCCGTCAACCCTCGCGCAAGCCCGCGCTTGCGCGGGCTTGCGCGCGGGATGATAAGAGGAATATCCTGATGGAGCCTCGGGCACCAGGGTATTCAGCCAGCATTCGCGCCAATCAATCCTTCCAGGCGGTTTGAAGAGATGTATTGTGCCATTGCTCTGCTGTGCGCTTTTTTACTCAGTCCACTTCCTTCTAATGCTCAAAGCGGCGAACCAACAGCCCAAGCCCAGTCGCTAAGACTGAGAACCGATCTGGTGACCGTCGATGTTCTTCCGGTGCAGAAGCGGACCGGCCGAACTCTGTCAAATCTCACCAGGAGTGATTTCACGATTTCCGAAGACGGCGTGAAACAAACGATCTCGCACTTCAGCAAGGAAGAATTGCCCATCTCGATTCTCTTACTCGTAGATCGTGCCGGCTGCGTCAATGCGTTCAGCGATCAGATTCGTGCCGCAACCATCGATGCAGTCGGCAGACTCAAGCCCGAAGACGAAGTCGGCATAATGACCTTCTCGAATAGAGTCGAATTGGTTCAGCCGTTCACGCGTGACAGAAAGTTGATCGGGGACAAGATTCTGGCCGTCGAGCACCAGCACAGAAGCGAGCAACACTATTTCAACGCGGCCATCTACGACGCCTCTGAATACATGCAGCGAGCCGCTAATCCGGCGGGCAGGCGCGCCATCATAGTCCTCACGAGCCTCGAGGCGAGTATCGATTTCTCGAAGCGATCTGAGAAAGAAGCGCTACACGCCGTGCTCGAGTCAGGAGCCACAGTATCAGGCGTATTGGTGAAGACCCTTGGCGGTCGGATCGAACAGGGCTTACGCGGAAAGCCTACCAGTGTGCTGCGCCATCTGGGGCTGCGATCCGGAAGCCTGAAGATGTTTGTAGAGGAGACCGGGGGCCAGCTTATTAACGCACCTCCAGACCAGATGGCTTCCACCCTTACTCGAATCGTCGCCGACCTGTCCGCAAGTTACTCGCTTGCCTTTACTCCTACCAACTCTGCTCGGGACGGAAAACGACGTCGCATCCGAGTTGAACTCGCTCCCGAAATTGAAAAGCGCGAGGGTAGCATTGCTCTACTGGCTCGCCGAAGCTACCTCATGCCGCAGGAAGCTGCATTGCCCGATCCTGCAAAGTGCGCACTCGATCCTCGCATACCAGCGGCTGCCCAGGAAAAGATAACTTCCATACGAGGCGCGCGCGACTGGGAGAACCCGTACTTTGTTATTAAGACCGACGGGGTAGCGGTCACGCTCAGGGCCATTTC
>DASYSA010000299.1:0-5152 GCA_036003885.1 Blastocatellia bacterium | reverse complement strand
CTCCTGGACGAGCTGCAGGATGAGCATGGAAGTGAACTGCTTGGTGATCGAGCCCAGACGGAACCTGGTGTCAGTCTCAACCGGGATGTTCCACTCCATGTTGGCCATCCCATATCCCTTCTTGAAGATGACCTTGCCGTTTTCAGCCACCAACACCGCGCCGTTAAACTGCCTGTAGCTGTTGTAGACCTTCATCAACTCATCGATCTTTGCCGCCTTGTCCTGGGCCAGCACACTCGCCTGGGCTGCGAGCAGCAACGCAATCGCGATCAATAGATGCAGGATTCGAGGGCCAGGGAAATACTTTCTCATGGTGCTTCTCTCCTTCAGGACTTCTGTGGAATTGTCGGGAAATGTGCGCCTGACCGTGGCAATCTCTCAAGTCGCGACCAGGACTCACTGTTCCGAACGACGGATGGAGCCTTAAAGTTTGGCGACAAACGAAGGAGCAGCCACGAATTGCACGAATTACACGAATGCGCCACGAATCATTCGTAATCCATTCGTGCAATTCGTGAAATTCGTGGCCGCTCCACAGAAAGTCGATGTGGTCTGAGCATTGGCATTGTTCCGTGCCACCGGAACAATGTTAGAATTGCGCCGCCAACAGGACACTGCTTCGCTCACGTCGTATTCATAGGAGCCCAACATGACCTACAAGCCGCCCTTTGGTCGATCCTCTGTTGCCCTGACGATATTCTCGTTACTCACTGCAGCGGCGCTTTCCAGGGCCCCGTCAACTCACGCCCGGCCCGACGGCGTTGCCCAGGCGAGCCAGAGCAAGTTTAGACTCATACGCTCGATCTCCGGAAGCAAGGGACACGAACAGAGCGGAAGATACGTAGTCGATGATCCCAGGACCGTCTTCAGGGTCCCCGACGATCGGCAGGTGATCGTCTATCTCGAATGGGAGGCCGTCGCTGGACAACACGAATTCGAAGCTCACTGGAAGAACCCTGCGGGAAAGCTTGTCGGCGTTTCAGATTTCAAATTAGAAGTGCGAACAAGAACCTGCTCGGGGTTCTTCACGCTGCTCCTGTCCGAGACCTCGGAACCCGGAATCTGGACCCTCGAGGCTCGCGTCGACGGAGAAATCACCGGTCAACATAAGTTTCAGATCGTTTCGGCTAAGGATCCGGACGCTCAGACGGCGACGGGTCCTGCGCAGTCGAGCCCGGTCAACCCAACTGGCCCGCCGCCGGAGCAAGCTCGTCAGCCAATGACCGAGTCGCAGATCTACGAGATTGCTAATGGGGCGACGGCCCTTGTCGAGCAGCTGGATGCCAAAGGCGAGCGCATCGACGGCGGGTGCGGTTTTTTTGTCGAGCCCGATGTGTTGCTGACCGCCTTTCAGGTCATTGACGGGGCGAGCAGGCTACGCGTGTCGTTACCGGATGGCCGCCGTCTCGAAACCCAGGAGGCGCTGAGCTGGGATAAGTGGCAGGACTGGGCCTTCATCAAAGTAGACTCCGGTCAGAAACGATTGATCAAGTTTTCCTCAAGCGTCGATTCGACGGTTGGCAGTCGAGTGTATGCGTTGGCTGTGTCTGCCAGCGGAGCCCGTGTGATCGTTCGATGCGATATCGTCGGGAAGAACCGATTTCCTCAAAACGGTGAACGCATCAATCTGAACTGTACTCACCCGGACGTGATCGGCTCGCCTCTGCTCGACGAGTATGGTGATCTGATCGGCATCGTCGGAGGAAGCATGATTCCGGGATGGGCTTCGACGAAGAAGCTTCCAGGCGTCTACTACGGCGGCTCTCAGCTCGCGAATGCGAATCCAGGGTTGGTGGCAGTACCGATCAAATCATTCTCAAAGCCGCCATCGGGGCAGGCGCCAACGACTATGCAGCAACTTGGAAGTGATGCCACGTTCACACCTGTTATTACGCGCTTTGAGAATATCCAGTACGGAACTCTGGCAAAACGTGTTGAGACAAAGCCCCTGCCGAGACCGACGGAGGAGACTTACGAGTTCAGATCCACGGATGGTCTTATCGTGTTTCTTGAGTTCCGACCCAAGGAAAAGATTAAGGCAACGGCGTTGCATCGCATCTACGATCTCGCCGGTCGGCTGGTGATAGAAAGCAAGCAGTCCAAATTGGATGTGAGGCCGGGACCGAATTCATCATACACGTGGTGGAAGGCAGACATATCCAGCCTGAAGCCCGGCCTCTATCGAGTAGATGTTTTGGCAGATTCGAGTCCGATCTGGCGGGCGTTTTTCAGAGTTCTGGAGTGACGACGCGCTTTTTGTCAACGACCTTGCGGCTGGAATTGCTGTGACAACTCACCGGACTCCCACCAAGCCCTGTACTGACTGGATCAGCTTCTCTGAGTCGTAGCCTACCCCATCCTTGAAGACGATTTCGACCTTTTCTATTTCGCTGATGTTCACTCCCGGGTTTCCTCTTACTATCATCAGGTCGGCTTGTTTTCCTACCGCAATGGAGCCGATATGCGCGTCTTCGCCAAGAAACTTCGCGCCGTTGAAGCTGGCTATCTTGATGGCTTCCAGAGGCGTAAACCCGGCTTCGACCAGAAGCTCAACTTCACGCAAATCGCCAAACCCCGCCACGATCCCGCCGTTGCCGGTTGGGTCCAGCCCGGCTATCAGCAAACCCCCGGCCCTCACGAATGCGCGCTCGAATTCCATCGCCTTGCGGAGCAGCGCCACGGATCCGGGATCGGACGAGACACGTGCTCGCGACGTCAGATAACGCACCCGGGCATCGGTAGACATCACGTTGAGCACCCGGGGATTGAGTAACGCCGAGGCCGCGCCGATCCCGCTTTGAGTCAACGGAGCGCTCCCGGCTTCGAAGACCGGAAGCGTCGAAGTTATCGCGACATTCTTGGTGACGAGAGTACTAATCGTCTCGCGCACCGCGGGACTATTCAGATCCAGTTGTCTGAGGCTGGCGTTGACCGCGGCGCCCGGGCACTGATCCGGCTGTTTGTTCGGAACAAACTCTGAATCCGCGTACAATCCGTGTTCAAGATTATCAATGCCGATCTCTGCTGCTTCTTTGTAACCGATCGAGCAGAGATGTCCGGTCACCTTGAGTCCGCGCTTATGCGCTTCTTCGACGGCCGCGCGCAACTCAGCACGCGTAATGTTCATGTAAGCCTTGAAAGAAGTAGCGCCTTCATCGGCCCAAAAGTTGACCATGCGCCGCGCATCTTCCGTGCCACTGAGCTCGTGCATCACGGGGGTGAACGATCCGCGCCCCTCGAGATATGGAGCGGTGATATGCATCTTGGGTCCGAGCATTCTGCCCGAGTCAATGAGGCGTTTTATTTCAAGATCGGTGAAAGGAGCAACGCTGCCTGTAGTGCGAATCGTCGTGACACCCAGGGCGAGGTAAAGACGAGGAAAACTGGTGCCCATATTGGAATACATCGGAGGAGATCCGCCCATCGGGAAAAACATGTGGTTGTGCATGCCCACGAGGCCGGGCAGCGCGGTGTACGCCTGGAGATCAACGGTCTTTGCATTCGCGGGCAGATCGGCAGGAGAACTCGCTCCGATTGATTTGATCTTGCCGTCTGCAATAACGATTGTCTGATCATCACGAGCTTCGGCGCCTGTGCCGTCGATTATTCGCACGTGGGTCAGGACAACTGTCGGAGCTTCCACGCGAATGAATTGCTGCCGCTCAGCATTGGGACTCTGTGCGATCGAGCCGACGGCAATGCCAACCAACAGAAGAAAGGCCGTTGCGATTTTCATAGGTCTCCGTTCCGCCCAATGGTTAGGAAATCAAGAAAGGTTTGCCCAGACACCATCTCAAGCGACGTTGCATGAGATCTGCGCGTCTCTACTTCAGGGACTCGCGTTGCCGGATCGCCCGCTTCAGCGCGTCCTCCAGCGAGCTATGAAGGACGAGGATCTTCATCTCCAGTGTCGCGCGCTGGCCCCGCGAGAGCGACGTCTGTGGGTCGACGTGCTGACACGTCAGTTCGGGGTTGCTCCACACGTTGCCTGTTTGGCGGGTGAAGCTCGCAACCACCCAGGTGCTGTCCGCGGACAGCGTAGCGATGAAGGGCTGATCAACCGCCCGCGACTTGTTGTAGTAGGCGATCCCGTCGGCGCGACGATCGATCCGCTGCTCCGGTACGGGCCAGGTGAAGGAAGCCAGGTAACGGGCGGGCAGCCACTGGCCGAGTGGCACAGTGAGCCGGCCTGGCGTTTCCGATGCCAGCAAGTCGAAGCCGCTCGCGTGGTGCACGTAGGTGCGCTCCAGGCGCACGTCGTGGAAAATCGAAGTGAGCCGCGGATCGGTGACGGCATAGATCATCTCGTATCCCACGTCGGAGCGGTTGGTGAATTCATAGTGAAAGCGCACGCCGTCATCCTCCAGCGTGGCTCGCGCGAGCATGCCGACGCCCCCAGGGAGGTCGCGCTCGTACTCGAAGGAGCGTCCGCGGCGACGCCACCGGGGTCTCTCGCCTCGCAGCCCGGGCTGGAACAGGTACAGGTGCTCGACAACGCTGCTGCCGTGTTTGAGGGCGGAGACGTGCTCGGGAAAGAGGATCTCGATCGACCGATCTGACGTTGTGCGTCCCGGGAGGACGATACGCAGCGTGGGCTGGGCGTTTTCCGGCGCTACAAGCAGCTGCAATCCGCCGGTGTTCTGAATGCTCTCACTCCGTTGTCCGCTCACCGAGGACCAGGCGCCCCCGGTGGCCGCAGCTACAAGGAGCAGCGCAGTTGTGAAGTAGATTGATCGGCGCATTCGGACCACCCCGTCGAGAACTTCGAATAAAACCCGCGCATTTTGACCAGTCAATCGGAGCTACATTCCCCGGCTGAATGTTCACTCCGAGCCGATGTAGTCTGAGGCGATCCAATGTTATACCACAGCCGCCGACCGTCGCAGCATCCATCCGACACTTGTTGAAACGCTTTTCGACCGCCTCGAGGTACTGCGGATCGTCGGGCCCGATTCTGGTGGATTCGATCCTCTTGTTGTCGGTCGGTTGTCGTGTCGACATAAGTCTCCTGCTGCATACAAGCAACGGTCATGTGAACACTCGATCGCGCGCTTCGGTCAACGCGAGAGTTCGGTTGCGGTCTACTCACCAATTCCGCACGAAGATCCAGACCCCAAGGGCGATACACAAGACTGAACAGGCAGTCACGATG
>DASYSA010000298.1:0-10579 GCA_036003885.1 Blastocatellia bacterium | reverse complement strand
GCTGCGGAGAAGCATCGACGGTCGCGTACATTCGTTTCGGGTTGCTTGGCGCGACACAAAAGCCGATGCGTCCCAGTCCCTGTTCGAAAGTCGGGAAACCCTTTGTGAGCGGCCGCCATGTAGTTCCGCCGTCGGTCGACTTGTAGAGGCCGCTTCCCGGGCCTTGCCATGCACCGTTCTCCCAGGGTCCCTGCCGCGCCGACCACAGATCGGCGTAGACCGTCTCTGCATTCGAAGGATCGAAGGCTAACGCGATCGCGCCGGTGTTCTCGTCTTTGTACAGGACCTTCTGAAAGGTCTGGCCGCCGTCGATCGACCGGAAGACGCCTCGTTCTTCATTGGGACCGTACGGATGGCCGAGTGCGGCTACGAAAATACGATTCGGATTTCGCGGATCAATGATGATCGCGCCGATCTGTTGGGCATCCCGAAGCCCGAGGTGCTTCCATGTCTTGCCGGCGTCGGTCGACTTATAGATGCCGTCGCCGGTCGAGAGGTCTGGTCGCTGCAAGCCTTCGCCGCTGCCGACGTAGACGACATTCGGATCAGAGGGCGCAACGGCCAAGGCGCCTATCGAGCCGGTCGGTTGATCATCGAAGATCGGAGTCCAGGTGTGGCCGTAGTCGTTGGTCTTCCAAACACCGCCGTTGTTGACTCCGATGTAGAAGACGTTGGGCTGCCCGGGCACACCGGTCGCGCCGACGGTTCTGCCTCCGCGATGCGGGCCTATGCATCGCCATTGCAAATCTTGATAGAGGTTTGGATTGAATTGCTGTCCGAAGGAGACCAGCGCGAATGTGATAATCAACGACAAACTACATGCGGCAAGAACGACACGACGCTCTTTGATCACATGACACCTCCCACAATAAAAGGCGAAATTTGTTGGTCTCCCCCACTTCAGAAGCTAAGAAGGGAGGTCCGCTGGATTCATTCGCGATCGAGCGACTATTTCACATTTCCACAATTCTTTTCCACTGGCCAGCGGGAGCAGCAAACCCTCCTGGTCGTCGAATAGTACAAGATCCCTGAGAGCATTGACAGTCAACGCACTACGCGCGCAACGTTCCGGTCTGCTCCAGCACTCTGGAGAACAGATCGAGCGCGATGTTGCGGCCGGTTACCATCGCACACACTCGCTTGCCTCTTAACCGCTCGTCTATCAGTGCGGCAATGCTTGTTGCCGCTGCACCCTCGACAATCAGATGGTCCTCCCGAGCTAGTCGCGCAAGGGCGGTTCGTATCGCTTCTTCGTTGACCAGGATGACGCCGTCAACCAACCGCTGGATTATTGGAAAGGTCATCGAACCTGGTTCGACGTTCCCCGCAAGTCCGTCCGCGATTGTGTCTTCTTCCTCGATCTCGACTAATCTCCCTGCTGCCAGCGCGGCGGTCATAGTCGGCGAAGTCTCTGGCTCAACACCGTAGACCTCGATCTCGGGGTTGATCGTTTTTGCCGCGATCAACACCCCGGCTATCAATCCCCCGCCGCCAACCGGGACGACAATCGCGTCGAGAGAGGGATCGTCTTCCAGAATCTCGAGAGCAGCGGTACCCTGACCCGCGATTACTTCCGGGTCGTTGTACGGGGACACGAACGTCCGCCCGGTCTCTCGTTCCATCTCGCGGGCGGCCCGCTCTGCTTCGTCGTAGCCGGCGCCCATTTCGAGAAGAGTGACCGGATATCGGCGAATGGCCTCAACTTTTGCACGCGAGGCGGAGCGAGGAACGACTATGGTGGTATCGAGCTTCAAAGCTTCCGCACAGTGCGCGACCGCGAGCCCGTGATTGCCCGCGGAGATCGTCAACACCCCTCTCGCGCGTTCCTCCTCCGTGATCGACGAGAGCTTCGCCATCGCACCTCGAAGCTTGAACGAGCCGGTCACCTGAAAGCATTCGAGTTTGAGCGAAACCTCGGAGCCAGTCTCTCTCGACAGCCAGCGCGAGTGTTCGAGCGGCGTGCGGCGGACGACGCCACGGATGCGATCGACTGCCTGCCTGACGTCGGCGATTGTTAGGTTGATCATGAGCTGTGAGTATAACAACCCGCGTCCTGGGTTCGTAGTACCCGAATTAATCTGCGAATAACGGGACTCTTCACTAAGAAGCGGATGTATTAATGAAGTGGACGAGTAGGGGGCTGATCGAGGATGCCGAGGACCATATTGTGAATCGCTCTGTCTCTTGATTCGCGTCTGTTCGCGAGATTAGCGGATGCTTGACACGCTCACGACCAAGTCATATAAGGCATGCTACTCGATCTTCGGATCTGGTTTCGAAGGAGGCTCTATGAACATCTATCGACGCTCCATATCAGCATGGTTCTTTCTCGCTCTCCTGTTCGCAATTTCGCCGCGGCTCGTGCACGGCAATGGCTTCACTCTGGAACAGGTGCTCGGCGCGCCCTTTCCTTCGGGCATGATCGCCTCTGCGAAGGGGGACAAAATCGCCTGGGTCTTCCTCGATCACGGCCGGCGCAACATCTATATCGCCGAAGCTCCCGCATTCAAGGGACGCCAGCTTACTCGCTACAGTCAGGACGACGGACAAGAGGTTACGTCTCTGGTCTTTTCTCCCGACAGCGCCTGGATAGCCTATGTTCACGGGGGACCTCCGAACAACGATAAAGAGATCCCTAATCCCACGAGCGATGCGGCCGGTGCCAGACAGGAGGTGTGGGTTGCCAACTGCCGCACCGGGGCTGTCGTGAAGATCGCCGAAGGCAGCGATCCTTTCTTTTCACCTCGAGGCGACCGCGTGATCTTCAGCCGCGAAGATCGCCTTTGGACTGCGCCGGTGATTGGCGGCCCTGCAAGGAAAATGTTCGAGATTCGAGGGCAAGTCGGCTCCCCCTCCTGGTCACCGGATGGCTCAGAACTCGCGTTCGTCTCCGGGCGCGGCGATCACAGCTTTATCGCAGTCTATGAGGCCAGGACGGCGCACATCAGATTTCTTCAACCGGGTATCGATCGTGACATTGAACCTCGCTGGTCTCCGGACGGCAAGCGGATCGCCTTTATGCGACTCTTCAATGTCTCTGATGTTTATTCAGCGGACAGGGAACGATTGACGCCCTGGGCCATCTGGGTAATCGACGCGAAGAGCGGCGAGGGAAAGCAGATATGGAAGTCGGGCGGCGGCGAGATGGATTCGTTCTCTCGTTCGCTGGGCGAAAACACCCTGCAATGGGCTGCTGGAGATCGTTTGGTGTTTGGGTCAGAGAAGAGCGGCTGGTCGCACCTCTATTCGATTCCTTCAGGGGGAGGCGAACCTGTGGCGCTGACCGAGGGCAGCTACGAGGTTGAGAACGTGGCCTGGTCTCCGGACCGCTCGTACGTGATAGTTGCCGCAAACGCCGAAGACATCGACCGGCGGCATCTGTGGAGGATCGACGTGAGGGGAGGGGAACGTCGAGGGATCACCAGTGGCGAGAGCATCGAGATGTATCCGCTGATAGTCGACGGCGGGAAAAAGCTGGCGTTCATGCATTCGACGGCGCTCTATCCGTTCCTGCCTTACATTTCCTCCGTTGATGGGAAGGGGACCAGGCCGCTTGCCCCGCAAGCGCTCCCTGGTGACTTCCCTTCCAATAATCTGGTCGAGCCGGAGCCGGTTCTCTTCAAAGCGGCGGATGGGCTCGAGATTCACGGACAGTTGTTCAAGCCGAAAACGAGTTCGGTAAGGGCGCCGGCAGTAATATTCAGTCACGGTGGCCCTGTGCGCCAGATGCTGCTTGGCTGGCACTACCTCGAGTACTACTACAACGCATATGCGTTCAACCAGTATCTGGCTAGTCGCGGCTACGTTGTCTTGTCGGTCAACTATCGCTGCGGCATCGGCTATGGAAGGGCTTTTCGTGACGCCAAACACCGTGGACCGCGAGGCGCCTCCGAATACCAGGACATCGTCGCGGCGGGCAAGTATCTGAGAGATCGCTCGGACGTGGATCCGAAACGAATAGGGTTATGGGGCGGCTCCTATGGCGGCTTTCTGACGGCGATGGGACTGGCGCGTGATTCCGAGATGTTCGCGGCGGGAGTGGACCTTCATGGAGTTCACGACTGGGGCGCAAGAGTCGGGCGGGGGCCGGGGGCTACGGCCGATCTGGTCAAATTGGCGCGCGAGTCCTCTCCTATCAGTTCCGTGGATAAGTGGAAGTCGCCGGTGCTGCTGATTCATGGCGACGATGATCGAAACGTGGCTTTCAGTCAGACGGTTGATCTTGCCCGCAAACTCCGGGAGCGGGGCGTCGAGTTCGAGCAGATCGTATTTCCTGACGAGGTGCACGACCTCTTGCGCCATGATCACTGGCTGGCCGTTTACAAGGCGGCGACCGACTTTTTCGACAAACGCTTGAAGTGAGCCTTGGTTCGTTGTCCGTGGTCTGTTGTCCGTTGTCCGTGGTCTGTTGTTAGTTGCCAGTTGGCTGACTCCCTTTCCGCTGACAACCGACCACTCAACCCCTTAACCACTAACGACGGACGACTAACGACGGACGACTGACCACGGACGACGGGCCACGGACAACTGACCAATGGAAGAAAACTCAGCCATTTGTGTCTAATAGTAGTGTGGCGGTACTGTTACCCGATGAAGGCCCAGAGTACTCAGATCGATTCACACGAGCGGGGGCTTGTACATGCTGCCCAACTCGGGGATTCGCGAGCGTTTAAGGCCTTGTATGAACGGCACCGCGACCAGGTTTACAACCTGGCGTACTATTCGCTGGGCGATGCTCTTTGGGCCGAGGATGTACTCCAGATCATTTTTTTCAAGATCCATCGCGGGCTGCCTCGCTTTAGATTTGAATCGAACCTTGCGACCTGGATCTACAGGATCACGCTGAACGAACTGCAGAACCAGCAACGGCGGCGCGGCGTTGAATGGGTGCCACTTGAAGCGGTCCTGGGCAGCGATGAGGAATTTGATAGCAACTCGCTACCTGACTTCAGGACGTTAGATAACCAGCGGCGCGAGATTCTTCAGCAGGCCGTGTTGCAGTTGTCACCAAAGCTGCGAACCGTCGTTCTGCTGAAATACTTCGAAGGGCTCTCTTACGGAGAGATCGCCGAGCTGCTCGGCTGTGCTTCGGGTACCGTGGCCTCAAGGCTGAACAGGGCGCTGAAGGAGATGGAAGCCCGGCTGAGGCCGCTGAGACGCCTTCTGTAGCTCGATCTTCTGCCTCAAAGACCGCAGGGCACCTCACACTCCGACGCGGGTTCGTTGGAAGAACGCGCCGGGATGACAAGAGACACCTTACACGTTGATGTCACACTGACAGGCGATTGGTCTACAGGGAGTATCGGTTATGAGATGCTGGCGGATAGACATTCAGCGCAACTTAGCGCGCTACTTGCACGGCGAACTCTCCCTCCAGGCAGTCAAGCGGTTAGAAGACCATCTCCTTGATTGCGGAGCCTGCCGTACACAGGTCGAGCGGCTTCGAAGGGGAGATCACTTCGCCCGGCTGATTCCCGGTTTGACCCCCGTGCACGACCCCTGGCCTGAGATTGAAAAGGCGATGGAGGGTTCGTCAGTGCCTCGAACGGCGCCAAGAGCGCGCAGGATCAGTATTAAACCGACGCTCGCTTATGTCTCGACTGTCCTCTCCCTCGCATTGGGTGCATTGCTCGTCATAGCAGGCCAGCAACTGAACAAGGCGCCGATCGGCGGGCCCATGGATTTGGACGAATTCCACCCGGTGAAGATCAGTGACCTCGCGAGGACATCGATGCCGCACGTGATGGCGGAAGGCTATGTCAGCGACGTCCGGGCCAACGACGAGGACGGCGACCTGTGCTTCAGACTGGTGGATGACCTTCGGCAGTCGGGACCCTTCGTTGTGTGCGAGATCATCGATTCAATCAAGATCCAGCCGCCCATGGTTGGGAGCCGAGTGCGAGTTTATGGGGTGAGCCGCTTTGACAGCAAGGAAGATCATCGCTGGTATGAGGTTCATCCTGTGTTGAACATCGAAGTCTTGAAGGATTGATGTTGCCTGGGTACGCACGCTTCCAGCGTGCGGCTTCTCCGCCAAGGGCCACGAAGAGGACCCGCACGCTGAGGATACCCAAGCTGGAAGCATTTGGAGAGCACGCTGGAAGCGTGCGTACCCAGACGTACCCAGGCGTACCCAGGCTTACTGCCTCGCTCCGTGTTTGCGAAGTAGCGCCGCCATTTCGGGCTGTCCCGCTTCCACGGCAAACGTCAGGGCCGTCTTGCCCATATCTGTCTTCGCATTCACATCGGCACCGCTGACCAACAGAAGCTCCGCGAATTCCAGTTGTCCGGTTGCCGCGACCGCGTGCAGCGCCGTGTAACCTGCCTGGTGAGCCGAATTCACGTCCGCGCCCCGTTTGATCAACATGCGAGCCGCATCCAACTGCCTGGAGGAGGCAGCGGCATGCAGCGGCATCACCTTCAGATCATTCTTCGCCGCCATGTTCACCTCGGCGCCTGAGGTCATGAGCAGCGTCGCAGTCTCCAAATGGCCGAAGAAGATTGCAAGCCCAAGCGGGTAAAACCCATCGGGCGCAAACGCGTTGACCAGCTCCGGATCCTTCTTAAGAAGCTTGCGTATGCGATCGGTCTGCCCGGTCGCGGCTGCTTCGAAGATATTCAAATCAAATCCAACGGAGAGGAGCACGTCTACCACTTCCGCCCTGCGATAGTAGACCGCAAGCAGTATTGCCGATACACCTTTCTCGTCGGTCGCCCGCGCGAGCGAACGATCTTGTTTCACCCACTCCTTGACCTTGAGAGCCTCGCCACTCGTGACCGCATTCAAGAACTCTTTGGTATCCATACCGCCGTCCTCCTGTCTGGCGTGAGAGATCAAAGACGAAAGCAGGCCCATCATCACAATAATCCCTACCATGCGTGCTATTCGGGTTTTCATTTCAACCTCTCTTTCCTGATTATTGATTACCCTGTGTCGCGTGAAGACGCAGCACCTCGACCATCTCCGCCTGACGCGCTTCAACCGCCACGTCGAGCGGCGTTCGTCCCTCGTCGTCCCGAGCCTCGTGATCAGCCCCTCGGGTGAGAAGAGGCTCAACCAGATCGACGAATCCAAAGCCTGCCACGTAATGCAATGCGGTCCACCCCGATCGCCGCCAGCCTTTGCCGCCGCGTTTGATCGTGACATCGGCGCCGCGCTCGACCAGCAACGTTGCCGTCTCAACCTGTCGTCCGAACAGCGCCGCATGAAGCGGAGTGACTCTCATCTCGTGCCTGGCCACTGCGTTCACATCCGCCCCCTGATCTATGAGAAACGCCGCAGTCTCTTTGTGGCCAAAGTGAGCAGCCAGCGCCAGCGCGGTGAATCCTTCCGGCGAATACGAGTCGACAAGTCCCTTGTCGCCTCGCACCTGCTCTGCGACGAGCTGAGTCTTCCCTATCGCTGCCGCTTCGTGAAGGCCAGGCTGCACACCGGAATTCAGAAGGAGCTCGGCGATCTCGTTATGACCCGAATTGACCGCGAGAATCAAAGCCGTGTTTCCCAGCGGGTCCCTCGCGGCGAGCAAACGCGGGTCCAGCTCCAACAGCTCTTTCACTTTCGGCGCGTCGCCGGCCCTTGCCGCTTTGAGGATCTCCATCAAGCGGCCGGCGAACTGCTCGTCGCGTGACGGACGCCGCTCGCGGAGGCTCTCTTCGACTGCGTCGATCAGCATCTCGCGCAGCCGCGAACGGGCGCTGTGCAGTCGCTTTTTAACCGTAGTCACTGGAGCGTCGAGGAACTCGCCGATCTCGACCTGTGAATACCCGCCAATGTAATACAGCATCGTCGCAGCGCGTTCATTTTCGGGGAGCGCATCAACCGCTTCCAGGACTCTGTCTTTCATCTCGCGCTGCTCCATTTCGTCGCATTGATCGGGTTCGACGGCGGCTTGTTCCCGGGCCGCATCGAGCGGGACGGTCATAATGGACTTGCCTCGAATGAGTCGGTCGCACTGCTTGAAAACGATGCGTCGAAACCAACCGGGGAAGGCAGCCGGCTCGCGAAGTTTTTCGAGACTGCGATAAGCCTCGAAAAAGGCTTCCTGAGCGGCGTCTTCGGCCAGTTGAAAATCGCGCAGAATAGAATAGCCATAACCGACCGCCATATCCTGGAAGCGCCGCACAATCACACCATAAGCGTTCTCGTCGCCTTCGCGTGCGCGAAGAACCAACGATTCGAGGCTGCCAGTGTTCATCTCGAAATCGCCCTCGAAGTAAGGTCCCAAGTTGGCCGCAAAAGGTTACCAGATTTTGACGGGTAGAGGGAGGATTTGAAGGTCTCGATCTCGCGTGATTGCCCTGGTGGACTGTACCGGCGAATTCGATTGCGCTTTCTCATTAACATCCAACTTCAGTTGGCTGTCCGTCCGCGGGCGACGCCGGGAACCGTTTTAACGGTTTCCATCCGTTGTGTACCCACGGGCTTCAGAGACAGGTTCTTCACTCAAGGTTGAGGTCACGTTGCGCGGATTGGAAACCGTTAAAACGGTTTCAGCGTCCCGACTCGTCCCAGACACCCCTCTGAAGAGGGGTGTTAATGAGAGGACCTCTTATTTGATTGCTTCAGGCTTGAGCGGTTAAGGTGTAGAGGCCGGAATCATGGAACAACTATGGCAGGCATCCTCTACTTAGTTGCGACGCCGATCGGGAACCTCGAAGACATCACGCTTCGCGCGCTTCGTATACTCAAGGAAGTCGATTTGATCGCCTGCGAAGACACCCGGCATACGCGTAAGCTTCTCTCCCACTACGACATCTCCCGGCCCACGATCAGTTACCACGAGCACAACGAACGCGAACGTACTCCGGATCTCATAGAGAAGCTTCAATCCGGGGTCAGCATAGCCCTGGTCTCCGACGCAGGAACTCCGCTTGTGTCGGATCCAGGATACAGACTGGTCAGCGAAGCTATTTTGCGAGGCCTGGAGGTGGTTCCTATTCCAGGGCCATCAGCGCTAGTGACGGCGATCGCCGCATCGGGCCTGCCAACCGCTGAATTCACTTTCGCGGGATTCCTTCCACCCCGTCGAGCGGCCAGGCGAGCGCGCCTCCAGGAGATTGCACCATTGAAGTCGACGGTTATCTTCTATGAAGCACCTCACCGGATAAGAGAGACGCTGAGCGATGCACGGGAACTGTTGGGCGACCGGCAAGCCGTGCTCGCACGCGAACTGACCAAACTTCACGAGCAGTTTCTGAGGGGATCGTTGTCCCAGCTTACTAAAGCGCTGGAAGAAACGGCTACTCGGGGCGAGATGGTGTTGCTCATTGGTCCGCCGCTCGAAGATAATCAATCCAGGTCGGCTTCTACCAGCTCAGTCTCTGAGGACATGCGGCGTCTGATGACCGTTGAAGGCATAGATCAGAAGAGCGCGCTTAAGCGAATCGCTCGTGCTCGCGGCATCACCAGGAGCGAAGCATACAGGTTGATGCTCGCCGATCGCCCGTCAAAGAATGTCGAGAGTGTGGAATATGAATCAGAGCAGGAAAGTCGGGATACTTCATAGTTACGCTTCTTTTTTGCAACTGCACCACAGTGTCGTGATTCTCGGTTGCCTCTGTGCGATTGCGGCCTCCTCCGCTTCGGCTGCCTTTTCGCAAAGCGGCTCAACTGCATCGCGGGCGCCCAGCCGCGACTATGGGGTGAATCTGACGTTTGCTGTTTATCAGTATGATGCCCAGCGCTCGCCCGCCGTAGAAGAGGTGACCCGGCTGTCGGGCACGTACTCCAGCGCCGAGGACGAGATCGCCCATTTGAAAGACAAGTACAAGCTGGAAGAGGTTGCCGTGCGACACGTTCGATCGACCGGCCTTCGCAGCGGCGAGACGTTCAACGATGCCGCTTTGCTCGGACCCGAGTACATGACGATCTGGGTAACCCCGCGCGACGTCGTGCGGGGCTATATGAAGCTCGACATACGAGTGCGTTACGCCAATGAGTCGATACTCGATGTGAAGGGAGTGGAGCTTGAGAACTTCGAGACTGTTGCGATTCGGGGCGGCAAAGGGATGTTCGGGGCGAAGTTCTTCGTCGGCGCCGGAGGCAGGCAGGAGAGCGTGCCAATCGAGCGAACACTCCTGATTTCGGTCACGCCTGAGATAGTGCCGGTCGCAAATCTCCGCAACCGTCGGGAGCAGTTGTCACATCCGGTGGACGAGTATGGAGCACCCATCAAGATGGCGGAGAGCGATCGTTTCACCCCGCCGGTGCCACTCGAGCGAGTAGCACCGAAGTTCGATGCGGGGCGAGGCATCAGAGGTTCCGTGTTGCTGGCGGGGGTGGTTACACCCGACGGCAAGGTAACCAACGTCCAGGTGCTGCGCTCACTGGAACCGGTGATGGATGATCGGGCCGTAGACGCCTTTCGCCACTACACGTTTTCGCCGGCGCTTTTGAACGGCAAGCCGACATACGCAACGTATCGAGAAGAGCTTGTCTTCACAAGGTAGGATCTAGGATTTAGGATCTAGGATTTGGGACTTAGGATATCTTCTCTAGATCCTAAATCCTAGATCCTAGATCCTATTGACTGGTCAGCACCGCAAGCCTGTACCCGACACTCGTCCCGTCGAAGGCGCT
>DASYSA010000297.1:0-26026 GCA_036003885.1 Blastocatellia bacterium | reverse complement strand
CGGTATTTTGAAAGGGGACACGAATGGGCCGAACCTGGTAAGTGTATCTTTCGATGGAGGCGTCCTGAGAATCAAAGGGAAGCGAATGAGCGGGCAGCTCAGTCTTGAAGTAAACGGAGTGGCAGTGCAGATTCCTAACCTTACGCTGAAGGGCGCGAAGAAGGCGCAGGTAGTAGCGACTGCCGCGGAGCTGCAACTAAGCAGCGGCCCAAACCGCGTCCGGGTTATCGGCAACGGCCTCCGATCAAATGCAGTGATCCTGGGTCTCTAAGCTGATAAGCTCGTGCAGGTTGGGGCGCAAGATTCCCAACCTGCCGCTTGTGAATGAGAAATACCATGAAGGTGCCAATCTGGTCTTTGTTACTGGCTTCTATCTTGTGGCCGAGCGATCTGGTTGTCGCTCAGCTCTCTCCAGAGCACAAGCTCGGCAGCTTGAGGTTTGAGCCTTACAGTTATCAATTCGAAGGCCGCACCGTCGAAGCCGAGTTAGGACGGCTGGTTGTAAAAGAGAATCGACGCCATCCAAACTCACGTCTAATTGAATTGGCATTCACGCGCCTCAAGAGCACCGCGCCGAATCCAGGCGCACCTGTCGTATACCTTGACGGTGGTCCAGGCTCCTCCGCCATCGGCATCGCCCGATATCCAGAGTACATGCGCGCATTCATGAAGCTGCGTGAGGTCGGCGACGTCATCTTGCTGGATCAGCGCGGTGTCGGGTTGTCGCGTCCAAATCTCACACGAATATCGGCAGAGCCGCTGCCGCTCGACTTTTTCGCAAGGGAAGCGGATGCCCTGAACATAATAAAGGAGCGAAGTCGGGAAGCAGTCGAATACTTTCGCAGGCAGGGCGTCGACCTGCCTGCCTACAATTCCATCGAGAGCGCAAACGACATCGATGATCTTCGCAAAGCTCTTGGCGTCGCGAAGATCAATCTCGTCGGATTCAGTTATGGCACCCACCTCGCCCTTGCCGCCATCCGATACCACGGCGATCATTTGAATCGCGTTGCCCTGATGGGAACCGAAGGACCTAATCACACTCAGAAACTTCCGAGCACCTCGCAAAAAGCGATTGAAACGCTGTCAAAGCTGATTGCACAAGACCCGACCGTGGGCGCTAAGGTTCCGGATATGGCTGGGCTCCTGAAGCGAATTCTCGACCGGTTGGAAAAGGAGCCCGCAACTGTTCGGATTACTGATCGCAGAACTAACAAACCAGTAGACGTGAAGGTCGGAAAGTTTGGAGTTCAAATCATTCTCATGATCGACCTGGGAGACACGAGTGATCTTCCGATCTTCCCCGCCTTGCTTTACACCATTGATAGAGGCGATTACTCGATACTCGCCCGCTTCGTGGAAAGACGGTACAACCAGATTGGCGCTGGAGTGCCGGTGATGATGGAAGTGATGGACTCCTCGTCTGGAGCGACCAGAGACCGAATAGCTCAGATCAAGCGAGAAGCCAGGAACGCGCTACTGGGTAACGTGATGAATTTCCTTGATGTGGGAGACGTCTTCGGGAACCCCGACCTCGGAGACGAATACAGGTCCCCTATTCATACGAGCGTGCCCACTCTGTTCTTCAGCGGCACATTGGACAGCAGCTGCCCGCCATTCCAGGCGGATGAAGTAAGAAAGTACTTCCGGAATAGCGTGCACATCATAGTCGGAAATGCGGGCCACGAAGACATGGTAACTAACCCTCAAGTTCAGCAGGCAGTGGTCGATTATTTCCGCGGGCGTGATGTCAGCCAACAAAGAATTGAGTTGCCGCCAGTCCGCTTCTTACCGATTCCCGAGACCAGCGTAGCCGCTCCGAGATGAATCTCAACAGAAGGAGCGGAGCCACGAAGGTCAGAGGTCAGAGGTCAGAAATCAGAGGTCCGTGGTCAGTCTGACCTCTGACTTCTGACCTCTGACTGTTGACCTCTGACTTTCGTGGCTCCGCCCCCCTCTGTTTCCTCTCGGAAGTTCCAATTGCCGGACCGCACCTGTCATGGTGCCCTGCCGGCGATCAGGACCACGCCGATGCGCAGGGTGTTACGGTCGCCACTGAAACCATTGATAAGCCGGGTGCCAATCGAGAACTGATCTTTGAGCTTCTCAATGCTCCCAACCTCTCGTCGCTCCCAATCCTCGAACCTCACCGTCTCACCGCGGACTTTCCCAGTGAGGAGCAACTCGAGACCAATCGGGTCGTGGGCTACCTCAACCAGATTGCCTTTGAGCGCGGCATATGCGCCGGTGCGGCCGCAGATTGGGCAGATCTCCACGTCCGCGTGATTGGGGTTCGTGTGCTCGACTTCATAGTGTGCGCTCGCGGCAAAGCGATAGTAAGTCTGCTGCCGGCCTTCAAGACTCAACGTGACAACCTCCAGCTTCTTTTTGGCGAGGGCTGAATAGTAATACCGCATGTGAAACGCGTGGGAGTGCTGAAGGGTGCGGTGCTGCCCGTCTTCCCAGGGCTGTAGATGTTCGAGCCTGACTTCGAAGTCGCATCCCTCGGCATTGTCGAAAGGACCGTAGAACTCTCGCAGTTGCATTGCTGACCGGATCCTCTGAGTGATGAGCTTCACAGCGCCTTCATAGGAGCTAGCCAGGGACGTTTCGAGGTAGAACCAGACATTGGGGTAGCGTGGCATCGCTGAGTCGAATGCCGACCTGGCAGGGAGCTGAAAGTCGATCTTAGCCGTGTCGATGGAGTGAGCGCCGTCCCCTTTTGCGTCCTGGGCGGGCCACTCCGTCTTCGGGCGAAAGTTATAGGTTAGGAAGTGCTGGTTAATAGTCGCGCTGTTCCAGCTCGAGACCAGCGCCATGCGCTTGCGGTCAAGCAGTTCGAGTGGCTCCACCAGCCGGGAGAAGTCGGAGAAGGCAGCCCAGTCACCCGAAAATCGCCTGGGCCATCCCCCCCTGACTCCGAGCGGGTGATCCGGCAAGCGGCGACCCTGGGTAGAAAGGGTCCGAAACGTCTCCTCATTGTAAACTTTCAGGGAGATGGGATCACTCTGTGGCGGGCTTGAGTCGCGCAGTATCTTCAGATCCTGCCAACCGGCTGGCATCGACCCATGTTTACCCCACTGTACATTGACTCTCGGGCGCATATGGTGCCGCCTCGCATCCTCGAGTGCCTCCTTGCCACCATCCAGAATGCGCCCATGAAAATAGGTCCATACTCTCTCCAGCGATAAGCGGTCTGCCGCGTACTGAACCCACATGAGCTCGTGGTCGCACGGATCGTTATCCTCCGGAAAGTCGATGTCGTCCTCCCAGAAGAAGTGATATGCAATCAGCCGCTTTGCGGGGTGGAGGATCACCGCAAAATCCTTCAGTGGAAAGAACTCTGAACGCGCAACATATATACGAGGTGCAAACTGCCGCACCAGAGCCCACTGCTCGGCCGTCAGCTTGCGCGCGGGGTCGAGAGCGAGCGCCTTTTCGTACTCGCGGCTGGCATCATCGAGACACCGTCGCAGGTGATAGGCGACTCCAGCCTGATGATGTGCTTGTGGGTCGTTCTCCTGTACCAGTGCTGTTGTATGCGGGATGCAATAGAAGGTCTCAGCTCCGACAAGTACTGTCAGAATAGAAGCGGTTAGACTGCGCCAGCGGCCCACACGCAAGCGATGATCGTACGCCATCTTTGATCCTCCCGAGAAAGCTGATAAATAAATCAGCGGCAAGAGCGCGGTAACGCTCCTGCCGCCGAAACCCACTAACTACATCGCACTCGGTACTCAGCACTCAGCACTCAGCACTCAGCACTAGAAATGGAACTTCAGGCCAAACTGCATGATTCGAGCATTCCCCGCAGAAAGAATCTGGCCGAATCCTGTGCTTTCCGCCCTGATGTCCGGCGGGTTGAAGTTCGCTCGGTTGAAAGCATTGAAGACTTCAGTCCTGAATTCCACACGACGAACCTCGTCGATGTGGAAGCTCTTGCCGAGGGTGAAGTCGAAACTCGCGAAGCCGGGACCTCGCATGATTCCGACCCCGGCGTTGCCGAATGCTTGTGGCGAAGGGGAGAATTGCGCAAACGCCTTGGTGTTGAACCACCGCTGCACGGTTCGCTGTGACTTGGGCAGCTCGGGATCGCCAATCAGATTGGGCCGGGCTCGCCGCTCACCGCCGAGATTGAGGACCGTGCTGCCGCCAAGCGTAGCCGTCAGCGCGAGTCCCGATTGGATTGCGTGGATGCCGGACAACTGCCATCCACCCAGAAGTAGCTCTGGCAGCCCATTCCAGGCAGCTCCCCACTTGCGACCCTTTCCAAAGGGCAACTCGTAGATGTAGCTTGCGACGAAGCGCTGCTTGACATCGAACTCAGCCAGGCCCCGATCAGCCTTGAGGTTAAAGCCGTTCTGTGGCTCCTTGAACGTGCCCGTGTCCAGGCCCGGTCCCCCGCCGCTGGTTGAAATGTGATCAGGGGCTTCGGTCAACGCCTTGCCCCACGTGTAGCTCATCGTCGCGGTCAGACCTGCCGAGAATCGTTTCTCGAGCCGGGCCTGCAGCGAGTTGTAACTGGACAGCACGCGGTTTTCCATCCATTGAATATCGCCAAAGTTCGGGAAGGGCTTCGGGCCCGCCGATTGTGTCCCGTTCGCATTTGTAATCACCGACCTCTGATTGAGATTGCGGAACCCCGGCAGCTTGGTTCCCTTGTTGCCGACATAAGCGACGTCAAGCAGGAGGTCCTTAACCAATTCGTGCTGAATACCGAAGTTGAACTGTTGGATGTAGGGGGTCCGCTGGTTGGCGTCTTGTGCCCGCCGCATTACTGTCGGAGCTAGTGAGTTCGGATCGAGCAAGGCTGAAGGGTAGCCGTCTCGCAGGCGGAACAGAGCCGCTGAGGCAATTGCTGCGTTTCCCGTCACTCCCGTCTGGAGCAGATTGTCTATCAGGAAGGGTGGGTTGAATCCGAGCAGTCCCTCGCGTCCCTGGCGCACCGTGTGCGAATAGAAGACACCATAGCCGCCGCGGATCACCCAGCGATCGGTCGGCGAATAGGCGAATCCCAGTCTGGGCGCAAGATTGTTATAGTCGGGATGAATGAGACTTCGATCGAAGAGTCCGCCGTCTGTCGCGAACACCATCTTGCCGGTCGCTGGATCGAAATTGGCAAAGCGGTTCTCCTTTTCGCGCGGTGCGGTAGAAAACTCGTATCGAACCCCGAGGTTCAACGTCAGCTTCGAATTCAATTTGAAATCATCCTGAATGAACCCGAAATACATTTTCTGACCCTGGTCCATCACCGTGAAGCTCGTGAGAGCGAGTTGCGACGGCAACCCGAGCAGAAGGTCGCCCACCGCCTTGCCGGTGAATCGGTCGTCAAAGTTCATCCGGCCGATGGTGGCATTGAGGTCGTTTATCTTCGTCCGGACGAATAGAGACTCACCACCGAACTTCAAGAAGTGACGGCCGAGGTTCCAGCTCAGGGTTGCTCGCGGGTTCCACACCCTGGGCGTCTGGAACTGAGGTGTTGAGGTGTGGCGACCGACCGCATCGAACGCCTGAAGATTGACCTTAGGCACGCCTCCGACGATAGCCGGATCGCTCGGGACGTTCTTCAACCCGATTGCCGCGGGCCCGTCTACGCCGAAGTTGGGAGGGAAGGTGAAATAGTTTCCGCGCACCCAGCCAAGTCGGAAGTCGCCCACGAGCGTGGGACTCAAGAGCCAGGTCAATCCGATGGCCAGTCCCTGCGATCGATTCTGATTGGCGCCGAACGCATCGTTGAATGAACCCTCCGCCAGGCCCGGCAGTGGCGCAGGGCGAAACGTGTTGGTATCCACGAAGCTGTAGCGACCAAAGAGGGTCACGCCTTCGGCCAGCCGGTGATCGACTCTCGCATCAAACTGGTCCTGTCGTGTCGAAGTAATCGGCGTCGAGGCGAAGATCGTCGTTCCCGCCACATTCGGGTCGGGAATGAGCGCCACAATTTTGGCGCCGACAGGATCCCATCGACTAGCCGGAATCACCCACTGCCCCTGACCGTTTTGACTGAACTGGGGACGTCCGGTGGCGAAGGGGTCGAAGACCGCCGTACTGAACAGCCCTGCTTTCTGGGCCGCAGTCGGGACCTGGCGCACTCGGGGAACCCCTTCGCGCTCGCGCAGACCTTCATAGTCCGCAAACCAGAAGGTTCGGTTCTTTACGAATGGGCCGCCAATAGCGGCTCCAAACTGATTGCGCTTGCGCACCGGCTTTGGGGCGCCAAGCGCGTTCGAGAAGAAGTTGTTCGCGTCCAGCTTATCGTTTCGTATGAACTCGTAGAGCGTTCCGCGCAGTGAGTTGGCGCCGGACCGGATGGTTGCATTCACCACCGCTCCGGAACTGCGGCCGAATTCGGCGGAATACGCGTTCGTTTGAATCTTGAACTCCTGAAGCGCCTCGATTGAGGGCTGGATCATCTGTACATTCTCACCCCGGAATGAATTTGAGTATGAGATGTTGTCCACGCCGTCCAGCAAGAAGACGTTGTTGAAAGTCCGATTGCCGTTGACGTTGATCGCGCCCTTGAAGTTGACTGCCGCCAGACGAGGCGTGCTCGGGAGCACTCCCGGTGAAAGAAGCGCCAGTTGATTGTAGTCGCGTCCGTTGAGCGGCAGCTCGAGTATCTTTTTCTGCTCAATCACTGCTCCTCGAGAGGAGGTCTGGCTCTCGATCAACTGGGTGGCTGTGGTCACCTCGACGGTCGCGCTTAGCTCACCGATCTCGAGTGTGAAATCGAGCCGCACCACCTGGTTAACCTGGAGAGTGATTGCAGGCCGCACGAGACGCTTGAACCCGTCTTTTTCAACTGAAACTGAATACAGGCCGGGCCTGAGGCTCACGAGGGTGTACAACCCGGAGTCATTTGATTCTCCTTTGACGCTGATATTGGTCGAGGTATTCGTGACGGTGATCGCCGCTTTCGGCACCAGGGCGCCTGACGCGTCTTTAACCTCTCCAGTTATGGTCGCAGTATCCTGCTGCCTGGCGACTACTGTTGATGAAACAAGCAAGGCCAGGGATAGCAATGTGCCAAGGTGTCTGATTCTGTTCATATTCAGTCTCCTTTTCGAGTCGCGAAGGAACGGATGGGTTCCGATTCAGGCCGACTGTTGATTCCTGACCAGCACCCATCATTGCGGTAGTGATCGATCAAAGAAGCGGCTACGGCAGGTAAAGCCAAAAGCGCATGTCCCAAGCAACGATCTTGCCCGCGACGTAGCGGCCATCCCAGCACGTTTAAGAATTCCACGAGTGAGAGTAATTCTATCGGGCGAATCTGTCCAGAAGGTAAAGGGGAGATTAAAAGAATGTAAAAGAGACGTCTTCGCCTCTGCAGGTTTGGATACGTTATCGCCTCTCAATTGAGACCCAGCTAACCAGGTATTGGCATTCCAGGTCACCTATGCATACCTCAGCCCATCCGGCTGAGATCCCCATTACTTCATCCGCCTTACAGGTCAGCTGAAACTTTGCCGGCCCGGACTCATCCCGGGCACCATCTCGACGCCAGCAAGGCAGAATCTCGGTTTTTTTGCTCGGGACAACGAAATCGCCGTTGACGTCATACAGCTTGTACTGGTTGGCTGGAAAAGGTTCTACCTGCTTGCATTCGTCCTCGCGGGCAAGGACTGCGACACGATGAAGGTGCATTCGTAGGGAGTCTTTACAAACCAGCGTCGATTCCTTTAGAGTCACGAAACGTTAAAGGCATCGATATCCCGAGACTTTTTCATCATCTTCGGCTGTCCGCGTTCCGGCACCACTCTTTTATCTCAGTGTCTGACGGCGCATTCCAGGATTCATGTTCCTTATGAGACGGATATTCTTGGGCCTTGCGCCTTCATCGTAGATCGAGTGAAGAATCCCGGAGTGGGCAAAGAGATCATTGTGAACCTCATCACCCATTCATACTACTTCGATGTTAGCTTAGGACACTACCTGACACCGCAAGATATTCGAGACGTTGTCAAGGGAGCCAAATACGATATGCAGGCAATATTCATGAACCTTTATTCTTTGCTCGGTGCAAGGGCCAGGAAGTCGATCATCGGGGACAAGTCCCCCTTCGATATTCTCGACGCGTTCATCCTGGCACGAACCGGGCTGTTGAATGAGCCGATGAAGGTAATTCACATCGTTAGGGACATTCGCGATGTAATGGTGTCACTGAATCGCCAGGGGTGGTTTCCAAATGCGGATTCATACTTCCCGCGACTGTGGTCACAGCGCAACCTTTTCTTGCAAGCGCACATGGAACATGCTTCCAACTACTTTTTGCTCCGCTATGAGGACTTCGTCCGCGAGCCCGCCAAGTGGCTCAACGCGCTGTGTGCTTTTGTAGGCGCTGAGCTTGAAGAACAAATGCCTGACACTTTCTCCTTCCCTGCCTTCTATAAGACCATGCCCGCCCATAGCCGTTTGCACAGTCCAATAGGACCTCAATACATAGGTGAATGGAAGAGCCAGGCAACCAGTGAACAAGTTCAAAACTATGAATCGCAAGCCCGAGAGGCGCTACTAAAGTTCGGCTATTTGGATTCAGACGGAACGCCCGGCGTACCCAAATAACAGCCTCACCGACTTGACTACCCGCATACACGTAGTAGCGAGGAGGTCGTTTTTCTGCTCCTTGCCGGCGTGAGAAGGGCGCGTTGCTGCGTGCTTTCCACGCCTATACGCTCCGCTCGTTGACTCATTTATTATGGCTGGTGTATTGTCTTCGGACCCACCCGAGATCCTGTTTGAGCCGACGACGGAGATCTTGTTCGAGGGGATCCCCGAAGTTGTTCGACCGGCCGGGACCTGTTCGAACAAACACAACCGCTACGTTCTCGAGGTAACAAAGGTGATTTCCCATGCCCCGTGAGCACAAGAGCCGTCGCGAAGTTATTGACGCGATCCGCGATCTCCCTTCAACCAGCGAGCTCTTATCGAAACACGACGGCCACTTCGATCACGAGTTGGATCTGGAGGTCACGGTCTATGGCCGCAACTATGGCGGCAAGAAAGTCGGGCCTTACGTGCGGCTGCTTACCTTCGAGCCGGGAGAGACCATAGTCACTGAGGGCGAGTGGGGCGGCAATACATTCTTTGCAGTCGTTCGCGGCGAAGCTGACGTCTTCATCGCGACACCGAACAATCAGCACCTGAAAGTCGCTGAGTTGAAGCCGGGGACTCAGTTTGGCGAAATGAGTATCCTGGCCGGCGTGCCCAGGAGTGCGACGGTTCGAGCTCAGAAAGGCAGCGCGGTGCAGGTCCTGGAGGTTCAGCGGCCCGCACTTCGCCTGCTGCGAAAGCTTCCGGCATTTAGTGAGGCGCTTGATTCCTCTTATCGATCCCATGGCCGCGACAACATAATCGAAGAGCTCAAGCAGGTAATAACGCTGACTCCAGAATTGACCGCGGCACTCAAAGAGACGGCCGAGTTCAGGGTCTTCACAAAGAACCACCTCCTGTTTCGCGAGGCCACGCCGATCGATCACATCTACTTCATCAAGCAAGGGTGGCTTCGCCGCTCGCTGCTGCCCGACGGCGAGGACTTCCTCGGGCATGGTTTCTGGTTTGGAGTCGATGGGATCTTGAGGGAAGAGGCGTGGCCTTACTCCGTCACGCTTATGGGACGCACGGAGGTCCTCGAACTGTCTATCAAGCGGCTTCGCCACAACACACAACTTCGCGAGACCCTCGATCGTGAGCTTATGCGTTTCGGACCTCCTCCTTTGGGATCGCTGGTCAGTCCTGTTGTCGCCGTGCGCGAGAAGGAGACTGCGGCTCAAAGGAGACTGATCGAGACCGGCCTGGTCGATGCCACCAATCTGCTGATTATGGACATGGATCTCTGCGTTCGCTGCGGTAACTGCTCGCTCGCGTGTCACAAGATCCACGGACAGTCGCGGCTCACCCGTCACGGGATACACGTCACCAGGCTCGAGAGGCCCAGCCCGCGCGCGATTCAAAGCGCGCTCTCACCCGCCGTCTGCATGCACTGTCAGGATCCGGAGTGTTTGACCGGATGTCCCACCGGAGCCATAGGCCGATTCGTCGGGG
Source organism: Blastocatellia bacterium (assembly GCA_036003885.1). Taxonomy (GTDB): domain Bacteria; phylum Acidobacteriota; class Blastocatellia; order UBA7656; family UBA7656; genus DASYSA01. The sequence continues at coordinate 15,985 of DASYSA010000297.1, read as the reverse complement.
GACAGATAGACATAGATCCCAAGACCTGCATCGGCTGTGGCGACTGTGCGACTCAATGCCCCTACAATGCTATCTCGATGGTTTCGCGCAAGGCCGCAAGCGCACCTGACGGCGGGAAAGGACTGGTCTGGAAGCTCCGGGATTTTCTGCGGCTCCGACCCGACCCCCTGCCGCCGCCCGTCGACGCTACCGACGATCTGGTGGCGGTGAAATGCAATCTGTGCAACGGGACTTCGATGAATCCGCCCGGGAGCAAAAAGCCCGCCTACGCTTGTGAGGAGAGTTGCCCGACCGGTGCTCTTGCGCGCATCAACCCTCAAGAGTACTTCACCGAGATCGGCCGCATCGAAGGGCTGTTGATGAGAGACCAGACTCACGCAATCGGCCGGAATATCCATCGATCTGATCCTCTCCGTCGAATGATTCACCTTGGCGGCGTAGTTCTGTTGGTTGGTTTGGCCGTTCTAGCCGTTATCGGCATTCGCGAGCATGGACTGGGTCAGCGGCTGGTGGGCTTTCTCAACATGAGGTGGATCACGGGGCTTGTGGGTCTCGTCGGCATAGCAGCGACGATGACTTATCCGGTGCGGCGCAAGGTCTACACGAAGCGAAAGGGCGCCCTGCGATACTGGATGCTGGCGCATGCCTACCTTGGAGTCATCGCGGGGGTGATGATCCTTCTGCACGGAGGAACGGATTCGGGCGGCGCTCTGACTACCGCTTTAATGATCTCTTTCGACCTCGTAGTGGCGACCGGCCTGTTCGGGATCTTCTGCTACCTGGTGGTCCCGCGCCTGATGACCAAAATCGAGGGTGAGCCTCTGTTGATAGATGATCTGATCGGCCGCCGAATTGAACTGCAGAGTGAACTGCGCGAGACGGCTGCGTCGTCGTCGGAACCGGTCAGGAATCTGATGGGTCGAGCGGTATCGCGCTTCTTGTCATTCGGCTACCTGGTTAAGCAGTACCTTTCGCGAGCGCCGCTTGGGGAGATGCTGGCGTCAGCAGGCCGGCAGTATCAAAAGGATGCCGAATCCCTCGGGAATCCGGCCGATCGCAGGAAGTTTGAACGCGCGGTCGAGGCCGCCGCAACTCTGCGGCGAATCGATGCGCTCATCCTATTGCACCGGTCCTTAAAACTGTGGCTCGTGCCTCACGTGATATTCACATCGTTAATGCTGGCGCTCATGGTCGTTCACATCGTGCAGGTCATCTATTTCGCCTGAACGTGAGCGCGTACTCCGCCGGCGTACGGGAAATTGCGAATGCCTGCCAGGAACAGATTCATAATCAAGCGAAGGGATCTCGCGGTTGACGACATTGTCCTCGAGAGCGAAGGACTGACGATTGGGCGGCTGATCAGCAACGACCTCGCGCTCAATCACCGGACTGTCTCTCGCACCCAGGCAGGGATAAAGGAGATCAACGGCGAGTACTGGGTATTCAACCTTTCTTCGTCGAACAGGACGGTGCTGAATGGCGAGCTGGTAGACAAGACGCCGCTGGCCGACGGCGACGTTCTCCAGATCGGCCGCTACGTCCTCAGACTGAACTACATCGAAGACGCTCTGGCGATCACCGTCGAGATGGAGTCGGAGGCTCAGTTGCAGGACGCGCGCGCGGGCGCTCAGCCGGTCGCCGATCTCCCGTCCGCTGAACAAGCCGGGCAGGCCACACAAATCCTTAGCCGGGTTCCGGCGAAACCTGTCACCTCTGGGACCCATCAGTTGAAGGGCACAGGCCTGCTGACAGGGGTGATGGCGCCGCAAGCCGCCCAGGCCCTCAACGTCTTCTGGGAGAAGCGAAAGAGAGAAGCCGGCAAGATCGGTGAGAAGTCGTTGCTTGAACCGAAAGCCGACCGGCGACTCGGCAAAGCCCAATTCAATTGGAGGCCAACGCGGGACCTGCGAAAGCTCTGGCGCAAGTCCTATTTTGCATGGGGAGCCGTGATCGTAGCGGTCATCTCGACCACTGCCTTGTTCGCTTACAACAGAGCCTACTCGCCGGGCGGGATTTCGGCAGCGCACACCTCCGGCTTGCCGGGCGAGCGCGGAATCGCCTTGAGCGCGAACGGCGCCTCCTGTTCCCAGTGCCATAGCGCGACCGACAGCATTCAATCCAAGTGCGCAAGCTGCCACCAGACCCAGACGTTCGAACCTTCCATTTCCAGGGTCCACACCGAAGCCGATCTCACATGCGTGAGCTGTCACGGCGAGCATATGGGCGCGAGTTTTCGACCCGGCCTCGTCGGGTCGGCGATGTGCATCAGTTGTCATAACGACACGTACAAATTCAAAGGGCGGTCCCTTGGCTCACCCCACGGCGGCTCAGTCGGCTACCCGGTGGTGAACAGGAAGTGGACGTGGACCGGTCTTACCGAAGCGGCGTGGACGAAGAAAAAGCTTGCGGACACCGCTTCGAAGTACACTCCCCTCGAGCAGTTCCACATTCTTCACGTCTCGGGCAAGGAAGAGGGCCGAACCAACTGCACTGATTGTCACTCGGCCGGCCTCCATACTGACGAAGGACTCCATGAATCTCCGCGCGCCACTTGCGCCGCCTGTCACAGCATCTCGTTCGACGCCGGCGGCAAGATCGTAGGACCGAACTGCACCTCGTGCCACGTACAACACGGCGGTCAGAAAGATCTCACCGCTGCCCTGCGCGTTTCATCCGGCGATGGAGACCAGTCCGGCGCACAAGGGACTCCGAACATTCAGCCGATGTCCAGGGGCGGTGCCCAGGTCATTCGTCACGACGACACCGGGGCCAGATGGAGTTTGAAGTCCGACCTGAACGTCGGCGGATTGTCATGGTATGGCTGGGCCGTCATGTTTGCAGTCGTGCCGGTCCTTGCGGTCGTCGTTCTGGCTGCTAACAGCATTCGTCGAAAGAAATTCATGAGTGGCGCCAGGTCGGAGCCGGGCGGCGAAACCGACGCCGATAGAGTCGGCAGTGGAAGCCTCGATCTTGCAAAACTCAAAGCCGACGGCCCGGCTTACCCTCATCCAGTCATCGATCCGGTCCTGTGCATCGGCTGCCACGCCTGCGTTGAAGCCTGTCCGCACGACGTGCTCGCAATAGTAAATGGCGTGTCAGTCCCCATCGCATTGGACCAGTGCATGGAAGACACCGCTTGTACTGTTGAGTGTCCCACGAGTCCGAAAGCTTGCATCGTGATCAACAGCGTCAAGAAAATCCCGCCGCGCAAAGTACCCAGCAGGAACCAGCGCTTGATGACGAACGTACCGGGCGTCTACATGGTGGGCGACGTCTCCGGCGTGCCGCTGATCAAAAACGCGATAAACGAAGGGGCTCAGGTTATCGATTACGTGATCGAAGACCTTCGCACTCAGGGTGAGACAAATGCGGAATACGACGTGGCAATCATAGGTGTCGGTCCGGCGGGACTGTCGGCGACGGCCATTGCCAAGCAGAGAGGCTTGAAGTATGTGGCCCTCGAACAGGACAAGATCGTCAGCACTATTCAAAACTATCCGGCCGGCAAGTACATCTTCTTCAAGCCTGACACCGTCGAGGCAAAGGGCGGTCTGCCTCTCGAGGGGGTCGGCAATCAAAGGGAAGTCATCCTGAGCTCGTGGATGAAGACGATTCTGCAACACGGAGTTCAGGTAAGCGAGGATGAGAGCTGCAAGGAAATCAAGAAGGAGGACGGCGTCTTCAGGATCACATCGGAACAAGGCCGGTTGAAAGAGAAGGCAACCTATACTGCCCGCGCCGTTATCCTGGCGATCGGCAATCGGGGCACTCCAATGAAACTCAGAGTGCCTGGTGAAGAACTCACTATACGAGTCCAACCCGGACCTGTCGTCGCGAGGCACTGCCCAAAATGCGGACAGGCGCGAATGGGAAAGCCGCTCTTCTGTGTACGCTGCGGGCAGAAGCTCCCGGTCAGGACACCCGGGCCTTTCGACGACTCGAAGGTCAAATACAAACTCTCCGATCCGGACGACTACGTCGACCAGAAGTGCATGATCGTCGGAGCCGGCAACTCGTCAATCGAATCCGCCGTTGCTCTGACAGGATTCAAGCGCGACGGCGAAAAGATCACGTTCACTCGCAACAATGAAGTCGCTCTGGTTGTGAGGAGCGACTTCAAGGGAGACTTGAAGCTTGGGAACAAGATGGACGTGTACGACTGCATCGACGCCGGAAAGATAAAGGTCTTCTTCCGCACCGAGATCAAAGAGATTACGGAGAAGGAAGTTGTGCTGATGGACACGCGAACGAAAGCGGAAACGGCGCGGCTTGCCAACGACTACATTTTTGCGCTCATTGGAGGCGACAGGCCCACGAAGTTTCTGGAGAGCATAGGTATCAAGATTGGCTGAAGGAGCGGCCACGAATTACACGAATTAAACGAATGATCAAGAATAGCTCGTAGATTCGTGGTCCGCTTCGAAATTTCAATTCCCTTTGTAGAGTGGAACGCTCGGGCGGCTGAAAAAAGGGCGGACAAGTGAAATCTTCTGCAGACGTGGATCACATGATTCCAGAAGGCCGGATCAAGAAGCTGATTGCCTTTGTTTTCGTGCTTGCGGTGGGCGCTGCGATGGGGCTGCGGCCGCCCTCAGCCGGGGCTTCAGCAGCCGGGCAGTCAAACGGCGCCAAATTCAATCACACGTCGGCCAAGCACAGTCAGATCAAGTGCGATGGGTGTCATGTTCGAAGGGCCGATGCGATTAAGCCTGTAATGCCCGGCCACCGGGCCTGCATCGCCTGCCACATAAAGGAATTCACTTCTACGCAGTTCAGTATATGCTCCAATTGTCACGAAGGCATTAAAGCAGTGCTGCCGAAGGTCGTGGCATTTCCTGAGAGGCAGACCTTCGGAACGGAGTTCTCGCACAAGACACACGCAACTTACGTGAGCGGTGAAAAGCGAGCCGATTGCTCGAGTTGCCACGCGCTCGCGGGAGCCAGGACCACCTTCCCGGCGCACCGCGAGTGCTATGTGTGCCACAAGGCGCCCGATCAGGTTAAAGCCGGCGACAAAGTGGGCGGGGCAAGCTGCGGCGAGTGCCATACGCTCACTGGAGATAAGAAGCCGCCCTCTGCGATGAGCAGGGCCTACAGTTTTAGATTCACCCACCAGGTCCACGCTCAGCGCGAGGGAATAAAGTGCACCGAGTGTCACAATGTGCTCGGCGAGAAGAACGCCGTTCAAGTATCGGTGCCGCAGCTTCGGGAGCATCGTGGAGGTGCCTTCCAGGGATGCGGAAGTTGCCATAATGGCAGACGGGCCTTTGGCGGCGAGATCGTTAACAACGCCTGTGCTCGCTGCCACGGAAAGAACATGATGTAAGCAGGTGTGATGCTGAATTCCAAATTGCGTTCACCCCGTTCGGACGCTATAGTTGACGGGCGCAAAAATCCCGTCGTTGTGGATGGACCGGCGAACTTGCCGATAGGGTTCGGGAGGTCGAAGTGGTCAGACGCCTTAAACTAACCTTGTTTGCTCTATTCTGTTTCGTGGCCGCTGGTCAGTTCGCCTGGACGGTCGTGCAGGCCCAGGACCCGCCGGCTGAAAAGTTTTTCAAGAACATTCAGGCTCTCAAAGGGATCCCCACAAGCAAGATAGCAGGCTTGATGAACGACTACTCGACTGCGCTCGGGGTCAGCTGCGCGTACTGCCACGTTGAGGGCGATCTGGCGAAAGCCGACAAGCCCGCGCACAAACTAGCCGTTCGCGACATACAGATGACGCGCGAGATCAACGATAAATATAAGCACTCGGTCGACTGCATGCAGTGCCATCAGGGTAAAGCGAAGCCGGGGGCTACAGTCATATCGAGCAACCCGGGTCAGCCCGCACAACCAGTCACCCCCCCAACGGGCAATACGAAACCGGCTCCAGGCCCAGGTCCGAGCAAGACGGAAGCGGCGCCTCCGGGCAAGGTGAGCTATCCCGGCGGCTCCATGGGCAAGGTTCCGTTTCCTCACGACACACATATGAATATGGACTGCGCTAAGTGCCATCACACCGGCGAAAACTCCAGGTGTGATACTTGCCATCTGCACAACAAGAAGGCTAGCGCAGCTACTCAAGTATCCTTCTACAATGTCGCGCACGGGGCCAAGAGCGAACGGGCTTGCGCCGGTTGTCACACGCAGATAAAGACCGGTCCCACTACGTGCGTCGGGTGCCACAAGAAGTAATACGAAGCGCCGATTAGTAGCGCTCGATAGCTTCGAGGTTGATTTTCATATCCTAAGAGAGTACTTTCCCGCGGCCCCCAAAACTGATGGCGGGCGGTTTTGTTTCCAGGAGGAGAAATGGATTGGCGTACGCGCGTGAAGTTGAGCGTCTTGCTTTTCGTAGGAGGTGTCTTTTCCGTCGTACTACTCCCCAGCGGCGCAGGCAGAGCAGTCCGTCACGCGAGTAACCAACCAACTCGGCAACCAACTCGGCAACTCGCCGAACCTGCCAGCACGAATCCGGTCAACTTTCATGGTTCGCCAGGCGGTTCTCCGCACGATCAGAAATCGGCTCAGCCCTCTATTACTGAATCGGCGCTCCTGGGCGGCACCTGCATCAACTGCCACGTGGGCATAACGCCCGCTCACACCAAATTCGCGCTCAAGTGTATCGACTGCCACGGAGGCAACGACAAAATCGAGACCGGAGTGAATCCGGACATCCGCGACAAGGCTCTGATGAGCCAGGCTCACGTGCGTCCGAAGGACTCGCGTTTCTTCTGGAAGAACGGAATAGACGACAAGTTCGCAGGCGCTCCGGGCAAAACCATCACTGAGTTCGACGCGTTCAACAATAATGTTGATTCCGTCGATAACAACAATCTGGTCGGCACTCACGTTGACCAGGAGTACAACCGCGACATCAACTACGTGCGCTTCCTGAACCCGAGCGATTACCGCGTGGCGCAGATCAGCTGCGGAAGCGCATCTCCCGCCAGCTCATCCGGCGTCTCCTGTCACGGCACTATCGTGGATACGGTGCGCAAGAGCATCATGGCCACCAATCAGGGCCAGTTTGCGACAGCTACTTATGCAAACCACTCGCCCTTCGGTGCAACCAACGCGAACCCGCTGGGAACCAATCCCACCGGAAGAGCCGATCCAAGAGATGGCGAAGTCACCATCACCTTCAACTACGACGATATCGACGGGGCCTACAATCCCACGACCAACAGCTTCGACGGCGAGAAGCTTCGACGCATCGCCCGAAATAACAGCGATCCATTCGACGACGACTTCGAAGCTACTGGAGCGCCTTTGGTGGACAATGACGGCCGGCAGGTCACTGCGGTTCACGGCAGCAGCACCTTGCCGCCATTCGCTCCGACGAACAGGCTGCGCGGCATCGGCGGAAAGCCGATCATCTCTCAGGCTCTTCCCAGAGCGCAGAGGATGATTCTCTCGTGGCCCCGGCGCGATTCGCTGTTCAATCCTGATGATCCGGCTTCGAGTTTGATCAAGACGGTCCTGAACGTGTTCGGCTTCACCGGTATCGAGGGGCACCAACCGATCGACGCCGGCTTCAACGGCGTGCGCGCCTTTGATCCCGGGCTGTTTCCGGACGTGAATCAGAACTTCGCGACCCCGTTTGACAATAACAACCCTCAGGGTCTGAACGAATCTCGCCGTACCGACATTGCCGCGGGGAATCTGGAATTCGTTCCGCCGAATCCCTTCAATCGCAATCGCAACAGCGGCTGCGCTTCGTGTCACATGCTCTACAGGGCAGATGGGCTCAACGAAGAGCCTTTCGATAAGACCGTTAAGGAAAACGGACACAACCCCTCCACCGGCACGCTTCACGGGATGAACGAAGACAAAGGCGAGCGCGGCTATCCGGCCATTCATCAGTTGACGACAAAGATTCCGACCGACCAGTGCGGCATCTGCCACGTGTTCACAACTCGTGTTGATGTTGCGTTCAAGGGAACGTTCGAGGTCGAAAACAACAACTTCCAATTCAGATTTTCCAGCACCGCCGATGCGAACAAGAAGAATATTCCGCTCCAGTTCACCAACAACAAGGGCACCAGGGTGAACATCTTCGATAACTTTGCGACCGTGGACAAAGACGGCAACGTGAAAAAGGACAGCAACGGCCTGGGCGGCGGTGAATCGGTCACCGAGGACCTCAACAACAACGGCGTACTCGATCCGGGCGAAGACAAGAATGGCAATCAACGGCTGGACATACCCGATCGGCTTGAGCGCGCTGATGCCCAGGACGGCCGCCAGATGAGAATAGTGTATGGCGGTGCGACAGGAGCCGTCCGCTTGCAGGATATTCATCTCGAGAAAGGGATGGAGTGCATTGATTGCCACTTCTATCAGGACCTTCACGGCGACGGCAACATCTACACCCGCAACTGGGACACGATAGAGATAGAGTGCCAGGATTGTCACGGCACAGCCAAGAAGCTCGCGACGCTGAAAACGTCAGGTCCGAACGGCGGGAATGACCTCACTCAGTCTTTCAACGAAGACGGTCAGCCTTTCTTCGAGTTTCTTCCCGATGGTTCGAGGATTCAACGCTCGCGTGTGAGAGACGGATTGTCGTGGCGTATACCTCAAGTGAAAGAGTCAATCACGCAGGGCGGTCCTCATTTCAGCAAAGACGCCTTCGATGCGATGGGTGTGAGGTCCAGTTCAAGTCCGAAACAGTTCGCGCACATCAACAAGAGTCGCGAGTCGGGCAAGCTTGAATGCTACTCCTGTCATAACGCCGAGACGCCCCAGTGTTTTGCCTGCCACTATTCTCAGGACTACTTTCCCAAGGTGGTCGCGGGAGACAAAAAGACGATCGACGGCACGCCAAGACGAAACGATGAACAGATGATGGAGATCTGGATGGGGCAGAAATTCGTTCCGTTTCCCAACTTCTTCTTCTTCGGCATCGTACGCTCGCCCTTCTTTCTGGGCGTCAACGGAAACACAGAGTTCAACAAGCTCTCTCCCTTCCGCTCGATTATGCAGATAAACCTGAGCGTCGGCGGACCCAACGGAGACACGCTTGTTGAGAATACGAGCTTCACGGCTACGACACATGATCTCTTCACTGGCGACCGCCCTCGATCCGGCTCAACGACGAATCCATACATGCCGCACTCGGTTCGACTCAAAGAGACCAAGGACTGTGATGTCTGCCATACGCTTCGCGACAATTTGGGCAACATCATCAACAACAATCTGCTCTCCGGCACACTGGGGCTGGGAACCGGGCGCTACCATGACATAGGTGACTGGATATTCGCTCCGCTTCAAGGTCCGAAGCCCTCGCTCCTGATGATGGATATCAAGAAGGAGCAAAAACTCATTGTCGATAACGCAAAGCCGGATGAGAAGAAGCTTGTCAACAATGTCTTCCCTGGATTCGAAGTGGACAACACCAACAACAATACAGATGGCAAGCTGCGGAGGGTGGAGTTCGATGGAACGCAGGACGGCGTTGCGTTCGTGAATCCGCGCGACACCGCGCTGATTCGGAACTACATTGGAAAGGACCACAAGATACTCGGAAGGGATCTGGTGTTTGTTGCCGATGGAACGGGCGGACTCAAGATCGTCCTGACTACGGCGCGCGACGGCGCGCAGATAGCTAAGACCGAGCGCCGCGCCGAGTTCACCGATCCCGACGCGGCCGCCGAGAACATTCGAAAGACTCTCGGCCCTACGATCATGGCCAATGGCGTCGTGCCCACGGCTAACGCTCAGGGTGTTGACGTGGTGAGCAGCGATCTGTCGGATGAGTTCGTCTATGTCGCCGACGGCGCCGCCGGAGTGAAGGTCGTGGACATACACGAGGTGTTTACGGCAACAGGACCACGCCTCGTCGGCCAGGCTGACACTCCGGGATTCGCCAATAAGGTTCGCATCGCCGGTAACTTCCTCTACGTCGCCGATGGCGCCGCGGGCCTGACCGTTGTTGATGTGACCGCCCGGAACAATCCCCGAGTCGTAGCGACGGTCGGCACTGGAGGGAATGCGCTTGACGTAGCGGTCTACGGGGTCTTCGCTTTTGTAGCCAACGGCGCCAATGGAATGGCCGTCGTCGATATCAGCGACGAGCGCAATCCGCGATTCGTCACGACATTCAATCCTGGCGGCGTGATCAACGATGCTCGCGGCATCGATTACGCAGACAACCGCGCATATCTGGCCGATGGAAAGAATGGCCTCCGCATCGTCGACATTACCGTTCCCGCTATACCGAAATTGTTGTTCACGCTCAATGCGGATGAAGCAGGCCGTCCCATTGACGATGCGGAATCCGTGGCGATGGCCACTGTTCCCTTCAGAACCTTCGCGATGCTCTGTGACGGCAAGAACGGTCTCCACGCGGTCAACGTCACTGACTTCCGGGACATAAGAGAGCGGTTGTTCAAGGACAAAGGCGGGTTCATGCCCGAGTTTCCTGAAAACGCCCTGGACCCTGTCTTCCAGACCAATTTCAACCTGACTCTGGCGCTGCGCGATCCGCTGACGCCATTCGATCGCGCCAACTTCAGGACCGGCGCGACATTTCAGATAATCACGTTCCCTCTGAGCGCGGGACAGAGGATTCTTCGCATAGCGCGGGGGCGACAACTCGACAAGCTTGCCGATGAGGATGGCCGGACTCTACGTGACAGCACCGCTGTTGGCGCCGGTGCAATAAGCCGCGCAGAGATGGACAAGATGCGCAACGTGAATGTCGTGGTGGAGCCCGGTACCGAGGACGACAAAGGGAATGGTCTGGGTAACATCGTCTTGCAACACGTGTCTGTCGGCCAATCGCGTCAAGCGACCCGTCCAGGGGAGGGGCCCGAACGGCTGGCGGCGACTGGCACCGGCCTGACCTCATTTGCGGCTCTGTTTGCGTGCGCAATCATGGCTTTCACAATTGGGGTGCATCGGAACAGACGGTCGAGGACGCGGAAAGAGCAGCGAGCCACCGATCGTTGCGGAGAGGGTTCACATGGGATGTAAGTTCTCACAACCAACTCCCCCGGCATGGCTGCTGGTGGTGGCCATCTGTTTCTCAACGCCGGCCTCAGGCTTCAGTGCGGCAGATCAGGGCCAGAAGTGCGAGAAGGTCGACGAGAACAAGACCGCTGCTCAGGCGCCGCGATCAGGCTCCACTTCGGATGGGAAAACCTCAAATCAGGATAGCGCCGAGCCGGCGGCATCTCCCGCCGACCCGCCGCGGATTAACATTGGTGATGAGGCGGGTGGGGCCAAACCCGCTATTGGGCGACCCTTTGACTTCGGTTCGGTCGCGTCGGCCAGGGCGACGGGGGGAGCGGCTTCACAGGCGCAACCCGGGGCCGGGAAGGGGAGACCGGCTTCCTTCAGCATTTACTTCATGTCCGAGTACCGGCGGGATGAGATCAAGTACACCGGAAAGCCAACGCTTGCTTTGCAGTTCCCATCACCGGTGCCGCCCTTCTCTGTGCCTGACGCCCCGATTCATTTTGTGCCCGAAGCGTTCGAGCCAAACGACGAGCAGTTCATCAGTTACTTATCCGCCACATTCAAGGACATCGGACTTGGCAGACTTCGCCTGGACACGCAGGTCTCGGTCAGATACTCGGCCGATCTAGACCGCACTACCGCTGCATCTCCCTTTCTTGGGATTCGGGATGCTTTTGTCGGGAGGCGGATCTTCGAGCCGCTCACATTCTTTGGAGATTTGCGAGGGCTTGCTCCTGAAGGCTCATCGACAAAGGTGAGCCTGAGAATCGGCAGACAGTATGTGTATGGGGCGACGCCGCTGAGAGTAGACGGCGGTACGCTGTCAATCAAACATCCAAGGTTCTCGCTGGACGTGTTCGGCGGGCGACGAGCGACGTTCTATTCGGACCCCGGAGAACGTGCCGTGGCCGGCGAGAACTTCGTCTTCAGTCCGACCGAGCACACTACGATTCGGTACGACTTCGCTCACTACATAGACAACGTCCACACAATTGGAGTCCGGCATGTGCTGGGAGAGTCATGGATGCTGAACGGAAGCCTGTTTCTGATAGACACCGATCCGGTCGATCTGAATGCAGGAGCGACTTACCTGTCTCCCGGCGCCAAGACGCGGCTGACGATGAACTTTCTGGAGAAGCTCACCAGCAAGGACTTCATATACGATCAGACCTATAGGGCCTTCGCTCGCAATCCGGAGAATCAAATTCGGTTCAGGTTCTTTCCGTTGCCGCCGACTGGACAGGCTTTCGACGCGCGCGGCCGTCTGAACCTGGGTCTCGTGAATCCCTACACCCAGTTCAACATTGATGGCTATCGAAATTTGACCTCGAAGGTAGGCATCGGCGGGACGGTGTGGGTTCGGAAAGTGAACAGCCGCAAGAACGAAGGTCCGTTCGATAATTCGTTTCAGGAATTTCGCGCAAACGCCGACTACTATCCGTCGCCGGCTTTTGACGTCGGCACGGAATACCGGTACCGGCACCTGAGCCGGGCCGATGCCGAAGACGCGAAATTCTTCGATGACATCAGCCTGGAAGGCGAGAAGACTTTTCACGAAGTTTTCGCGAATGCCTCATACCATCTTATGGACGGCCGCCTGACTTTTGAGGGGGGCCTGTTCTATCGGCGATTTGACACTCAGAGCCGCCTCATCGCTTTGAAGGGAATGGACGCGATCAGTTACAACGCGGGCCTGAAGCTGCGAGTGGCGAGAGACTACAAGCTGGCGCTCGAGTATGGTTTCGACCGCGAGCTGTCCTTCCTGAACCCTGACATCGACTACACGCAGGGTTTCAGGGTTCGCTTCGAGTGGCGATTTAGCCGGTGATTGCATCCGACGACTGATTCGTATCTTTGCTACGGGCGCTGAAAATGAACGTGACAAGAAACTCGCAACTCAAGATGGTCTTCGTGGCGGCGTTTGCGGTGGCGGCGTTGGTCGACTTTTCGGCCTGGATGGTTGGAAGTGCGTCGACTGCCGAGGCTGCGGCTCAGGGCGCCTCGCCGTTTAGCCACAGTCAGCATTTGAAGACCGGCGCGAAATGCACGGATTGCCATAAGCCGAGCGAGCAGGATGCAACCGTTGCCAGGCCCGGCCACGAGGCTTGCGCCACCTGCCACGCACAGTGGTTCGATCCCAAGACGCAGAACAAGCTCTTCTGCGACACCTGTCACACCAAGATCGTGCCGGATCAGATGCCCGAGGTGCGCGCCTTTCCAAACTACAATAAGCCGAGCGCTATACTGTTCGACTTCTCGCACAAGCTGCACCTTGCCACAAAGGGGAAGGTGACGCAGGTCGTCGGCGCAAGGGTTGAATGCAATCTCTGCCATCATTTTGACGCCGCGGGCGAGAAGGCTACGTTCCCGGTGCACCGTGAATGTTCAACCTGCCATTCAATTCCGGATATCAGGCCGCGGCTGGCCGCCGACTCTAAGAACGAAGACTGCCTTGGCTGCCACACATCTGTCGAGCAGCAGAATCCGAATTATCACAAGCTTCGCCGCTTCATAGTCGATCCCAACACCGCCCAAATAGCCCGCGACGTGAATGTGCCGGTGTCGACCGGAAACACGATGAACGGCCGGGATCTGAAGTTCTCTCATTCCAAACATCTTACCGACAGCCGCAACGCGGGCATTGCATGCGAGACCTGTCACACGAACGTGGAAGAGAAGACTTCGATCTCGCAGTTGAACATACCGTCGATGTGGGACTGCACGATGTGCCACGAGTCCAGGCGGACCGGCAACGACTACCGCATCAGCAACTGCTCGGTCTGTCACACCCAGATTGCAGCGGGCCGCAAGCCACGCAATCACACCTTGACCGAAAGACCCCTCGACCACACTGCCGCGTTCAGGATCAGGCACGCAGATGCTGCGCGAGCCCCTGAGGCCAAATGCACGTTCTGTCACGAGTTTGTATCGAGTCTGCGTCCGGCTCTCCAGTCTATGACAAGGACTGAGGAGCGTCCCCTTCCCAACGGCACCTGTGATGAGTGCCACTCAGTGATGCGTCCGAAGTCGCACACGATCAGGTGGCGCAATGATCTCCATGAGCGAATGGCGTCTATGGAGCGCTTGAATTGCGCTGTCTGTCATCAGGCTGATAGCTGCGAGAGATGTCACAATGAGCGGCCGCGGAGTCACAACCCGATCAATGCATTTGTAAATGGGGGGCATCGGTTTCAGGCGCAGATGAATCAACGGAGCTGTTTCACCTGCCACGAGTTCGCTCAGACCTGCGAGCGTTGCCACAGTCGCATCCTCAGATAAGCGGTTGGCCTCATACTCCGTTTTGCTTCGTCAATCAATTGGCTCTGGGTCTACGTGTGGCGAGCCTCGTTCCGGTCCAACTCCGGTCTTTCCTGGCCGGTCAGGAATATTGATTGTTACCTGGCCTACGTTATTGTCGTAGTTTGATTCGGGAAGCTGATGGCAAAAGCCATTTGTATCCCGAAATGGGCACGGCTCGTTCTTCTTAGCGACGAATGGAGGATTGACCGTGATGCGAAGAACGTACGTGCCCGCCGGCACGACGGGTTGGCCGTCTCCGCCATCAAGTACGAAGTACTGCCCGCCCAGATGGAGATTGTATGTATCAGCCCATCCAGCGCTTATTCCCTGATTGCCAGGAATGCCAACTGCCCCACAGTTGCTGAACTGGCCAGGTCCAGGAACGGGTCCGCCCAGCCATTGCGGATTTGGATCGGTGTCAAGCATGCAAAAGCCCCGCTTGGCGGCCTTCCAGATGAAGCCGGTGGCAGGGTCTATCAATTGATATAGGGCATAGTGCCTAAAGTGATAATGATTGTGGCAGGAGGCAAACTCAAAGAGACCGTCGTTAGCCGCAATGTGGGCGTTCGGGTCGCCAACAAAAACATCGCCGTTGCCTATGTTGGGCGTCGTCACTGTGAACCGAATAAGCGTACGCTGACCCGGCGTTATGCCACCCTCTTCGACGCTGCAAAAGGTCGCAGGTAGGTCTTCCACGCGAACCACCCAATGATCTCTGAGCACATCCGAGCGGACTATCAGATCAGGCAGATCATTGCTAGCAGCTCTAGCGTGCGATGCAGAAGTTGCAGTTAGCTGTGGGACTACTACAACCCCGATGACCACGCATATGCTTGCGAGAAATATCAGAATTCGCTTGTTCAAAGTTTTATCCTCCTTAACAAGATTGTCTCTCCTCATCCAGACGCGAATGACACGGTTTGTCCCAAACTCGTTTTCGTCGCAGCGCTCAAGAAACGACACGCCGGACCTGGTGACCATTATCCTAAACAAAGGGAACAACTAGTTGTTAACGATACGGGTGTTTCACTTTTGGCCTTGGATCCGGGAACAAGAGCGGGGCCACTTTAATCACAAAGGAGTTGTTTGTCAATCCAGACTATTGGAAATTCTCCAGTGTGGGCTGTGAGAAGGAATGGGGCCATCGATTCTGCGATTCTTTCCGAGCATCCTCTCCAGTTAAAGATGAAGTCAGATGTCAATCTTCGGGGGACGAGAGAAGGAACCGCAGAATCGAGGGCCTGAGGCCAAGTCGCATGGCCGATGGTCCGTGTTATGATAACTAAGCACGATTGAGCGGCACTGCTCCTGGAGAGCCACACTGTGAGTCAACAACTCTTAAGCGCAAAGTTAGTCATTACTGATACCGAGACTGGAAGGACTTTTGATTTTCACCTCGTCAAGCCGGAGACTCGAATCGGCCGGCTCGACACTGCTAACGATATCGTCCTCAACGACGGCCAGGTCTCCCGCGAACACGCCGTCATCAAGCTGACCAACGTTGCCATAACGCTTGTCGATCTCAGTAGCGCCAACGGAACGTTCTTCGACGGCAAACGCATCCGCGAACTACAGCTAAAGGCTGGTGACACATTCAAGATCGGCAAGTTCACACTCAGGTGTCAGGACCGCGGAGTTTCGCTCTCGATCAAGTACGACCTCAAACGGCTTGGAAAAACTGTAGTGATGCGCAAGCCGGGCCAGCTCGGTACCCCCGAGCCACACATCGACCGCA
>DASYSA010000296.1:0-12193 GCA_036003885.1 Blastocatellia bacterium | reverse complement strand
TTATGCGGCTTCCCTTCCTCCTGTTGAACCGCATGCTTCCACAATTGACCGAGCGCCCGCGCGTGCGCATGACCTCGGTCGAAGACCTGAAAGAAGTGAACTTCCTGCCGATTGTATACCGGCCGGGAGTCTGGGTTCTCTCTCTGGGAGTGGCGCTTATGTCTGCAGCCAGCATGAGCGCAGCCTGGCCCGAGTTTGCACAGTATCTCAACGCAGTTGACGGCGGAGTGACCGATCCCATCTTTCATCGGGACGTCAGTTTCTATCTGTTCAAGCTTCCGGTGCTCGACCTCGTTTCAAGCTGGCTGGTGACCACCTTTCTGATCCTGTTCGTCGTAGTGAGCGGAGTGTCGTTCTATACCTGGTACGTCGAGAAAGCGCAGGGATTTGGAACCGCCCAGACCCGCCGCCGAGCGAGTTCGGCAGTGAGCGCTTCTGCTGCTACACTCGCGCTGGTGCTCGCCGCCAGTCCCTACATCGGGCGATTCGATCTCTTGCAGTCGCGCCAGGATCTCTTCGCCGGAGTCAGCTACACGGATGCCAATGTGAGGCTGCCGGCATTGGATATTCTTGCAATCGCTCTGCTCGTAGCAGCCATCCTGCTGGCAGTAAACGCCCTGGTTTTCAAACGCCCGAAGATCATCGGCTGGATAGCCGGAGGGCTTGTGGCGATCTGGCTGTTCGGGTTGGTGATCATTCCCCAATCTATCTACTCATTCTCAGTGAAGCCGAATGAGAAGGCCAAGGAGGCGCCTTTCATTCAGCACAACATTGAGATGACTCGCAGCGCCTTTGCACTGGATCGCTTCAAGGAGACGCCTTTTCAACCTGCTCCAACTCTGACGGCGCAGCAGCTTCGCGCGAACCAGGCGACACTCGACAACGTTCGACTCTGGGACCCGGCGGTGCTTCAGTCCACGTTCAGTCAGAACCAGGAGATACTGACTTACTATGATTTCGGCGTTCCGGACGTCGATCGCTACATCATCAATGGCAGGCTTCGGCAGGTCATGTTGGCTCCTCGGGAGCTCAACGTCACTCAGCTTCCTGAGAAGAACTGGATCAATCAGCATGTGGTCTACACTCACGGATACGGCGTGACGATGAGCATGGTGAACGAGTTCACACCTGAGGGGCTGCCGCATCTTGTCGTGCGGGATATGCCGGTCAAAAGCGAGGTGCCGGAAATCAAGATCACTCGGCCGGAGGTTTACTTCGGAGAGGCGACCGACTCCCACGTCTACGTTCACACCAAACGCCAGGGCCCAAATAAGCCCGAGTTCAACTACCCTGCTCAGGAACACGACGACTCCTACAGCGAATATGAATCGCAAGCAGGTATACGCGTTGGAGGGTTCTTTCGCCAGTCCGCACTTGCTCTCTATCTTGGCGATGGAACGACGATGCTGTTTTCTGATTACATAACTCCTGAGAGCCGCGTGCTGATGCGCCGCGACGTGCTCGGTCGAGTAAGGGAGATTGCTCCTTTCCTGCTTTTCGAGCCCGACCCCTACATTGTGATAAATCGCGAGGGAAGGCTCTTCTGGATGATCGACGCGTTTACCTACTCGGACCGCTATCCTTATTCGAAGAGTTACAGGATGGGCGATGTCAGCCTCAATTATCTGCGCAACTCGGTCAAGGTTGTGATCGATGCGTATGACGGCGATGTGAAGTTCTACGTGTTCGAGCCGGATGATCCGATAATTCAGACGTATTCGCGGATGTTCCCTTCGCTGTTTCATCCCAGCAGTGAAATGGCCGAAGATCTGCGTGAGCACATACGGTATCCCGACTTGCTGGCAGCGCTGCAGGCGCGAGTCTACACTCTGTATCACATGCAGAACCCGCAGACCTTCTATGGGCGGGAAGACCAATGGGGAATCGCGACCGGCGAAGCGCAGAAGGCGGACACTGAGCCTCCGCCGATGGACCCTTATTATGTGCTGATGCAACTCCCGGGCGAGCAGGGGGTCGAGTTTGCCAACATTCTGCCATTCACGCCCACGGGACCGGGGAGAAACAACATGATCGGGTGGCTGGCCTGTCGCAACGACGGAGACAACTACGGACAGGCACATGTGTTCGGTTTTCCCAAGAGCATGACCATCAATGGACCTGCTCAGATCAGGGCCCGGGTAAACCAGGATGCGACGCTCTCCCAGCTGATGACGCTGTGGAATCAGAAGGGATCGCAAGTTGTGCGCGGCAATCTGCTGGTTATCCCCATCGCCGACTCATTGCTCTATATCGAATCATTTTATCTGCAGGCCGAGAGCAACACGGGCAAGCTCCCGGAGCTGCGACAGGTAGCAGTGGCAACGCAGGATCGACTTGAGACCGGAAAGACATTTGACGAGGCCCTCGCCAAGCTCTTCCCGGACCTTGCGGCTGCAAAGCCGTCGTCCACGCCTGTTCAGGTACAACCGTCCGAGAAGCCGGTTCAGCAAGAGACCGCCTCGAACCAAACCCCACAGGCCCCGGTTAGCGAAATCGATCGGCTGCTGAAGCAGGCCGCTCAATTGCTGACTGACTACGAGCGACTCACGGCCGAAGGCAAACATCGTGAGGCAGGCGATAAACTGGACCAGCTCAAACAGACTCTCACGGAGTTGAATCGCAAGCGTGGCGGTGCGTGAGGCTGAGACTGCTACAAGCTCGGCTGCTGGTCGGTGGGAGTCGCGGCCATCGTTCAGGCGCAACCCGTCAGTGTTCTTGTCGCATCCAAGCCGAGTCGTTTCGCACACAAAACCCGAATTGGTCTGTCGCGTTGCCCCAAATGGTCTAAGACCCTGGCGATAACCGCCTTATCAAAACCGCTAACCTCCTGTAAACAAGTGGCTTGCAGAACCGTCCGACCCTGGCATCTTGATTGCACTAACACTAAGCGTTCAACGACGGATGGGAGGTTTCATAAATATGGTTAATCTAAGAACGACGCTCGGTGGGATGGTCTTGAGCTTGATTGTGGTTTGTGCCGCGGTTGCCCCCGCAAGCGCACAGCAACGGAGGTGGCGCAACCGGGATCAGGGCTTATCCAATGGCGCTAAGGTCGGAATCATCGGAGGAGGCGCTGCGGCAGGCGCCGTGATCGGCGGCTTGCTGAATGGCAAGACTGGAGCAATCCTTGGCGGTTTGATCGGAGGCGGCGCTGGAACCGGTGTCGTACTAATCAAAGACCGAGACGACAACGATGGTCGCTGGCAGGGTCGGTACCGAAATTACGACAATCGCCGGTTTGTGAATCGCGGATTTGTGAATTCCGGATTTGTGAATCCCGGGTTTGTGAATCGCAGCAGCTTCGTAAATCGGGAGTACTACCGCGACAATGACTTCCGGACGAGCGGCAGAAATCGTGGCTGTGACGATCGCGGTTTTCGCGGTTCGAGCAGGCGCCGCTAACTCTGAGGGTCAACCTCGCGAGACCGCGTGAGTAGACGCTCTGGCGGACTCATAGTAGTTCGTAACGTGGGATTCCAGGCCGCGCTCAAAGGAGCGCGGCCTGGAATGTTTTGGAGCCATCCGAGTCAGACAAGTCAGCACCGGCATGAATGTTTCTACTCCTCGTTTTGACCTCCCTGCTTAGGTTCAGCACACCGGCGATCGTCCTCACAGATTGTTCTGCCTCTCACACGCGGGGGGAATCACGTCTCATTGTTGACAGGGCCTCGAACTGGTCGCTATAATTCTGGACTTTCGTCAAGAGGACAGTTTTGGAGGTTCGAAACCGTGGCGTATGCAATTGTTCGGAGCGGGGGTAAGCAGTTTCGAGTGACTGAGGGTGAGGTTATTCGCCTCCCTTTGATCGCTGCCAAGGTCGGCTCAACAGTTAATTTGACTGTGCTTGCCAAAGGCGATGCCCAGAGCATTGAGATAGGCTCGCCGGAGTTGGAAGGAGGCAGCGTGTCCGGTACCGTTGTCGAGCACGGCCGGGGCGAAAAGGTGATTGTGTTCAAGTATAAACGGCGCAAGCAATACAAGAAGACCCACGGCCACAGGCAGGATTTCACCTCCGTGCTGATCGACTCGATCGGCACGAAGTCCGGCGACAGTTAGCGATGGAGTTGATCTGACGTTCCGGGCCGACGGGCCCGAGAGCTGATAGAGGAATCATGGCACACAAAAAGGGAGTAGGAAGCTCGCGCAACGGGAGAGACTCGAACGCGCAGCGTCTTGGAGTAAAGCGCTTCGGCGGCCAGAGCGTACTCGGCGGCGAAATACTCGTCCGCCAGCGAGGTACCAAGTTTAAGCCGGGCAACAACGTCGGCCGAGGCTCGGACGATACTCTTTTCGCGCTGATCACCGGCGTGGTCAAGTTTGAAGAGAAGGGACGCAAAGGTAAGTTCATTAGCGTGTACCCGTGAACGTCTCGCGTTTTACGTTTAGCGTTTTACGTTTTGCGTTCTACGTTTGCTGATACACAAAAACAACAACACAAAGATTCAACGCGAAACTTTGAACGTAAAACGTAAGACGTAAAATGCAGTTCCTGGATCGGGCGAGAATAGTAGTGAAGGGCGGAGACGGTGGAAATGGGGTGACAGCGTTTCGCCGCGAGAAGTTTGTTCCGCGCGGCGGTCCGTCAGGCGGCGACGGTGGTCACGGCGGCTCGGTCTATATGGAAGCCACCGACCAGTTGAACACTCTCTTGCAGTTCCGCTTCAATCCTGAGTTTCGCGGCCGTCGAGGGTCCCACGGTGAAGGGAGTAATCGCCACGGCCGGGACGGCGAAGACCTCGTCGTCAAGGTCCCGCTGGGCACGCTGGTCACTGATAGTGCGTCAGGCGAGTTGGTTCATGACTTCTCTTGCCCCGGGGAGCGGATAGTTATCGCGGCAGGCGGACGCGGCGGAAGAGGGAACGCCCAGTTCGCAACATCGACGAACCGCGCCCCACGCCACCACGAAGATGGACATCCCGGAGTGGTGCGTGCTCTCAACCTCGAGTTGAAGCTGATCGCCGACGTGGGTCTGGTCGGCTTCCCCAACGCCGGCAAATCGACGCTTATATCCCGCATCTCCGCTGCCCGGCCAAAGATCGCTGACTATCCCTTTACTACGTTGGAACC
Organism: Blastocatellia bacterium; assembly: GCA_036003885.1. GTDB lineage: Bacteria > Acidobacteriota > Blastocatellia > UBA7656 > UBA7656 > DASYSA01. The sequence continues at coordinate 7,126 of DASYSA010000296.1, read as the reverse complement.
TCATCTGGGGGTCGTCTCGTATGGAGACGATTGCACCTACGTAGTGGCCGACATACCGGGCTTGATCGAGGGCGCTCATGAGGGGACGGGATTGGGGCTTGAGTTCCTGCGTCATGTGGAACGGACCAAGCTTTTGCTGCACGTCGTGGACATTTCGTCGAACGGCCGTAACGCAGTGGATGATTTCCTGACGATAGTTCGCGAGCTTGAACTGTACCGACTCGACCTGCTTTCGAAGCCGCAAGTGGTTGCAGCTTCAAAGATGGACGCCCTGGATGAGCCTTCAAAGCTCGACGCCCTGCGGGAGTTCTGCAATGAACGCGGGCTGGAGTTGTTTGAGATCTCATCGGTGACCGGCCACGGTATCGATCGACTGGTTACCGCGCTCGGAGTCCGGCTGCAAGAGATGGGGCGAGCAACTTCGGCAACTGTGCAGGCATAGCGGGTGACGGTCTCTTGCAAAGACACTGGGAGCGATCGAGGGCCTCGCTCGGAAATCAAAAGGTGAGCGAACTACGCTTAGGAGCTTTTGGAGGGACCTTCGATCCGATACACAACGGGCACATTCAGGTGGCCCGCGAGGTGGCTCGGAGATTCTGGCTGGATCGAGTGTTGATGATCCCGGCCGCCACGCCTCCTCATAAGAACGTGCGGTCGATTGCCGATGCCCACCACCGCCATGCGATGACGGTTCTTGCAACAGTGGACGAGCCGATGCTCTTCGTGTCCACAATAGAACTGGAGGCGCCGGAACGGCCGTACACATTTGAGACCATAGAACGGCTCAGGAGTCTCTACGGCGAAAGCGCTGAACTGTTCTTCATTATGGGAGCCGATTCGTTCCGGGAGATCGATACATGGCGCGAGCCGGTCAAGGTGCTGGAAAGCGCCAACTGGGTGGTCGTAACCAGGCCGGGACACGTGATCGCGACCACCCACTTGCCTGAACACCTGAGATCCCGCATCATCGATCTCCGCGGAGGGTGTGAGCGGCCGATTGAGCACACCGCAGCGAGTGGCGAACAGTTCTTCACTTACCTGCTCGACTGCGTAAGTGAAGATATCTCGTCGACGCGTATCAGGCAGATGGTTTTCGGACGGCAGGATATTAGCAGCCTGGTGCCACAATTGGTGGCCGGCTATGTCGAGAAGTACGAACTCTACAGGCGGTAACTGATGGGTCGGACAGCGAAAAGACAGACGCAGCCACAAACGATCGAAACGCTGGAGGCGGTTGAGATCGCAGCGAGGGCTGCAGAAGAAAAGAAAGCGACCGAAATCGTCGCACTCGACCTGCGAGAGGTCGCATCGTTCACCGAGTACTTCGTGATCTGCACGGGCGCGAACACGCGCCAGGTGCAGGCCATATCCAATTCGGTTGAGGAAGATCTGCGCAAGGCGGGAAAGCGGCCGCTGCACATTGAAGGCTATAGCACCGGCGAATGGATTCTGCTAGACTACGGCGATTTCATCATGCACGTCTTCAGCAACAGCTCTCGGCGCTTCTATGACCTTGAGCGGCTGTGGCGTGACGCCGGGCCAGTCAAGTTGCCTGAAGAGTCGAGAGCGTGACGGTGGAAGGTCAAGAAGACTATTCTCTGTTGATCATTCATCGTTCATAATTCCTTGTCTCAGAGGTTATGGAACTTGTGACGAACTCTGCTGCCGCGCAACGGGTCGCCGAACTCATAGAGAGAGTGGCGGCCAGCGAATCTAATGTGCTGGTTCTTGGCGAGTCGGGCACCGGTAAGGACGCCGTGGCTCGCCTGATTCACGACCGCAGCCCGCGTCGTGAGCGGCCTTTCGTCAAGATCGATGCCGCGGCGCTTCCTGAAGAACTATTGGAATCGGAGCTGTTCGGTTATGAAAAGGGGGCGTTCACCGGCGCAACGGAAACGAAGCCGGGGCGATTCGAAACAGCCAACGGCGGCACCCTGGTCCTCGATGAGATCGCCAACCTGAGCTTGTCGGCTCAGGCCAAGCTCCTGAGGGTAATCGAAGAACGCAGCTTCGAACGCCTTGGAGGAAAGCAACCTGTAAGAATAGACGTTCGTATTATTGCTCTGGCCAACATCGATATGAAGGAGGCAGTTCGAGCTCGCACGTTTCGAAGCGATTTGTACTACAGGTTGAACGTCGTCACCATCGAAATGCCTCGGTTGGTAGACAGAATCGAAGACCTGCCGCAACTCGCCGACCAGTTCATGCGCCAGTTCTCGGTCCGCGGCGGACGAACCGGGACGCGCTTGACGCCCGAGGCGCTCGAATTGCTCAAGAGTTATGACTTTCCGGGCAATGTTCGCGAACTGCGGAACATCATAGAACGAGCGGTGTTGGGCGCAACAGGAGATCTTATAGGTCAGGAGCAGATGCCGGACTACTTACGGTCGGCCGCGAGGCTCATGCATGCGCGCGGGCATAAGCCTTCACTTGCGGAGATCGAGGCGGTCTATGTCCGCGAGATCCTTGACTACACCCGAGGTAACAAAACGCGCGCAGCCGAGATACTCGGAATCAGCCGGAAGAATTTGTATGAAAAGATGCGGCGATACGAAATCGGCGGCGTAAAGACCGAGCGGGAGTTGGTGGCAGCCGATGCGTGAACGGCGTTTGGCGTTTTACGTTTTATGTTTTACGTTGAACGCTCTTGATAAGCACCCAACGGCGAAAAAACGCAGAACGCGAAACGACAAACGCGAAACGTCTTTCTATGAAGCTGCGGTTCGTTTGGATCGGCAAGACCAAGAGGGCTCCCATGAGGGAGCTGATTGAATCGTACCTGAAGCGTGTTGGGAAATTTGCCCCGGTCGAGACGGTGGAGTTACGCGACCGTGATGAGGTCGGTGATGACCGTCGCAGGATCATTGAACGGGAAGGTGAGGACATCCTTGAGCGGGTTGATCGGGACCCCTTCGTTATCCTGTTGGATCAGCGCGGGCGCGAGATCGATTCGTTCAAGATGGCTGAGTTGATAGAAAAGCATAGACTCGCCGGATCCAAACAGATTACCTTTGTTCTGGGTGGTCACTTCGGGGTATCGGAAGGCGTGAGAAAGCGGGCGGACTTTGAGCTTGCGCTCTCGCAGATGACGCTGACACACGAGATGGCGAGACTTTTGTTGATCGAGCAGGTCTATCGAGCTTTCACCATAATTCATGACCTGCCGTATCAAAAGTAGAGGTGGACGCACCCTGGCAAGTTGCGTCAACGTATGGGCCGGGCTAGTTGCTAGGAGGGACTGCCTGGGCAACCGAGCAGTTAGAATCGAATATTGAGCCAGGAGCGATAGATGGACAAGAGAAAGCTTAAGCAGTATGACGCGAGGTTGAGCGAGCAAAAGAACACGCTTTTGGGGATGGTCGAGCGCACCGAGGACTATGGCCGCGAGGCTGACAGGGACGTAAGTCAGGATCCGGCCGACAAAGCTTCGAACTCATATACCAAAGAACTGCTCTTTTCGCAGAGCACCAACGAACGCAATACTCTCAAGTTGATAGAGGAGGCGCTCGACCGGCTTACGGAAGGCACGTTCGGTGACTGTATCAACTGCGGCGAGGAGATCACTCCGAAGCGCCTGGATGCAATACCGTGGGCGCCTCACTGCATACGGTGTCAGGAGCTTCAGGAACAGGGATTGTTAGTTGAAAAAGAGGCTTGAATTTAGGAAGACCTGGAAATGGCTACACCACGACGCGGGCTTGATGCGCCCTCTGGCCTTCGTTTCGCAATTATTCTTCCGAACCCGGAGGATTCCGCGTGCTTGATCGGGCGCTCAAGAAACTGAGAGACGGTCTTGTTTCCATAGCCTATCCCGCAAGCTGCCAGATATGTTCCCGACCGATAGAGTCGATCGATGATGGCGTCGTTTGCTTCCCCTGCTGGAATGATGAAACCGTTACGACGCTCCTGGACCGGTTTGCGATCTGCGCCAAATGCGGAGCCCCGTTGTCATTAAATAAGACGTCGGCCCTCGGCAAGGACGCCGATTCCGACGCCTCGGAGCGGGCAAACGGACAAAGCCACTGTGGAAGTTGTACTACCGCTCCCTTTACTCTCGCTCGATCGTGCGGAGTCTACGCCGGAGCGCTGGAAGCCAGCATCCTCTTTCTGAAGACATACCCTCACATCTGCGCCAGGCTTCGCCGAATACTGCGCCATACAGTCCTTCGCCATCGTGAAGCGCTTGACGCTGAGGTCGTAATTCCCGTGCCCCTCCACCAGCTTCGGCAGCGAACGCGGGGGTTCAATCAAGCGAAGATCATAGCGAGGTCGGTATCGGAGGAGTTGGGATTGCTTCTCGAAGACCGGACACTCGTCCGCACCAGACACACGGAGCGGCACCGAGCCGGAATGGACGCGATCGATCGCCGGCGGTCGGTTGAGGGCGCTTTTGACGTTGTGCGAGCCCGGCGCATTGAGGGTGCTGCGGTATTACTTGTCGACGATCTCTATACAACCGGGAGCACCATGATGTCGGCGGCTGGGGCGCTGCTAAGGGCTGGGGCCTCCCGGGCGAGCGTGCTAACGGTCGCCCGCGTGGTGCCCGGCGCCCTGCCAAACCGACCGAGCGCGGGTGGAACAGAGAAGTGTTAAGCATCCGAATCATTGGATGGTAATTCAAATTTTTGGATTTCGCAGACGCCGGCGGCTGGACCTGCGAAGGGTTTGCGACGTTAAAGCCAAGCGTGCAGTAGACTTATACTTCACGCGCCACCAGTCGAGGAGCGGGCATAATACTTGCCTATAGACTCCTTCCCACTTTCTACGTAGTTGACTTTTCAACCATTGGAGGTTAGGTTCTTGTCTTCCTCCATCAGCAAAAGCGATTTTAGATTCTTCGGTCTAGGGATAGCGTTGGTCGATTCGGCGGATTGGCCTGGTTGGACATCCCATTCGGACAAGCATAGCTTTCGGTTCAGTCAGTCGAGAAGGGCTGAGGCATGCGCCTCAGCAGCGTTCTAGCGAGGTAGCCCGGATCTCAGGCGCGGCTTTGGCGGGAAGATGACCCGCAGCCGCAAAGCAATCTCCGGGCTGCCTGTCAACTTCATTAAAGAGGAGAATAGTGATGAAAATAGGAGTACTGGCCAGGAGACTCGCCGTTTACTGGCTCACATTGCTGCTCATAGTCGGCTCGTTCAGCACCCTGGCACAGGCCCAGGTAACCACTACCTCACGAATCCTCGGCACAGTGATGGATCCCAATCGGGCAATCGTGCCTAACGCGGACGTGGTCATCACGAACAGCGATACGGGCGTCGAGTACAAGATGAAGGCCGGGGACGATGGAACGTTTGCGGTCGCCTCTCTACCCATTGGAACCTACACGGTATCCGTTACAGCGCAGGGATTCAAACAGACGATCCTTAAGAACGTGAAGACGGAGATCGGCACACCAGCCACGGTCGAGGTGAAGCTCGAGGTGGGGGCGGCAAACGAATCAGTCACCGTCACCAGCGGCGCCGAGGTCCTCCAAAAGGACTCAACCAATGTGGGAGTCGTGATAACGGGTCGTCAGATCACTGAACTTCCGTTTGCATCGCGAGATGCATTGGACCTGGTTCTCACCATGCCTGGGACGGCAAGCCCGGGGCGGCCGCGGAATTCATCAATTAACGGCCTGCCCAAGGGCGCCATCAATATCAGTACCGACGGCATCAATGTTCAGGACAACACCGCAAGGACCGGGGACGGGTTCTTTACCTATATCCGACCCAGAATCGACGCCATCGAGGAGGTGCAGGTTTCGATGGCCACGCCGGGGGCGGAAGCATCAGCTGGCGGCGCGGTGCATATCAGGTTTGTGACCAAGGGAGGAACGAACGAGTATCACGGAGGAGGATACTGGCAGAATCGCCAGAGGTCCTATAATGCAAACTACTATTTTAGCAACCTGGCCGGCCTTGAACGCGCACAGGTGATGCTGAATCAGTTTGGCTTCAAGGTAGGCGGACCGATCACTCCGTGGCTTAAGGATCGGGCCTTCTTCTTTGTCAACTATGAGGAGTTCAGACTGCCTGAACAGCAGTCGCGCCAGCGGAACATTCTTAGCCCCGATGCGGCGAGAGGTATATTCAAGTATCCTGGGATGGTGAACCCGAACGGGGTCAACCTGCTGGCCCTGGGCGCTCAATGCCAGGGCACCGTTTGTCCCGGTACTATCGACCCTACAATTGGGAAGATACTGGCGGATATACGGTCATCAACGGCGGCGGGATTCCTCAAAGATCAGAGCGACCCGAACTTCCAACAGTTCAACTTCACCAATAGCGGCTCACAAACGAGGCGTTTCCCCACGATCCGATTGGACGCGAACGTCACAAGCAAACACCATGTCGAGGCAATCTACAACTATCAGGACTTTGCGTCCAAGGTGGACTTCCTCAACGGTGCTGATCCTGCGTTCCCGGCGCCCATTTCGCCGATCCTGGGGAGTCAGGGTTCAAACCGCTTCTCTTTCTCTACTGCGTTGCGGTCCCAGCTTGGAGCGACCGTGGTGAACGAAGCACGATTTGGTTTGACCGGTGGCACGGTCGTGTTCTTCCCTGAAGTAGGTGCAGGTTCCTTTGCCGTATTTGGAGGAGTCGCTCCAATATTCCCAGGTACTCTGGCCAATCCATTTTCGCTCGACGCAAACTCGAGGCGGAATGCTCCGATACAGCAGTTCACCGACAATCTTTCGTGGAGCAAAGGGCGGCACAACCTGAACTTTGGCGCCGACTACAATCGCTCCAGTGCGTTCTCACAAAGTTCGCGCGGGCCCCTCGTACCGGAGGTCCAGTTCGATGTGGTCTCAGCCGATCTGGCGACGTCCGTCTTCAGTTCGGCGAACTTCCCGGTCGTGCAGATCCCCGGTCAGCCCCCACAGGTGATTGCACCCGAGCAGCTCACCAACGCCAAACGCATATACGCCTTGCTGACCGGACGAATCTCAGACATCAACATCAACGGAAAACTGGATGAGCTCACGAAGCAGTACAGCTTGACGGGATCGGCGATCGACCGAAGTCTTGGCCACAGTTACGGGTTCTATTTCCAGGATTACTTCAAAGTGAAGCCGAACTTCACTTTGAACTACGGAATGCGTTGGCAGCCACAGATAGCTCCGCAACACACAAACAACGTCTTC
>DASYSA010000295.1:0-9192 GCA_036003885.1 Blastocatellia bacterium | reverse complement strand
ACGTGGCACCTGCAACCCTGGAACCCGGCACTGACTGATACCTGACCCCATGCACGATACTCGACGGGAGATGCTTCATGCGAAGACTAGCATTCCTGATGACGCTGTTTCTGATTCCGCTGGTCGGCAGTCTCCGGGCAGTTGTGCCCGAAGAGCCGCCGCTCGAATGGATTGATCCCGCAACCGGTCATCGCGTGATCCGACTCTCCCGCGAGCCAGGCAGCGAAAGTCTCTACTTCCATCAGAACGCCTACTCGCCCGACGGCCAGAAGTTGGTCATCATTACTTCAAAGGGACTCTCAACGGTCAACCTCAAGACGCGTGAGATCGAACAGATCGTGGAGGGTCGGGTCGGCGTTATCGTCACCGGCAGAAAAAGCGGCGAGGTGTTCTACACAAAGCGGGTCAACAACGAGACCATTATTTATGCGACCCATCTCGATAACCACAAGACCAGAGAAATCGGCAAGCTGCCTCGTGGTTCCGTCTCCTCGCTCAATGCCGATGAGACACTGCTGCTTGGCGTCTATACCGAAGGCAATCTGCCGGGCGGCGCTCCGCGTGCGCCCGATGTCACACCTGCGTCGACGTCTCCTCAACAACCGATGATCGGACCGGATGGAAAGCCACTCACCTTTGCCGAGCAGAAAGAGGTGAGGCTTAACACTCGACTTGAACAGCGGATACCGATGGCGATGTTCACGATCAATACCCGGACCGCGGAGATGAAGATCATCCACCGCAGTACCGATTGGCTGAATCACCTGCAGTTTTCGCCGACCGATCCCGCTCTGATAATGTTCTGTCACGAGGGGCCCTGGCATAAGGTTGACCGAATCTGGACCATCCATACCGATGGCAACGGGCTGACTAAGATCCACACCCGAACCATGAATATGGAGATTGCCGGGCACGAGTTCTTCAGCGATGACGGCCGTATCATCTGGTACGACTTGCAGACTCCTCGTGGCGAGGACTTTTGGCTCGCCGGATACGAAATCGCAACAGGGCAGAGAACCTGGTATCACCTCCAGCGCGACGAGTGGTCCGTGCATTTCAACGTATCACGCGACGGCAGCCTCTTTGCCGGAGATGGCGGAGATGATGAGATGGTCGCCCACGCCAAAGACGGAAAGTGGATCTACCTGTTCCGGCCTGAAGGGATCCCCGACGTGGCAGGCATCAAAGCCCCGAATTCCAAAGACCTGGTCAAGCCCGGATTTTTCAAGTCCGAGCGGTTGGTGAATATGGGCAAGCACAACTACCAGCTCGAACCCAACGTGACGTTCACGCAAGATATGAAGTGGGTGGTCTTCCGTTCTAATATGTTTGGTCCGACTCATGTCTTCGCGGTCGAAATAGAGAGAGCCGGAAAGAACTGAAGACAGAGATTGAGAATGGAAAATGGAGAATGAAGAATGAAGACCAAGCGTCGTTGGTCCGCCGCCATCTTGACCGCCTCGGCAGCGTTCGCGGCAGCCGGCGCGGTGATGATTGCGAATTCGACTGAAGGACGCGCCGGCAGAACAACCTTGAAGTTTGACTTCGGTCCGGGCAAGGCCGCGTCCGGCTACACCCAGGTGTCGGCGACGACCCTATACAGTAGAGAGTTGGGGTACGGATTCGAACCCGGATCGACGGTGACGGGCGTCGATCGGGGCGGCAAGGATCCGCTGCGAAGCGACTTCTGCACGAGCGACAAGCCCTTCTTCTTCTCTGTCGCGCTGGGCGAAGGAAACTACAATGTCACTGTCCTCCTCGGTGATGCCGCCGGTGAAACTGTCACGACTGTTAAGGCCGAGTTGCGCCGCCTGATGCTCGAACGAGTGAAGACCGGCCCCGGGGAATTCCAGGCGCGGACCTTTACCGTCAACGTACGGACGCCTCACATCACCGGCGGTGGAGAGGTCAAACTGAAAGACCGCGAGAAGAGTGCGGAAAGCTGGGCCTGGGACGAAAAGCTGACGTTGGAGTTCAACGATATGCGCCCCTGTATTTGCGCACTCGAAATCACAAAGGCGGATGATATCCCCACCGTCTATCTGCTGGGCGATTCGACGGTTTGCGACCAGCCGCTCGAGCCTTACAATAGCTGGGGGCAGATGCTGACCCGGTTCTTCAGACCGGGCATCGCGATTGCCAACCATGCCGAATCCGGCGAGTCGATGAAGAGCTCTCTTGGCGCCCGCCGGCTTGACAAGGTAATGAGCACGATGAAAGCCGGGGACTACCTTATTATTCAGTACGGGCATAATGACATGAAGGAGAAAGGCGAAGGCATCGGCGCGTTCACCAGCTATAAGTCCGACCTCAAGCGGTTCATTGGGGAGACGCGCAAGCGCGGCGGTATTCCCGTACTCGTGACCTCGATGCATCGCCGGACCTTCGATGACGAAGGCAGGATTACCAACTCGTTTGGAGACTATCCCGAAGCGGTGCGCCAAACGGCCCGGGAGGAGAACGTGCCGCTGATTGACCTCAACGCCATGAGCAAATTGTTTTATGAAGCCCTCGGACCCGAGAAATCAAAGCTGGCTTTCAAGGAGGGCGACGGCACACATCACAACAACTATGGCAGCTACGAACTGGCGAAGTGCATCGTGGAAGGCATCAAGACGAACAAGCTGGCCATCGTTAAGTACCTGACGAACGATATGCCGGCATTCGATCCGAGCCGCCCGGATCCCGTCGAGACCTTCAAAATGCCACCGAGTCCACAAAAGGAAATTAGAAATGCGAAATTCGAAATGCGAAATGCAGAGTTTTGAAATGATTGAATTTTCGAATTTCGCAATTCGAATTTCGCATTTCCCCTCTTCGTGTTACCTTTTCTGACTGGCGGAAGTCCTTACCTTCACGTTCTTCTTGTTTTAGGCGGCCTCGGCAGGATGAACCGCCATCATTTCGGCCAAACATCAAACAAACCAGGATGGGTCTCGCATTGAGAAGGAGTAAAAATATGAAGGTCGTAAGAACTCTCGCCCTCCTATGCTGCCTCGTGGCGATAGCCCCATTCGCGGATCGCGCGGTGGATTCGTCCGTTGCTGCCTCAGCCCGGTCCCACTCCCCAGGCACTGTGACAGCGGCGGCGCAAGAGGACAATAAACTGGTGTACGCCGACTTCGAGACGGTCAGGGACAATCGGCCCTGGAGCAATCGCGGCGGCTTCGTGCAGCTGACGGCAAACCAGGAACGCCCGACGCTTAAGAGCCACTTCAAAGGGCAGGAGGGCGCAAACCCGCCGGCGCCTGAAGTAGTCAGGATAAAAAAGGATGATCCCAACAGAGCCATCACCTTCGACTTTGAAATGCAGGCACTGAATGAATGGGCAGACGTCAGCGTCGAGGTGCATGGCCAGCCCGATAAGGATGGCAAGCCCGTCGCGGATGATGTCAGCGCCTACAAATTTTTCACGGCACAGATTTACGCGATCGGCCTGACCTCGTTGAGAGTTGAGTTCATCAGCAAGGGCAATGGCATCGAGATGTCGGCGGGCTATCCACAAATGTTTGTTAAGATCAGCCCTGGTTTCAATACCTATCGCATACCGCTCAAGGGCGTCGCTCAGCCCTCGTGGGCAGAGGTCAAGGTTAATCCCAAGGATGTTCTCAAGAAGCTGACAATGGTGCGGTTGTGCGCTTACTGCGGCGGTCCCTGCATAGCCACGAAAGGCACCGTTGTTATCGACAACCTGATCTTTCAGAACCAGTAGTCAGTTATTGAATGAGGACCGAACATGAAATCCGACTCTCGCCGCACGCGCCGACTGTCTTGCCGGCATGGGCTTTCGCCTCTGATCCTGATCAGCATTCTCCTGATCCGCAGTACCGCTATGGGTCAGATGATCGGCGATCCGGTCGATGTGAGCCGGGACTTTGAGAAGTTGGAGCAGATCTTCTTTGTCGGCAATCGAGTCACCGGTTATGATCCGGCAACAGGTGAGGGAATGCTCGAATGGGCAAGGTACCTGCGCCAGCCTTCCTTGTCTTTTAACAAACTGGATCTCGGATTCAGCCCGGCCAGATCCAGTGATTTCCCCGGGCCTGGATATGACCAGGACCCGCGCTTGCCATTCTCCATCTCGTTCGTCACTCCCCGGACGGTGCGCCTTCGTCTTACGACACGAGCACAGCCATTGCGCGAGGTTCCGTCGCTAATGCTGGTCGCGGATCCGCCCAGAGACAACTCGTGGAAGGTTCAACAAAGTGAGACCGCTATCACGTACACCAGCGCCTATGGGACCGTGCGCCTGGTCAAGGACCCCTGGCAGATCGAGTTCCTTGACACGACGGGCAAACTGCTGACCCGAACGCAAAACCAGAAAGAGATCAGATCATTTGCGCAGCCGGTCCCGTGTTCATTCGTCCGACGTGCGAGCGATCTGAGCCGAAGCATCGCCGCCAGCTTCCGGCTGTCACACGATGAAAAGATCTTCGGGTGCGGGGAATCCTTCACAGGGCTGAATAAGCGCGGGCAAAAGGTGATTGCCTACACTCGAGACGCGATGGGGGCGCAGACGAACCGCATGTACAAGCCTATTCCGTTTTTCATGAGCAGCAACGGATATGGCATGTTCGTTCACACCAGCGCCCCGGTAACCTTCGACTTCGGCCAGTCCTTCGACCAGTCGAATATCATTTACACCGGAGATGAGACTCTCGACCTGTTCATCTTCCTGGGAAATCCGAAGGAGATTCTCTCGGAATACACCGCGCTGACGGGGCGCAGTCCGGTGCCTCCGCTGTGGTCTTTCGGCCTGTGGATGAGCCGCATTACCTACAAGTCTGAAGCAGAGGTGCGGGACGTGGCTGCGAAGCTCCGCCAGTATCGGATCCCAAGCGATGTGATTCACCTGGACACCGGCTGGTTTGAGACGGAGTGGCAGTGCAACTACAAGTTCTCTCCTTCACGCTTCCCCGATCCTGCCAGGATGATCTCCGATTTGCGGCAGCAGGGGTTTCGGATAAGCCTGTGGCAACTCCCGTATTTCACCAGCAAGAACGAAATCTTCCAGCAAGCCGTCGCCTCAGGCTATGTGATTCGCAACGAAGGCGGCGCGCTGCCGGCAGAGGATGCCATCGTAGACTTCAGCAACCCTGAAGCGGTGAAATGGTATCAGGGTTTATTGGCGAATCTGCTGAAAATGGGAGTTGCCGCCATCAAGGTCGACTTCGGCGAAGACGCGCCACTGCACGGACTCTATGCTTCGGGTCGAACGGGCTACTACGAACATAACCTCTATCCGCTGCGTTACAACAAAGCTGTTGCCGATATTACGAAGACGGTGACAGGTGACTCGATCATCTGGGCGCGGAGCGCCTGGGCAGGGAGTCAGCGTTATCCGCTGCATTGGGGCGGCGACGCTGAGAACACCACCTCGGCGATGGCCGCGACGCTGCGAGCTGGATTGTCATTCGGCCTGTCGGGGTTCACCTTCTGGAGCCACGACGTCGGCGGCTTCGTGCAAGCGCCTCCGCTGGCCCTTTATCGTCGCTGGCTCCCGTTTGGCGTGCTGACCTCGCATACTCGCTGTCACGGCACGCCACCGCGGGAACCCTGGGCTGTCGACCCGGCGTTCGTCGACGACTTCCGGCGAGCGCTCGAATTGAAGTACTCGCTCATGCCTTATATCTATGCCCAGGCCAAAGACTCCTCCGAGCGTGGGCTGCCCATGCTGCGCGCGCTCTTCCTGGAGTATCCGGACGACCCAACATCCTGGTTGATAGACGACGAGTACCTGTTCGGCTCCGAACTGCTGGTAGCTCCTTTGATCGAGGAAGGTAACAGCCGAAAGGTCTATCTCCCGCCCGGTCCCTGGACCGATTATCAAACCGCCAAGGTTTATCAAGGGGCCCAGTGGCACAGCATAACCGCCGGGCAGATTCCAATCGTGGTACTTGTCAAAGACCATTCCGCAATTCCACATATCCGGGTCGCCCAGAGCACTGCGGAGATGAATTGGAAGGAGATCGAGTTGCGGGTTTTCAGCACGGACGGAGCCGCGGTTTCCGGTCTGTTCGCGCTTCCCGGCGGGAATCTGCAGACGCTCAAGCTCGATAGTTCGGGACGGAGCTTTGTCCTGAGAGACGACCCACTCCGGGGCCAGGTGAAGTGGATGATCAGGTAGGATTTAGGATTTAGGATTTAGGATCTAGGATTTAGGATTCTAGATCCTAAATCCTAGATCCTGCTCGGAACGGAGAACACAACACGATGAAAGCACTGCTCTCAATCACTCTATCGGTCTGCATGGTTGCAACTGCCTTGGCTCAGGCGGCAAACCAGCAGACAGAGAACTATCCGGTCAATCCTGACTCTCAGCCACAGCCGGGGGTGCCGAAAGGGGAAGTGCTCAAGTTTAGCTTCTCCCAGTCGAAGATTTTTCCCGGCACCACGCGCGAGTACTGGGTCTACGTGCCCGCCCAGTACTCGCCCGACAAACCCGCGTGCGTATACGTGAACCAGGACGGTCTTCAATATGAGGGGCCGACTGTCTTTGACAATCTCATTCACAAGAAAGAGATGCCTGTGACCATCGGCATCTTCGTTATGCACGGTCGCGTCACTGCCGCCGACGGGAATGCCGCACTCGACCGCTTCAATCGAAGCTACGAATACGACGGCCTCGGCGATAGCTACGTCCGCTTCCTCCTGGACGAACTTCTGCCGGAAGTGGAAACGAAGAAGACATCCGACGGGCGCGCCATTAGGCTCTCGAAGAGCGGCAACGACCGCGCAATCGGCGGCGCCAGTAGCGGCGCGATCTGCGCGTTCACCGCCGCCTGGGAGCGCCCCGGTGCATTCAGCCGCGTCTTCAGTGCGATCGGTACTTACGTGGGACTGCGAGGCGGAGAGCGGTACCCGACCCTGATACGCAAATTCGAGCCGAAACCGATTCGCGTCTTTCTGCAAGATGGCTCAAACGACCTCAACATCTACGGCGGCGATTGGTGGATGGCAAACCAAACTATGGAGCGAGCACTCATATTCGCGGGCTACGAAGTACAGCACGTCTGGGGCGAGGGCGCTCACAACGGTAAACATGCCACGGCGATTTTCCCCGACGCGATGCGATTTCTCTGGAAGGACTGGCCGCGGCCGGTCAAGACCGGGCAATCGAAGAACCCGACTCTTGACGCGCTCCTCCTGCCCGGCGAAGCCTGGCAGCTTGTGAGCGAAGGTTACACGTTCACAGAAGGCCCCGCCGCAAACGCAAAAGGCGAGGTGTTCTTCAACGACATTCCGAACAGCAAGACTTTCAAGATTGGACTCGACGGCAAAGTAAGTCCGTTCATCGCCGACTCAAAGCGAGCCAACGGACAGGCCTTTGGTCCCGATGGCCGGCTCTACTCAGTCGCATCGGGCGAGCAGAAGATCCTCGCATACGACGCGGAGGGAAAGGCGACAGTAATCGCCGAGGGCGTCGCAGGGAACGACATCGTGGTGGCAAACAACGGAAACGTCTACGTCACAAATCCTCCAGCGGGTACCAGCAACGACCCCAGCAAGGTTTGGCTCATCAAACCCGGAGTCGAGAAACAGGTGGTGGACACCGGCGTGCGCTATGCCAATGGCGTGACGCTCTCGCCGGACCAGACATTGCTCTACGTGGATGATTACCGGTCGCACTGGGTCTACAGCTACCAGATACAATCGGACGGCACGCTTCAGTTCAAGCAGCGCTACTATTGGCTGCACGAGGCGGATACGGCTGATGAGAGCGCCGCGGACGGAATGCGTGTGGACAGGGATGGACGGCTCTACGTGGCGACGCGGATGGGCATCCAGGTGTGCGATCAGGCGGGCCGCGTGAACTTAATCATTCAGACGCCGAACGGCAGAGTGTCGAACCTCTGCTTCGGCGGCGAGAACTTCGACACGTTGTTTGCCACCTGCGGCGATAAGATCTACAAACGGAAGCTCAAGGTCAAAGGCGCGAATGCCTGGGACAAACCGAATAAACCTGCTGCGCCGAGGCTGTAAGCCGGGAATAGTTAGTCGTGGCTGAGCGTCCATTCACAAAGGTGCGTCTTCTCACTCAAAAGCTGCTGCGTAAGCGCGTAGCAGCTTGCTTTCATCCTAAGAACGAGGCGGCGCTCGCGGAGAAAGCTGCGGGCGTCAGCCCGTAGCAGCTTGCTTTCAACCTAAGACCGAGGGCGCTCGTGGAAACGAAGAGGCAGGCGCTCGAAACAACAAGAAGAGGAGAAGCATATGTCAAGCATGTCCCTGACAGATCGATCTCGAATAGCGATTCTTCTGGCGATGTCCCTGATGACGGCGTCTGCAATTTCAGCGACTACGGCGCGGACCTCGGCCTTTGCACAAGCCCAGGCGTATAACTGGCGCAACGTGACGATCAAGGGTGGCGGCTTCGTCTCCGGGATAGTCTTTCATCCGACTGAGCAAGGCATCGTCTATGCTCGCACAGATGTTGGCGGCGCTTACCGTTGGAGCGCGGCGAACGGCAAATGGGTTCCCATCACTGACTGGATTGGCAAGGACGAATCGAACTATACCGGTATTGAGAGCCTCGCGCTCGACCAGCTTGATCCACGCCGGGTCTATCTGGCAAGCGGTACCTACACTCAGTCGTGGGCCGGCACCGGCGCGTTCCTCGGGTCAACCGACCTGGGCGCGACGTGGCGAATCGCATCAGTGCCGTTCAAGATGGGCGGCAACGAGGATGGCCGCTCCAACGGCGAGCGGCTGATGGTCGACCCCAACGATAACAGCATCCTTTTTTTTGGCTCGCGCAAAGATGGGTTGTGGAGGAGCTCGGACCACGGGGCCACCTGGAACCGCACTCTCAGTTTTCCGGTGACCAACACCCCCAACGGAGTCGGGATTTCATTCGTCCAGTTTGTGAAGAGCAGCGGCTCGCCTGGAAGTCCCACACCTGTCGTCTACCTGGGCGTGTCGCAAGCGGGCGCCAGCGTCTACCGGACCACCGACGCGGGTGCAACATGGCAATCAGTCGCCGACCAGCCCGCCGGCGTTGTGCCGCATCACGCAGCGCTGGAGTCCAATGGCATGCTCTACATTGCGTACTCGGACGGGCCCGGTCCAAACGGGGCGACTCGAGGAGCTGTGTGGAAGCACGACACCACCAGCGGAACCTGGACCAACATAACTCCTCCAACAGGGCAGGGCGGCTTCGCCGGAGTTTCAGTCGACCCGCAGCGGCCCGGCACC
>DASYSA010000294.1:0-13133 GCA_036003885.1 Blastocatellia bacterium | reverse complement strand
AGCAAAGATTCTGGGGAAGTCTCTTAAACCTTACATTTACAGGGGCGGGCGTTTCGCAGCTAGAAGTCCTCAGTCCTCTACTCCTCTCGCTGGCACGCCGATTGGTTAGTCCCCTCGTGAATGGAGGAACCTATGATTCGAAATCGTCTCAAATGTGCAGCCGCATTCCTGGCGCTGATTGCTGTGCCGAGCCTTGCGTTGGGCGGTCAATCCAAAGACTTCGCTAGAACTGTTGACTTCACCTCGGGCGGCGAGTTGAAAATCAACTCGACCAAAGGCACCGTCAAGCTAACCGGTTGGGATCGCAATCAAGTGCAGATCATAGCGCGCATTGTTATGAAAGAGCGAGTAGACGCGGACTACGCGCGACGGGCCATAGAGGCTGTCCGCATCGAAGTGTTGGGCGATGCGCACGAGCTTTCGATCAGGCCGATCTATGACGACGTGCCGCGAGATGGCTTGGCCGGCCTGTCACGCACCCTGCCCGATGTGGACTTTGAGATTCAAGCGCCGCGACACATGAGTCTCCTCCTCGACACAGACAGGACGGAGGTCGAGCTTGGAGGTATTGACGGAACACTGAACCTCAAGAGCGATCGCGGTAAGGTGACTGCGCACGACCTCGGCGGCGACATCCGTTTGAAAATGGACAGATGTGGAAACTCTGCACTCTCCGGATTGCGGGGTACGTTAACTGTAGAGATGGACAGGTCCGATCTGACGGTCGGACCACTCCAGATCAGCGGGGACTCGAGACTCGACGTCTCCCGCGGCGAAGTCGAGTTGAAGCTTCCTCGAACACAAGGCCTATCGGTCAGCGCTAACGTCGGCCGGCGAGCGGATTTCGATAGCGAGTTTGCGATATCCGCCAGCAAGTTCAGAGACCGGGTTGAGGGCGACATCAACGGGGGCGGGCCGAAACTTTTGATACATACGGACCGAGGCAAGGTAGGACTGAAGGCGAGCAACTGAGACCGTCGTGGAGGAGTAGCCGATGGAAGCACTCTGGAAGGACCTGCGCCACAGCCTGAGACTGCTGCTCAAGAAGCGCGGTTTCACAGCGGCCGCGGTCCTCACGCTTGCGCTGGGGATCGGTGCTAACACGGCGATCTTTAGTGTCATCCATGCAGTGCTGCTGCGCCCGTTGCCTTTTGCCGATCCTGACCGGCTCGTGGTGCTCTGGCAAAAAGATCCGAAGTCGGTCCCTTCGCGGCGTCCTTTTTCATTCCCAAACTTCACCGACGTCGAAGACCAGAGCGAGTCGTTCGAGGAGGTCGGAGCATGGACCGCTTCCCTGGACACCCGCTTCAATCTGACGGGTGATCCGGAACCCGAAGCGATTCAAGGCGCGATGGTCTCTGCGAGCTTCTTCCGGATTCTCGGCGTCAGGCCGAAGGAGGGACGCACGTTTCCGGCCATCACGATCACTGTGACTGAGTACTAAGAACGAATGTTAAGGAGGATTGACTATGTTATTAGCACTGGTTCTGCTTCTGACTCCATTGCCGGCGCAGGCTCCGGACCAATGGTCGAAGGATTTCAAAGTGACTGGGACTCCGCGTTTGAGGGTCGAGACCGGGGACGCCAACATCCACATCACCGCCTCCGATTCCGAGAGCAATACAATTGAAGCCCGAATCACCACTCACAATTGGAAGATCGGCTCGGACGGCATTCAGATCTTTGACCGTCAAAACGGCGACGAGGTCCAGCTGGAGGTCCGGTTCCCGCGCAGGTGGGCTCGAATCGACTTCGGTAACCGGCGAGTTGATGTCGAACTTCGCGTGCCCAGGCGAGCGAATCTGAACATCAAGACGGGGGACGGCAACATCGATTTGAGCGGCATCAACGGCGAGGTGAATCTGCAAAGCGGAGACGGGCACCTGACGATCAGCGATGTCGAGGGAAGATTGCAGGCGAATACCGGAGATGGCCCGGTCAAGCTGGACGGCTGCAAAGGCAACGTCACTCTCCACACCGGTGACGGACGAATCGAGGTTGAGGCCTTCGAGGGCGCTCTACACGCCGAAACCGGCGACGGTCGAGTAAAGGTCAGCGGACGGTTTGACGTGCTCGATGTCAAGACCGGAGATGGCGGCGTCGAGGCGACTGCCCTGCATGGTTCCAGAATGACGGAAGACTGGAATCTGCGCACGGGCGATGGCGGCCTCACGATGCGCGTGCCCGCGGACCTGGCGGCAGACATTGATATGCACACAGGCGACGGACACCTGGACCTGGGCGTTCCGGTGACGATCTCCGGGCGCACCGGGAAGAATGACATAAAGGGCCAGATGAACGGCGGGGGCAAGCTCCTGACATTGAGGAGCGGTGACGGCTCAATCAAGATCGAGAAGCTGTAGATTTGTCATTTGTCGACGTGCCAATAGTGACTGACAAATGACAAATGACAAGGGGCAAATGGCAAGTGACGAATGACAAAGGACCATTATGGAAACTCTAATCCAGGACCTTCGTTACGCTGTGAGGATGCTGGTTAAGCGGCCCGGCTTTACTGCCATAGCTGTCCTGACCCTCGCGTTGGGCATCGGAGCCAACACTACCATCTTCAACGTGGTTAACTCGGTGCTGCTCAGATCGCTGCCCTATCCGGACCCGGATCGATTGGTAGTCCTTTCGGAGCACAACCCTGAAATTGGCACGATGAGTGTTGCGTGGCCGAACTTCACCGATTGGCGGGACCAGAATGAGTCGTTCGAATCCATGGCTGCGTACCGGTTGTTTGGATTCAATCTGACGGATGGCGACGAACCGGTGCGCGTGCTTGGAGGTGAAGTGTCGGCTGACTTCTTTTCGCTTCTCGGCGGGGACGCCCTGCTTGGGCGCGTGTTGACCGAGGCGGACGACAAGCCCGGAGCGACCCGGGTTGTGGTTCTGAGCTATCGCCTGTGGCAGAGCCGCTTCGGAGGCAACCGGGATATCATTGGGAGGTCGCTTAACCTGGACGGAGTTTCAAGCACAGTCGTTGGAGTGATGCCAGCAGGCTTTCAGTTCTTCATTCAGCCCGCGGAGATCTACGTTTCGACTGGTCGCCAGGCAGCTGGTGCTATTTGGCAAGACCGAGTGAATCATCCCGGACTTCGCGTACTGGCCCGGCTGAAGGCAGGCGTATCACCCGAACGTGCGCAAGCCGATTTGAACGTGATCGCAAGCCGCCTTGAACAACAGTATCCAAAATCAAACGGCGGTCAGAGCGTCGAGACGATTTCTCTCTACGAATTTCGCTTCGGCAAAGTGCGCGCCGGAATGTATTTGCTTCTGGCTGCAGTGGGGCTGGTGTTGCTGATCTCGTGCGCCAACGTAGCCAACTTGCTCCTGTCACGAGCGACGACGCGTCAAAACGAAATAGCGATTCGGGCAGCCATTGGAGCGAGCCGCGCCAGATTGCTGCGTCAGTTGCTTACTGAAAGCGTCCTCCTTTCGCTGATCGGCGGAGGGCTCGGTCTCTTGTTGATGCTGTGGGGCATGGAGCCGCTGCTTAAGATCGCACCCCAGGACATCCCGCGCCTCAGCAACACCCGAGTAGATGCAGTAGTGCTCTGCTACACGTTGGGTGTGTCTATGCTTACCGGAATTGTCTTTGGACTCGCACCGGCGCTGTTTGCTTCGAAGGTGGATTTGACCGCCGCGCTGAAACAAGGCGCGCGGGGCCGGATGTCCGGAAGCTCGCGCGAGTTGTTGAAAGTGGGATTTCTGATAACGGAGGTCGCGCTCGCGGTGATAGTGGTGATAGGAGCGGGACTGCTGGCGCGAAGCATAGTTCGCCTGTACGCGGTAGACCCTGGCTTCAACGCACAAAACGTGCTGGCGCTCGATGTGAGCCTGCCGGAATCGAAATACAAGGGGGCCGAACGGCGGTCCTTTTTCAAACAGGCGACTGAGCGAATCAGTGCGCTGCCGGGCGTGCAGTCGGCGGCCGTGGCGCTTTCGCTTCCGCTGACCGGCGGCGCCTGGGGATCAGTCTATGTGGTCGAAGGGCGCCCCATCCCAGCTCAGTCTGAGCTGCCAAGCACTCTAATCAACGTTGTGGATCCCCAGTACTTCCAGTTGATGGAGATCCCATTGCTGCGCGGCCGTCACTTCACTGATTTTGACAACGCCAATTCACCCCGCGTCACGATCATCAATAAGAGTATGGCCGATCGCTGGTGGCCGAACGACGATCCCATAGGTAAACGCATCAAACAGGGATTCCCAGAAGGTCAAGGCCCCTACCTCGAAATAGTCGGCGTGGTGGCGGACGTCAAGCAGAGTACTCTTGACGGGTTGGATCAGACCGAAATCTATCTGGCCGACACACAGGAACCGATGGGATCAATGAGCATCGTCGTCAAAACGGTGTCGGACCCTTTGCTTCTCGCGGCTGCCATCAAGCGTGAGATCTACGAGATCGACAAAGATCAACCTGTGCGCGGGATTCAGCCAATGAGCCAGTACCTCTCTGAGTCAACAGCACGTAAGCGGTTCTTGACCTTACTGCTGGGGTTTTTCGCAGCGGTTGCTCTGCTGCTCGCGGCAATGGGAGTGTACGGCGTTATGTCTTACTCCGTTGCCAGCCGGAAACACGAGATAGGCATTCGAATGGCCCTGGGAGCAAAATCTTCGGACGTACTGAAGCTGGTGTTGGGGCAAGCGGCCTTGTTCGCGGCTATCGGCCTGGGGATAGGGCTGGGGACTGCCTTCGTCGTAACTCAATGGATGGCGTCCGAGTTGTTCGAGGTGAGCGCACAGGATCCGTTGACCTTCATTTTGGTTCCTGTAGTGCTTGCGGGTGTGGCGCTGTTGGCGAGCTACATTCCCGCCCGGAGAGCGATCAAAATCGATCCGATGATCGCGCTGAGGTACGAGTAGGAACGTTTCGCGTTTTACGTTTAGCGTTTTACGGAACGAGAAACGACAAACAATATGAGCAGAACGTAAAACGCAAAACTTAAAACGTAAAACGAGCAGCGCGCTTTTATGCCTAGCTTGTGGCTAGACCTTCGTTACGGTATTCGCACGCTCGCGAACAGTCCGGCGTTCTCTGCTGTCGCCGTGCTCGCGCTCGCGTTGGGTATCGGCGCCAATACGGCCATATTCAGCGTGATCAACGCCGTGCTAATTCGTCCCCTTCCCTTCAAAGATCCTGACCGGCTCGTGATGATCTGGGAGGCGAACCCAGGCAAAGGAATAAAAGAAGAGATCGTTTCCCCTCTCAATTTCCTCGACTGGAGAGATCAAGCCCACTCCTTCGATGGAATGTCGGCCTGGCGCACGTGGTTTTATACCCTCAAGGGAAGCGACGAGCCTGAGCAGGTATGGGGCGTTCGTGCGTCGGCAAACTTCTTCCAAGTGCTTGGTGTCCAGACTGCCCTGGGTCGCGCTTTTCTGCCCGAGGAAGAGAGGGCCGGGCACGATCAGGTGGTCGTCTTGAGCCATGGTCTCTGGGAGAGGCGCTACGGCTCCGACCCAACGATAATCGGCCAGATGATCAACATCGACAACATCCCGTTCAACGTCCTTGGGGTGTTGCCCTCCGACTTCAATCTGTTCGGCACCAGTCGCCAGTACGATCTCTGGATGCCGTTCGCTCTGGAGCGTGAAGGACTGCGCCGGGATGATCGCTCGATCATCGTCTTCGCACGGATCAAGGCCGACGTATCGCGCGATGAGGCTCAGGCGGAGATGAGCTCAGTCGCCGCCAATCTGGCAAGGGAAAACCCGGCGACAAATGCAGGCTTAACAGCCCTGGTCACGACGATGCAGGAGCATCAGACTGAAAGGCTGCGTCCGGCTCTCGCCGTTTTACTCGTATCGGTCTCCTTCATCCTCGCTATCGCGTGCGTCAATATTGCGAACCTCATGCTCGCTAGAGCCGTCCGGCGGCAGAGGGAGATCGCAATCCGGCTCGCGCTCGGAGCAGGACGAGTGCGGCTCGTCAGACAATTCCTGACCGAGAGCCTGTTGTTGTCGATACCCGCCGGAATGCTGGGTCTCCTGGCCGCGCTCTGGAGCATAGATCTACTGAAGGCAGCTCTGCCGGCGGGCATGAATGAAGTCCCGCGCGCCTCACAGATCAGAATAGATCCGACGGTGCTCGCCTTCACATTCGGCGCATCAATTCTGACGGGAATTGTCTTCGGTCTTGCTCCGGCGTCGAGGGCTTCGAAGCCCAACCTGGTCGAAGCGCTCAAGGAAGGGGGAAACAGCTCGATCTCGACTCATGGGCGCCGTTCTCGAGACCTGCTCATAGTAGCGGAGGTCTCTCTGGCGATGGCGCTGCTGGCAGGAACCGGGCTGCTCATCAGGAGCTTCTTCAAGATTATTTCAATCGACCCCGGTTTCAACATCGAGAACGTCTTGACCATGCAGGTCTGGTTGCCCGAGGCGCGCTACACTCAAGGTCACCAGGTTGCCGAGTTCTATCGGCAGTCGCTTGAACGAATCGAACGCATTCCCGGAGTGGAGGCAGCAAGTGCGATCAACTTTCTTCCGCTGACCGGTTGGGGCGACACTGTGAGATTCACCATCGAAGGCCGCCCTGTCCCCGAGCCTGCTGACGAGCCTGTAGCGGACTATTGCGTCATCGATCCGAACTATTTTCGGGCGATGGAGATCCCTCTCCTGGCAGGTCGTCACTTCGACGCCGGAGACGCGGCCGACAAACCACCGGTAGTGACCATCAGCGAGTCTTTAGCCAGGCGCCACTGGCCGGGTGAAGATCCGATCGGCAAGCGCATCAGGCTCAACTTCCCTGCATCCCGGGCGCCGTGGCGGCCCAATGCGGCGGAGTCGGCAACCTCGGCAAACTCGTGGGCGACAATCGCAGGAATTGCACGGAATGTTACGGAAGAGCTGGCGGGCGAGCCAAGGCCGGGACAAATCTACCTTCCTTACTCTCAGAATCCCTCGCGCCTGATGCGCTTGGTAGTGCGTGCTGGGCCTTCCAACGCAGGCCTCGCAGGGCTCGTGCGTCAGGAGCTTCTCGCCGTCGATGGGGATCAGCCCGTCACCGAAGTAAAGACCATCGGTCAGGTCTTTTCAGAGGCGGTTTTCCAACGCCGGCTTCACACTGTGTTGCTTGGCTTGTTCGCGACGCTTGCCCTGGTTCTATCGGCGGCAGGGATATATGGCGTGGTATCTTACTCAGTCGACCAGCGAAGGAGCGAGATGGGGCTAAGAATGGCTCTGGGAGCCGATTCCAGAAAGGTGTTCAAGCTCATCGTCAAACAGGGCATGACGCCGGTGCTGGTTGGAATGGCGGCCGGACTCGGCGCAGCCATAGTCCTGGCTCGACTGCTGTCCAACCTGCTCTATGGCGTGAGCCCAATCGACCCCATAGCGCTTGCAGTCACCTCGCTGCTGATGGTTATTTCTGCGCTGCTGGCCTGCTACCTGCCTGCACGCCGGGCGGCTAAGGTCGATCCGATGATCGCGCTTCGGCATGAATAACGTTTAACGTTTTGCGTTTTACGTTTCGCGTCTGCCGTTGCTCGTAAGGTGACCGTCGAAGGTAGACACAACGAAGCAGCGCGACGTACGCGAAACGTAAAACCTAAAACGCAAAACATAAGACGTTCAACGAGGAGCCTATGAATACGATCCTTCACGACCTGCGTTACGGACTGCGGGTGCTCTCTAAGAATCCTGGCTTCACCGCAGTGGCTGTGTTTACTCTTGCCCTGGGCATCGGAGCGAACACCGCCATCTTCAGCGTCGTGCATGCCGTACTGCTCCGGCCCCTTCCTTTCGCCCAACCCGATCGGTTGATGACGTTCCTTATTTCCTCCCCCGACGAAGGCCTGCGCACAATGGAGTGGACGGAGGGACTCGTCGCCTACTTTCGCGAACATAGCCAAACGTTTGAAGGGATAGCGGCGTACGACAGCGGAACGGGGTTTAACCTCACCGGCAGCGGAGAGCCAGGGCGCCTCAGCGGCACAGTCGCCACCTATGACTTCTTTCAGCTGCTCGGTCAGCAACCGCTCTACGGTCGCACGTTTCTCGAAGAAGAGGACAGACCCGGCAACAACAACGTAACCATCCTGAGCTACAACCTGTGGCAGCGACGTTTCGGCGGCGACCCGGAGATCGTTGGGCAATCGTTCGATCTCAACGGTATCCCCACCAACGTTGTCGGGATCATGCCGCGCGGCTTCGACTTTCCTGACCATACCGACCTCTGGATTCCAGTAGGACTGAATCCTCAAACCTTCGACTATTGGTATATCGAACCGATTGGCCGCCTCAGGCCCGGCGTCACAGCCGCGGACGCAGAACGCGAGATCAGCACGCTGTGGAACGACATCGCGCAGCAGCGCGGTTTCGGCAAGGCAGGGTCGGATCTCTTATTTATGGTGAGGCCGCTCGAGCAATTGATCGTTGGAGAGGTCCGCACGCCTCTTCTGGTTTTGCTGGGCGCGGTAGGTCTGGTCTTACTGATCGCCTGCGCGAACATCGCAAACCTTCTGCTGGGTCGGGCCGCGACGCGCTCACGGGAGATTGCCGTCCGGGAATGCCTCGGCGCGAGCTCCTTCCGAATCGTCCGGCAACTACTGACCGAAAGCGTGCTCCTGTCGCTAATGGGTTCCGGGCTGGGATTAGTGCTGGCATTCTCGGGTGTTCAGGTGCTCAAGAATCTTTCGCTGACGGAGGGCTCGCGAATCGAGCAGCTACACCTCTCATCGATCTCCATTCCTCGAATTGAGCAGGTTCAAATCGATCTGAGGGTGCTGCTTTTCACCCTCGGTCTGGCTCTCCTCACAGGTCTGTTGTTCGGCCTGGCCCCTGCGCTGCGGGCTTCGCGCGTCAACTTTCATGAAGCGATGAAGGAAGGCACGCGCAGCTCGGCATCGGGATCGAGCCGACGGCTCACCAACGGGTTCGTGATCGCCCAGATCGCTCTGTCGCTTGTCTTGCTTGTCGGAGCAGGACTGCTGCTCGAGAGTTTCAGGAATCTGCAATCCGTCGATCCCGGGTTCCGCGCGGAGAATGTGTGGGTCGGAAGACTGGAACTGCCGTCGCAACAGTACGCAAACGACGCTCAGATCCGTCAGTTCTACAGGCAGCTCCTGGAACGGGTGGAAAACCTGCCAGGTGTACAGGTCGCCGGGCTGTGCCAGAGGTTGCCCTTTTTCGGGGGCGGCGATGGAAATGTGTTCGCCATCGAGGGACACGAGACGATGCCGGGTGAGCAGATTCCGACCACGTGGTGGCGCGATGTGTCTCCCGGCTACTTCAAAGCAATGGGGATTCCGATCCTCAAGGGCCGAGCCTTCCAGAATACCGACACCGAAACTTCGTTGCGTGTCGCAATCGTGGACGAAAAGTTTGCCCGCGCACATTGGCCGAATGAGGAACCAGTTGGAAAGCGCATTCGCTTTTCCTGGAGTAAGGATTCCCTCATGACGGTCGTGGGTGTCGCTGCCTCGGTCAAACACCGGCGCCTCGACGAGGATTCACGGGACTACGTGTACTGGCCGGTTTCGCAACACGTCCAGTCATCGATGTACCTGGTTGCGCGGACCGCGATTAAGCCCGAGACCTTGACCGCTACAGTCAGGAGCCAGGTGTCGGCCCTGGATCCGGAACTGCCTCTCTTCGAAGTGAGGACGATGGAAGAGGCGGTATCCGGCTCGCTCAGCACGAAACGCTTGACCAATCTGCTGTTGGCGGGTTTCGCTCTAACCGCTCTGTTGCTGGCGGTGGTAGGAATCTATGGCGTGATGTCGCTCAACGTCAACAATCGAATCCATGAGTTTGGCATTCGGCTGGCGCTGGGAGCGCAGCCGGGAGCCGTTCTTCGATTGGTGCTGGGACAGGGGATGAAGCTCTCCCTGATCGGAGTTGGAACTGGCCTGCTGGGGGCGTTGTGGGTGACCGACTTTCTCAAGAGTCTATTGTTCCAGGTGCAGGCGACGGATCCGATGATCTTCGCAGGCGTCGCAGTAGCTCTTTGCCTAGCCACCATTCTGGCATGCTACATTCCGGCTCGCCGAGCAACGAATATAGAGCCAATAGTGGCCCTGAGACACGAGTGACGGATCGTTTCGCGTTTCGCGTTTGCGTTTCGAAGCTGACGCGCAATCGGATCCCCATCAAGTTGCGGGAACCCGAGCTTTCCCATTAAGCTGTCCGCCAGATACGCTCTCGGTGGAGATATGGCTGAGATAAATGAAAAGGTGACGACCCCACCACGGTTCACAAGCGCTGACCTTGCGTTGATGCCTCTCGACGGCAAGCTATACGAGCTGATCGAAGGAGAACTCTACGTGTCGAGGCAGCCGTCTTTTTAAGATCAGTTAGCAATGGCGTACCTAACCGGTGGCCAATTCCCGGTTATGGGAAGTCCGATCCCGTAAGCGCACATCAATGAAGTAACTCCCGCCGTTCTTAAGGCCGGATTGACCCCGACGCTTCAACACTTTCCATCAATCCAGCGAGTGGCACGCTGCTTGGCTAGAAATCCTCGGCATTAAGTCCGGAAATACCAATGAGATCGAGGGAAGCTCGCCGTAAGGGCGCACGCAGAATCCGCGCTGGCCAAACCTCGATCAGGAGAATCCATGGAGACACTTCTACAGGACTTGCGCTACGCCATTCGGATGCTGGTCAAGAATCCCGGCTTCACCGCCATTGCCGTGATTGCGCTGTCGCTCGGCATCGGCGCAAACACCGCGATCTTCAGCGTTGTGTACGGAGTGCTATTGCGCCCGTTACCC
The DNA here is from genome assembly GCA_036003885.1 of Blastocatellia bacterium. Taxonomy (GTDB): domain Bacteria; phylum Acidobacteriota; class Blastocatellia; order UBA7656; family UBA7656; genus DASYSA01. The sequence continues at coordinate 2,412 of DASYSA010000294.1, read as the reverse complement.
TACCACGACGCAGACCGCATTTTGGTAGCCGGCTTATCGGTTCCTGATTACCGCGATTTGAAGGAGTCGAATCAGGCCTTCGACGAGATGGCCATTTGGGCTACCAACCAGTACAGCATGACCGTCGAGGGAGACTCGGAGATGACGCCGGGCGCCGTGGTATCGGCGGGTTTCTTCAATATGCTGGGACAGGCCGCACTTGGCAGAACATTCAGCGCGGAGGAAGATCGTGAGCCGCTTGTGGTCCTGAGTTACGATTTGTGGCAGGCGCGCTTCGGCGGCGATCAGAAGGTGCTCGGGCGAAATGTCGACCTGAGCGGACGCAGCCACACCATCGTCGGCGTGATGCCGCCCGAGTTCCAGTTTCCCAGTTCTCAATACAAGCTCTGGGTCACATTCGGCTCGGCCCTGAGCCAGGCGCCACAGCAATCAGAGAACCGGCAGCTTCGAATCTTTCGCGCGCTCGCCCGGCTGAAACCCGGAGTCAACGCGTCACAAGCTCAATCTGAGGTAGACTCGATCGCAAAACGCCTCGAGCAAGACCATCCTGATACGAACTCCGGCGTTCAGATCAGATTCACGCCGCTGTACGAACGCATCGTCGGCAGCACCCGCCCTGCGCTGCTGGTGCTGCTGGGCACGGTGGGATTCGTTCTGCTGATTGCATGCGCGAATGTCGCCAACCTGATGCTCGCGCGCACGACCGCGCGCGAACGAGAGATCGCCATTCGCGCGGCGCTCGGCGCAGGGAGGTGGCGCGTGGCTCGCCAGCTTCTGACTGAAAGTGTCTTGCTCGCAGTGGTCGGCGGCGCGCTCGGATCTCTACTCGCACTATGGGGCCTCGAACTACTCGTGAGCCTGAACCCCGGTGGCATTCCCAGAATCAGCAGTGTTGGCATCAATGTTCCAGTCCTGCTGTTTACACTTGGCGCATCGCTTCTAACCGGAGTGCTGTTCGGCGTGGTGCCCGCGCTCCAGGCGACTCGATTCAATCTGAGCGATGCGCTGAAAGAGAGCGGCCGGTCGCTGAGCGGAAGCGTCCTTGGGAGTCGGATGCGAAGCTCGCTGGTCGTCGCCGAGATCGCCCTGTCGCTCGTCGTTTTGATCGGCGCAGGCCTACTTATTAAGAGCTTCACTTTGTTGTTGGGTTCGGATCCGGGTTTTGTCGCCGACAACTTGATGACGATGAACCTCGAGCTTTTCCGTTACAAGGATGCGCAGCGGAGGGCGATCGTTCTCCGAGAGACGCTGTCGCGTATCCAGCAGATTCCGGGCATCGTCGCGGCAGGAGGCGGCAGCGGGATCCCTCCAGTCACTGCGCAGCGTGGGACGAGGTTCGCGATCGAGGGCCTTGACCTGACAGGGCCGGGGGAGAATACCGCTTACTTTCTCGGAGTCACATCTGACTATTTTCGGGCGCTCGGCACTCCGGTTATCGCGGGTCGCGCCTTTGACGAACGCGATGTTGATGGCGCGCCGAAAGTTGCGATCATCAACAGGAGCATGGCGCGAACGCTGTTTCCGAACGAAGAGGCAGTCGGCCGGCATCTGAAGCTCATCAACCCAGACCAATCGGACGAGTGGCGCTCGATTGTCGGAGTCGTCGGCGACGTCAAGTATCAAGGGCTGGATGATCCAGGCCAGCAGGCAATCTACACGCCCTTCCCGCAAACGCCATTCCTCTGGTCGTATGTGATGGTGCGGACTGCGTCCGACCCGGCCGCCTTCATTGCCGGCGTGCGCGGAGCTGTGTCATCGGCGGATTCTAATCTCAGCGCGGTCAACGTGCAGACGATGCGGCGCCTGGTGACCGAGTCGGTGGCAAATCCTCGTTTCAACGCGATCCTGCTTTCGTTATTTGCGGCGCTGGCGCTGGTGCTGGCGGCCGTCGGGCTCTATGGTGTGATGTCATATCTGGTAACTCAGCGTACTCGCGAAATCGGCATTCGCATGGCGCTCGGAGCGAGATCGGGCGACGTCTTCAGGATCGTACTGGGCCATGCGCTTTTGCTCTCGCTTGTAGGAGTGATTGTCGGGGTGGGGGGTGCTGTCGCGGCAACGCGAGTGATGTCGAGCCTGCTTTTTGGTGTCAGCACAACTGATCCCCTGATCTTTATCGTGCTTCCAGTGGTCCTGACAGTAGTGGCTCTGGCGGCCAGTTTCGTGCCTGCTCGCCGAGCGACGAGGGTGGACCCAATGGTCGCGCTGAGATACGAATAGGAGGATTCGGGCGGAACAGGGAGGTAGTTATCCACCGGCGCGATCCGTGTGTGTGAGAATGATCCCTTCGCTCTTTGAACTGAGTGTAATTGAAACTGGGACTAGCGGCGGGTCACACTCTTGACTCATTCGCTCCACCTTTGCTTGATGATCACCCGCCTCATTAACGCTTCACTTCAGTGAGGTGGCGCG